>NZ_JBQWRH010000011.1:0-218344 GCF_052545115.1 Nocardia glycosmidis | reverse complement strand
TAGGGGACCCAGAATCTGGGTCCCCTATCGGCGTTTGAGCACCCGATAGTGCTCGGAAGAATCCGCCGTGCCCGGCCCGCACCGCAGGTGCATGATTGAATTTGTGGGCCCAACAGACTTCCCCCGAAATCCAGAAAGGGAGCACCGTGCCGGAACAGAACGACGATCGGAAGCCCTTCCGGCGTGGCGCTCCCGACTCGGGGACCGGCCGTCGAGGCGACAGCGACGATACGAATCGACGTGGCGGTGGATTCAAACGCCGGGCCGATTCCGGTGACCGCGGCGGCTACGGTCGGCGCGACGAGTCCGCCGAGCGTGGTGCTCAGCGCCGCGACACCTCGGGGGGCTTCGACCGCCGTGGTGACGCCGGTGAACGTGGTCGCCATGACCAGCGAGGCAACTCGTCGGGGCGCGGTGGATTCGGACGCCAGGATTCCGGTGACCGCCGCGGCGGCGACGGGCCGAGGAAAAGCGGATTCGAACGCCGCGACGATTCCGGTGCGCAGCGTGGCTTCACCGGCCGCGGGGGCGCCGGCGAACGTGGTGGTTTCAAGCGCTCCGAGGACGCTGGAGAACGCGGCGGCTTCAAACGTCGAGGAGATTCCGGCGAGCGACGCGATGATTCGCGTGGCGGCTACCGCAGGGGGGAAGACTCCGGTACACGTGGCGGTTTCGATCGAGACCGATCTCGTGGTGGATTCGGTCGCCGTCGTGATGAGATCGGTGACCGGAGCGATGTCCAGCGTGGCGAGCGCGGTGGACGCGGAGGATTCGAGCGCCGTGGCGAATCCGGCGATGGCGGGCGCCGTGGCGAATCCGGTTTTCGGCGTCGCGATGACGCGGATGATCGACGCCGTTCGAACACCGAGCGGGATGCCGACGCGCGCCGCGGCGGGGCCGATCGTGACGACCGGGCATCGCGCGGTGACGTGTCGCAGGATCGCCGTCGCGGCGGCGAAGGCTCCCGGGTGGGCGGCGGTCGTTCGCTCGACCGGCGTCCCGCGCGTCCGGAGGAGCCCGATCTGCCGGACGACGTACAGGCCACCGATCTGGACCCGGTCGTGCGTCGTGACCTACTCAGCTTGGACAAGGGCAATGCGGAAACGGTCGCAAGGCACTTGGTGATGGCAGTGCAACTCGTCGACGACGATCCGGCGTTGGCGCTCGCGCACGCGCGGGCCGCCCGGCAGCGTGCCGGCCGGATTGCCGTGGTTCGCGAGACCGCGGGTGTCGTGGCCTACCACGCCGGCGAATGGGCGGAAGCTTTGTCGGAGTTGCGGACGGCCCGCCGGATGTCCGGTGGTTCGGGTCTGCTGGCTGTGATGGCCGACTGCGAGCGTGGCCTCGGTCGACCCGAACGCGCGATCGAACTCGGTCGCAGCGACGAGGGCCGTGCTCTGCGCGGGGACGAGGCGACCGAGCTGCGCATCGTCGTCGCGGGCGCCCGGATGGACCTGGGCCAGTACGACCAAGCCGTCGTAACCCTCCAGACGTCGGATCTCGATCCGTCGCGCACGGGTTCGGGCGCAGCCCGCCTCTTCTACGCCTACGCCGACGCCCTGGTCGCCGCAGGCCGCACGGACGAGGGGCTCACCTGGTTCCTGAACGCCGCGTCGGCGGATCTGGACGGCGAAACCGATGCGGAAGAACGCGCCGCTGAACTCACCGGCGATATCGATCTCTGACCGACCGTACGTCGGCCCTCGATCGCGCCCGAGTATGAGTTACGGCGTGGTCGATTTCGTCTTCGCTGAGTCGCCGTTTCTGGCCGCCGCCGTCGCGGATGTCGTTCCGGCGACGCGCCCTCATCGAGCGTCTCGAATCGACGGCGAGGTGTTCGCTTTGTCGTGCCCACAGATGACGTGAGCGTGCGGTCGGGAGATACGTCGGCGTGGTGGTAGGCGCTCCGGTTCTGCCTGGCCGATGCGGCCTCGGCGTGGTGCACGGCGAACAGCTCGAGGGCTGTGTGACAGGGGATTCCGGCCTGGCGAAGTGGCTGACCACCCGTCTTTCCGGTTGGTTGTCTGGCGTAATGTTCGTGTCTCGGACTGGCCGAGCGGCTGTGCTGTCGGCGAGCCCGACGGTATGCGAGTCGGCGCGGCGCCGATCGGTGACATGGAGTGAGAGTGGTGTGAAGCGACTACGGGATCGCTATCGAGCCCTGCTGCTGGATTTGGACGGCACGCTGTATCGCGGGCACGAGGTGATCGCAGGCGCACCCGAGGCGTTGACCGCGACGGGTGAGGCGGCCCAGCGGCTGGTGTATGTCACGAATAATGCGAGCCGGGGACCGGCGGTTGTGGCTGCGCATCTGGCCGAGCTCGGTTTTCCCGCGTCCATCGACGACGTGGTGACCAGCGCCCAGGCGGCCGCCCGGCTGCTGGCCGAGCGACTCGAACTGGGTGCGCAGGTCCTGGTCGTCGGCAGCGATGATCTGGCCGCCGAGGTCGACGCGGTCGGGCTGTGCTCGATCCGGCGCTTCGACGGCGCCGCGCCCGCCGCGGTGGTGCAAGGCCATTCCCCCCATACCGCGTGGCCGGACCTGGCCGAGGCCGCCTACGCATTGCGCGCGGACGCGTTGTGGGTTGCTGCGAACACCGACAAGACCTTGCCGAACGAACGTGGCCTCGCCCCGGGCAACGGCGCGATGGTCGCCGCGCTGCGCGCTGCCTCCGACCGGGAGCCGGTCGTGGCGGGCAAGCCGTATCCGCCGCTGCTGGAGGACGCGCTCGTCCGGGCGAACTCGCGCAGCGCGCTGGTGGTCGGCGACCGCCTCGACACCGATATCGAAGGCGCCAACCGCGTGGGTCTCGACGCGCTGCTGGTGCTGACCGGCGTCAGCACCCTGGACGAGCTGCGCGAGGCACCGGACGAGCGGATCCCCACATATATCTGCGACTCGCTCGATGCGCTCAATCACACACCCGTCGAACTGGACCTGGATGCAGACCTGGGCGAGGTCCTGCGGCGTAACCCGGGACGAGCTGTGACGGTCCGCGCGTCCGGATCGGAAATCCGATAGCGTTGACGCCACGATGACTACTCCTACGCCCCGTCCGAACGGTCCCGGAAGGCCCGCTGGTGTGCCGGGGCCCCGTCCCGGGGCGCCGTTGCCCGGTCAGCACCTGGCTGGGCAACCGCGCCCGGAGCCGGCCGATCCGGATCGGATCCGCGGCGAGGTGGACAGTCTGCTCGCCGAACTCGAACGACCCGGCTGGAGCGCAGCGGCGCCCGCTGCCGACAGCGCCGATGCCGGGGTCGATATCACCCGGCGCGCTCGCATCCTGGAGCAAGCACATGACGTGCTCGTACAGGCACTGGCCACGGTGGACAAGATCTGAGGTGGCCAGACGCACTCGGGTGGACGCGGAACTGGTTCGCCGCGGATTGGCGCGATCGCGAGAGCACGCGGTCGAGTTGATCGGTGCGGGCCGCGTCCTGATATCCGGAACGGTCGCGGTGAAAGCGGCCACCGCCGTCGAGGCGGGTACGCCGCTGGTGGTGCGCGACGAGCCCGACGAGGTGTCCTGGGCCTCGCGCGGGGCACACAAACTGCTCGGTGCGCTGGAGCGGTTCGAGCCGGAGGGGTTGTCGGTCACGGGCAAGCGATGCCTGGACGCGGGCGCGTCCACCGGTGGTTTCACCGACGTGCTGCTGACGCGGGAAGCGCGGGAGGTCGTGGCGGTCGATGTCGGTTATGGGCAGCTGGTGTGGCGCCTGCGCAGCGACGAGCGCGTGCGGGTCTTCGACCGCACCAATGTGCGCAACCTGACGCCTGAAACGATCGGCGGCACGGTCGAACTGGTGGTGGGCGACCTGTCGTTCATCTCGCTCGGCTTGGTGCTGCCCGCGCTGGCAGCCTGCGTGACGCCGGGCGCCGACCTGTTGCCGATGGTGAAACCGCAGTTCGAGGTCGGCAAGGAGCGCGTCGGCGCCGGTGGCGTTGTCCGCGATCCCGCGCTGCGTGCCGCCGCGGTGTGCACGGTCGCGGCCGCCGCGGCCGGCCTCGGCATGCGTACCGTCGGCGTCGTGGCGAGTCCACTGCCGGGTCCGTCCGGCAATGTCGAATACTTCTTGTGGCTGCGCAACGACGGGCAGTTCGAAGACGACCGCGAGCGGGTGGCGGCGCTGGTCGAGCGCGCGGTCGAGGAGGGCCCACAGTGAACGCGTCGGCCCAGCCCCGCGGCCGGGAGATCTTGCTGGTGTCCCATCCAGGGCGGGCGGAGATCATCGAGACCGCCCACCGAGTGGCGAAGATCTTCGCGGACGCGGGCATCTGCCTGCGAGTGCTCGCCGACGAGGCGGACAGCACCCGATTCGAGGCCGAACCGTGCGGCTATCCGGTGCGCGTGGTCGAGCACGGCCCAGCCGCAGCGGTCGGCTGCGAGATGGTGCTCGTGCTCGGTGGCGACGGAACCTTCCTGCGCGCTGCCGAGCTGGCGCGGTCCGCGGCGGTGCCGGTGCTCGGGATCAACCTGGGCCGCATCGGGTTTTTGACCGAGGCCGAGGCCGAGCACCTGGACGAGGCGCTCGCCCAGGTGGTCCGGCACGATTACACGATCGAACATCGGATGACCATCGACCTCACCGTCCGGGTCGACGACGAGGTGATCGAACGCGGCTGGGCGCTGAACGAGGCGAGCATCGAGAATGCCTCGCGCATGGGTGTCTTGGAAGTCGTGCTCGAGGTCGACGGACGGCCGGTGTCGGCGTTCGGGTGCGACGGCATTCTGATCGCCACCCCGACCGGATCGACCGCCTATGCCTTCTCGGCCGGCGGCCCGGTGGTGTGGCCGGAACTCGAAGCGCTGCTGGTGATTCCGAGCAATGCCCACGCCCTGTTCGCGCGTCCGCTGGTGACGAGCCCCGATTCGCGCATCGCGGTCGAATCGGTGGCGACCGGGCACGATGCGATAGTTTTTCTGGACGGCAGGCGCACGCTGGCACTACCCAGAGGCGGCCGGGTGGAGGCGGTTCGGGGCGCCGATCCGGTCCGCTGGGTGCGGCTGGATTCTGCACCGTTCGCCGACCGGATGGTGCGCAAGTTCCAATTGCCTGTAACCGGCTGGCGTGGCCGACGGCGAACGGAGAGCACAAGTGCTGACAGAGATCAGGATTGACGGCCTTGGCGTCATTTCCACGGCGAACGCGCAGTTTCATGCCGGACTGACCTGCCTGACCGGCGAGACCGGTGCGGGCAAGACCATGGTGGTGACCAGTCTGCATCTGCTCAGCGGTGCGCGCGCGGACGCGGGCCGGGTTCGGCTCGGCGCGTCCCGTGCCGTCGTGGAGGGGCGGTTCACCATCGAGGACGTCAACGACGCCGCCCGCGCCGAGGTCGCGCAGGTGCTGGAATCGGCTGCGGCCGAGCAAGACGACGACGGCAGCATCATCGCGATTCGGACGGTGGGCAGTGATGGACGTTCGCGGGCGCATCTGGGCGGACGCGGGGTGCCCGCCGCGGTGCTGGCCGAATTCACGGCGCCGCTGCTGACCGTGCACGGCCAGAACGACCAGCTGCGTTTGCAGCGTCCCGATCAGCAGTTGTCCGCGTTGGACCAGTTCGCCGCCGGCGCGGTGGCCGGACTGCTGCGCAAGTACCGGACGCAGCGCCGTTCGTGGCTCGACGCCCGCGCCGAATTGCTCGAACGGACCGCCCGCGGTCGGGAAATGGCGCTCGAGGCCGAACGGCTCGAGCACGCGCTGAACGAAATCGATGGCATCGCACCCGAGCCCGGTGAGGACGTGCGCATCGTCGACGAGGTACGCAGGCTCAGCGATCTGGACTCGTTGCGCGAGGCGGCGGCGGCGGCGCACGACGCGCTCGCCGGACCGGCCGACGCGCCCGAAGACGGTTCCGGCGCGATGGAATTGATCGGTGCCGCACGCGCCCGCGTCGAAGCGGCCGACGACCCCGCGCTGGCCGCTCTCGCGCCGCGCCTGGCCGATGCCATCGCCGTCGTGGTGGATGTGACCGCCGAGCTGAGCGGTTATCTCTCGGATCTGCCTTCGGATCCGCGGGCGCTGGATTCGCTGCTCAACCGGCAGGCCGAACTGAAGACGCTGACCCGCAAGTACGCCCCCGACATCGACGGCGTGCTGGCCTGGGCGGATGACGCACGCGCCCGGCTCGGCTCACTCGATGTTTCCGAGGAGGCGCTGGCCAAGCTGGCCGCTGAGGTGGATACCGCCGCCGAGCGGGTACGGGTGACGGCCCAGAAGCTGAGCACGGCGCGGGGCGAAGCGGCGGCAAAGCTGGCGGCCGCGGTGAGTGCCGAACTGGGGGGGCTCGCGATGGGTAAAGCGCGTCTCGAGGTCGACGTGCGGTGGCCGGCCGCAGGCCCCCAGGACTCGGCGCCGATCATCGTCGACGGGCAGCAGGTGCACGCCGGTCCCGCCGGCATCGATGAGGTCGAATTCCGCCTGGCCCCGCATTCGGGCGCGAAGTCGCTGCCGTTGAGCAAGAGCGCGTCCGGCGGTGAGCTGTCGCGGGTGATGCTGGCGCTCGAAGTGGTGCTCGCCGGGGCCGATCACGGAGCGACGATGGTGTTCGACGAGGTCGACGCCGGCGTCGGTGGCCGGGCCGCGGTGGAGATCGGTCGCAGGCTGGCGCTGCTGGCCCGTACCCACCAGGTCATCGTGGTGACGCACCTGCCGCAGGTCGCGGCGTTCGCGGATACCCATCTGGTGGTCGACAAATCCGACGACGGGAAGGGCGCGGTCAACAGCGGCGTTCGCGCGCTCACCAACGAGGAGCGGGTTATCGAGCTGGCCCGCATGCTGGCCGGTCTCGGCGACACCGAGACCGGCCGCGCGCATGCGGAGGAGCTGCTCGCGACGGCACGCGCGGAGAAAGCGGGTGCCCAGGCGGCGACGCGCTGACGATCAGCGCACCGTTTTCTGCCCGGCCTCCACGAATCCGTCATCAGCTTTCTTCGGGCTGAGCTGCACCAGCTTGTCGGGCACGGGGAGTGTGGGATCGGATTTCATCGTGTTGGAGACCAGGGTTCCGTTGCCGGCGCCGGTGGGCACCGCGCGGTCTCGGGGTTGCGACGGCAGGCTGTCGAACCGCTCCAGAACCAGTAGCGGCCTATTCGCTGTGGATGAATCGGGCGGGGATGCCTGTGGTCGAGGTGTCCTCTGTTGTTCGTCGTGGTCGGCGCCGGCATCGGCGCGAGGCATGGTCTGCAATTCCGGCGGTGCAACCTATCTCTAGCCGGGAGGATACGTCCTGAGCAGGCGGATTATGGGTTCTGAGGGTCTGGGGAACCAGGTTCGGCTCCGGTGGCACGGCATGAATCGCCGAGCGGGTGAGGCGCAGTGCCGGGATGTATCACGGTGCCTGCGATCCGGGAAACGGCGCGCCTCCACCAATGGTTGAGGGTTTGCCGCCATCATCGGCGCATGAAGATGCTGGCGCTGTTGTCGAGGAACACCGAAACGCTGCCGGGTCGGACCGGGACAGCCCGAGTGGATCGCAACACCCGGCGACTGCTCGGGCGCGTCGGCCCGGGTGATGTCGTCGTGCTCGACGAGATGGACCTCGACCGGATGACCGCCGACCGGTTGGTCGAGGCCCGGGTGGGCGCGGTGATCAATACCTCGCCGTCCATTTCGGGTCGCTATCCGAATCTGGGCCCGGAAGCGCTGGTGGCCAACGGAATCCTGCTGCTGGACACAGTGAGCTCGGATGCGTTCAGCCGGATCAAGGACGGCGCGCGGGTCCGGATCGATGAGGGCGTGGTCTACTCCGACAAGCTGATCAAGAAGGAACCCGAGGTCCTCGTCGAAGGAATCGAGCTCACCGAGTCCGCCATCGCGGAGCGGATGATCGAGGCGCGCAACGGTCTGGCTGATCACCTGGAGGCGTTCGCGGGCAACACCATCGAGTTCATCCGCACGGAGAACGCGCTGCTCATCGACGGCTTCGGAGTGCCGGAGCTGGATCTGGTGCTGAAGCAGCGGCACGTGGTGGTGGTCGCCGACGGACCAGACCACGCCGAGGATCTGCAGCGGATCAAGCCGTTCATCAAGGAGTACGTCCCGATCCTGATCGGCGTCGGCCGTGGCGCGGACACGCTCAGGAGGCGGGGGTACCGCCCCGACATCATCGTCGGAGACCCGGACGAGATCACGTCCGCGACCATGAAATGCGGTGCCGAGGTGATCTTGCCCGCGGACACCGACGGACATGTGAAGGGGCTCGAACGCATCCAGGATCTCGGCATCGGCGCGACGACTTTTCCGTCCTCGGGGTCGGCTGCCGATCTGGCGCTGTTACTCGCCGATCATCACGGAGCGGCGCTGATCGTCGTCGCGGGTGCTCCGGCCTCGCTCGACGACTTCTTCGATCGGGGGCGCCGACACAGCAACCCGGCCACCTTCCTCACCCGGCTCAAGGTCGGAACCAAACTGGTGGATGCGAAGGCCGTCGCCACGCTGTACCGCAACCGGGTGTCCGGGATCGCTGTCGCGCTGGTGGTGCTCGCCGCGCTGGTCGCGGTGATCGTCGTGTTGCTGGCGTCCAACCGTGGCGCGGACGTCATGGACTGGGCCGTCGACAACTGGAACCGGGCCGCGCTCTGGGCGCAGTCCCGCGTCGGTTCGTGGGAATAGGCATTCGTGGGAATAGGCAAGGGAGAACGATGATTTCGATGCGCCATTACGCCATCTCGATCGCGGCGGTCTTCCTCGCCCTCGCCATCGGCGTGGTGCTCGGCTCGCAGACGCTCGCCGCCGACCTGCTGTCGGGACTGCGGGCGGACAAGACCGATCTGCGTGAGCAGGTAGACACGCTCACCGATCAGAACCGGCGGCTCACGGATCAGGCCATGGCCGCCGACCGGTTCATCGCCGGGGCGTCGGCCCGCATCCTCGGCGGCGCTCTCGCCGATCGCGGCGTAGTCGTGTTCACGACCCCGGACGCCGACCCCGGTGACGTCGACGCGGTAACGAAAGCGCTGGAGACCTCCGGGGCGGCCATTACCGGCCGGATCGGATTCACCGACCCCTTTCTCGACGCGAGCGAGGGCGATCGGATACGCACCGCGCTCACGAACGTGATCCCGGCGGGGGCGCAGCTGCGGACCGGCGCGGTCGACCAGGGCAGTATGGCGGGCGATCTGCTCGGCTTGGTGCTGTTGCTCGACCCGGTCAGCGGGGAACCCCGGAGTACTCCGCAAGAGCTCGGACTGGTGCTGGAGACCCTGCGCGGCGGCGGTTTCCTCGCCTACGGCGATACGCCGGTCCGCCCGGCGCAACTGGCCGTGCTGATCACCGGAAACGGCGCCGAGGCCGCCCGGGACAGCAGGGGCGCGAATACCGCTCGCTTCGCGGGCGCCCTGCGCGGCCGTGGCGGCGGCGTGGTCCTGGCCGGCCGGGCGGGCGCTGCCGAAGGGGCGGGGCCGATCGCCGTGGTCCGTGCCGACGCCGCGCTCGCCGCTCAGGTCAGCACCGTCGACAATCTCGAACGAGAGCTCGGCCGCGTCACCACGGTCCTCGCGCTCGGCGAACAACTCAACGGCGGCGTCGGCCGCTACGGCACCGGGGCCAAAGCCACCTCGCTCACGCCGGCCGCGCTGCCGGGCTGAGCGGCCGATCGAATCGTCGTGGCGGCCGGACCGCTGGTGCTCGGCGGTTCGGCAACCGGCCGTCGGCCTGGTGGGCCGTTTCATCGCCAGGGCAGACACCTGACGATGCGCCGTACGTCCATAGCGCGACCCGCGGCACAGTTAGGGTCCCGGTGCTCTGGATCGCGATCCGGCGATCGGTGGGCAAACGGGTGTGGCATTCGAACGAAGGGGCGGACTCGTGTTACCGTGAAGACCCGTGGGTCAAACACGGATTCAGGCGCGAACGGCCACGAAGCACATCTTCGTCAGCGGTGGAGTCGCCTCCTCATTGGGTAAGGGTCTTACCGCCTCCAGCCTCGGGCAGCTGCTGACGGCACGTGGACTGCGCGTCACGATGCAGAAACTCGACCCGTACTTGAACGTCGATCCCGGCACCATGAACCCCTTCCAGCACGGCGAGGTGTTCGTGACGGAGGACGGCGCCGAGACCGATCTGGACGTCGGCCACTACGAACGTTTCCTCGATCGCGACCTGTCCAAGGACGCGAATGTGACCACCGGGCAAATCTATTCCTCGGTCATCGCCAAGGAGCGGCGCGGTGAATACCTCGGGGACACGGTGCAGGTGATTCCGCACATCACCGACGAGATCAAGAGCCGAATCCTCGCGATGCGCGGTCCGGATCTGCAAGGGCAGACGCCGGATGTGGTGATCACCGAGATCGGCGGCACGGTCGGCGACATCGAGTCGCAGCCGTTCCTGGAGGCCGCCCGCCAGATCCGCCACGACGTCGGCCGGGACAACGTCTTCTTCCTGCATGTGTCGCTGGTGCCCTACCTCGCCCCCTCCGGCGAGCTGAAGACCAAGCCGACCCAGCACTCGGTGGCCGCGCTGCGCAACATCGGTATCCAGCCCGACGCGCTGATCCTGCGTTGCGACCGGGAGGTCCCGCAGGCGCTGAAGAGCAAGATCGCGCTGATGTGCGACGTCGAGGTCGACGCCTGCATCTCCACCCCGGACGCCCGGTCGATCTACGACATCCCGCGCGTACTGCACCGTGAGGGCCTGGACGCCTACGTGGTGCGCAGACTGGGCCTGCCGTTCCGCGACGTGGACTGGACCGTGTGGGGCGACCTGCTCGACCGGGTGCATTCGCCGCGCGAGACGGTCGAGGTCGCGCTGGTCGGCAAGTACGTCGACCTGCCCGATGCCTATCTCTCGGTCACCGAAGCGCTGCGCGCGGGCGGGTTCGCCTCGCGCGCCAAGGTGAACATCCACTGGGTGCCCTCCGACGAGTGCGAGACCCCCTCGGGCGCGCAGCACGCGCTGCGCGACGTCGACGCCGTGCTGATTCCCGGCGGATTCGGCATCCGCGGCATCGAGGGCAAGGTCGGCGCGATCCAGTACGCGCGCACCCGCGGCATCCCGTTGCTCGGTCTGTGTCTCGGCCTGCAGTGCGTGGTGATCGAGGCTGCCCGCTCGGTGGGTCTTACCGAGGCCAACTCGGCCGAATTCGAACCCGGCACACCGCATCCGGTCATCTCCACGATGGCCGACCAGGAACAGGCGGTGGCCGGGGAGGCGGACCTCGGCGGCACCATGCGCCTCGGCGCCTACCCCGCGACCCTGGCGAAGGGTTCGGTCGTCGCCCGGGCCTACGGCAGCGAGCACGTCTCGGAGCGGCACCGGCATCGCTACGAGGTGAACAACGCCTACCGCGACAAGATCGCCGAGAGCGGTTTGACGTTCAGCGGTACCTCGCCGGACGGACATCTGGTCGAATTCGTCGAGCTGCCGGCCGAGGTACACCCGTTCTTCGTCGCCACCCAGGCCCACCCCGAACTGAAGAGCCGTCCGACCCGGCCGCACCCGCTATTCGCGGCGCTGATTTCGGCGGCGCTGAAATACAAGGCGGCCGAACGACTTCCGGTGGACATTCCCGGTGACGAACTCGCGGGTGCGGCCGAACAGGCATAGCGCAATGAGTGGCCGGTCCGCGGGTGGCGGCCCGCGTCGGCGGCAAGTGTCCGCTCATGCCGATAAGGTCGCAGCATGACCGACGGGGGCGCTGCCGCACCGGGCAGCCACGAATTCGAGATCGTATCCAGCAAGACCGTCTACAGCGGCGCCATCCTGGCGTTGCGGCTCGACCAGGTGTCGATGCCGGGTGGGCGGGTCGCCGAACGCGAGGTGATCGAGCATCACGGTGCGGTCGCCGTCGCCGCGATCGATGACGACGACAACGTGGTGCTGATCAACCAGTACCGCCATCCGATCGGAGCGCGGCTGCTCGAGTTGCCCGCCGGTCTGCTCGACATCCCCGGCGAGGATCCGCTGCTCGCCGCGCAGCGGGAGCTCGCCGAGGAAGCCGGGCTGGCCGCGCGGGAGTGGTCGGTGCTGGTGGATGTGGTGCTGTCGCCCGGCTTCACCGATGAAGCGCTGCGGGTGTATCTGGCGCGGGATCTCTATCAGACCCACCGGCCCGAGCCGGAGCTGGAGGAGGCCGACCTCGAAGTTGTCCGGATGCCGGTCGAGGCGGCTGTACGGGCGGCGCTGGTGGGCGAGATCGTCAACGCCACCGCGGTCGCCGGCGTACTCGCGGTGGCGGCTGCGCGGGCGGGCGGCGACGGGCTGCGTCCGGCGGACGCGCCGTGGCCCGGACAGCCCACCGCGCTGCTGCGCCGCCAGGCGGCGCGCAATTCGGAGGACTGAGCGGTCGTGCTCGCCCGCGAGCTCGACGCCTATCTCGACCATCTCGCGGTCGAGCGTGGTCTCGCGCCCAACACGCTCGCCGCGTATCGGCGCGATCTCGGCCGCTACCTCGACTTCCTGAGCGGGCGCGGCGCCGGTTCGCTGGAGCGGGTCGGCGAGTCCGATGTCGCCGAGTTCACCGTCACGCTGCGATCGGGTGGCGGCGGGCACCCGCCGCTGGCGGCGAGCTCGGCGGCACGTGCGTTGATCGCGGTGCGCGGATGGCATCGTTTCGCCGCGGCGGAGGGGCTGACCAGTACCGATGTCGCGCGGGCGGTCAAGCCGCCGACGCCAGGTCGCAGGCTGCCCAAAGCGCTACCCTACGACCAGGTATCGAGGTTGCTGGAGGCTGCGGGTGGCGCTGCCGCCGCCAACTCGGACGCGGCGGCCGGCGCGGACGGGGGACCGCGCGGACTGCGTGACCGGGCGCTGCTGGAGATGCTCTACTCCACCGGCGCCCGGATCTCGGAAATGGTCGGGTTGGACGTCGATGATCTGGACATCGCCGAACGGTCGGTCGTGCTGCGCGGCAAAGGCGGCAAGCAGCGGATGGTGCCGATCGGGCGCCCCGCCCTCGCCGCCGTCGACGGCTATCTGGTGCGTGGCCGGCCGCTGCTCGCATCGCGCGGGAAAGCCAATGCCGGTGCGTTGTTCCTGAACGCCCGCGGCACCCGCCTGTCCCGGCAAAGCGCGTGGCAGGTGTTGCACACCGCCGCGGAGCGCGCGGGCATCGCCGCGGTGGTGTCGCCGCATACGCTGCGCCACTCCTTCGCCACCCACCTGCTCGACGGTGGGGCAGACGTCCGCGTGGTGCAGGAGTTGCTCGGTCACGCGTCCGTGACGACGACCCAGATCTACACCCTGGTCACGGTCAATACGCTGCGCGAAGTCTGGGCCACCGCCCACCCCCGAGCCCGCTGATCCTGCGGCGCGGTCTTCCGGTGCGCCGGAGTGTCGAATACCAGTGGGACCAGGGCCGATCCGGCAGGTGGATGGGCCCGCGGTGTGTGCGGCCGTGCGCGCACCGGGTATCGTCCGCTTCGGGTATGTCCGGCAAGCCGGCCGGATCGCACGCGGGGAGGCGGACTGGGACAAGAGGAGTGATTTGCACGACCGGTTCGCGTGCATTTCGACGGCCGCCCGCGATGGTGCTGACCTGCGCGCGGCGAACACGCCGCGCGCAGGCGCGGCACTCTGGTGCGGTCAAGCGGTAGCGTCTATCGAGAGCTGGACCGTTCGAAAGCGAGGTCGGGCACTGATCGGCCTCGCTACGCTCGGCGAGGCAACCGGCAGGAACGTATAAGGAGCAGCGGATCGTGACAACAGCCGGCGCGGCAGAGCCGCCGATGGGTGCTGGGGCGCAGCCGCTTATGGGCCCGCGACCGGGTCCGTACTCGGAGGCCGCGGCCGAGACGCTGTGGGGCGCCGGGGTGGAGCCGGTCCCGGAGGACGCGACGCTCGGCCCGACCGGCCGGCCGCTGCGGCTGGTTCCGGACCCGCCACCGGTGGGCCAGCACGGCGGTGCCCTGATCGTCGCCATGTGCAACCAGAAGGGCGGGGTCGGGAAAACCACCTCCACGATCAACCTCGGTGCCGCACTGGCCGAATACGGTCGCCGCGTGCTGCTGGTGGATCTGGACCCGCAGGGCGCGCTGTCGGCGGGTCTGGGTGTCGCCCACCACGATCTCGAGCTGACCGTGCACAACCTGCTCATCGGCTCCAAGGTGTCCATCGACGACGTGCTGACGCCGACCCGTGTCGCGAATTTGGACCTGCTGCCGAGCAACATCGATCTCTCCGCCGCGGAGATCCAGCTCGTCAACGAGGTGGGCCGCGAACAAACGCTGGGGCGCGCGCTGGAACCGGTGCGCGACCGCTACGACTACATCCTCATCGACTGCCAGCCCTCGCTGGGCCTGCTCACGGTCAACGCCCTGGCCTGCTCGGACGGCGTCATCATTCCGATGGAGTGCGAGTATTTCTCGCTCCGCGGGCTCGCGTTGCTCAACGACACCGTGGAGAAAGTGCGGGACCGGCTGAACCCGAGGCTGAGCTTGTACGGAATAGTGGTCACCATGTTCGACGCTCGACTGCTACATTCTCGCCAGGTCATGGCGCGTGTGGTCGAGGTCTTCGGTGATCTGGTCTACGACACCGCTATCGCGCGCACCGTCCGGTTCCCGGACGCCAGTGTAGCGGGCGAGCCCATCACCACGTGGGCGCCGAAATCGGGTGGGGCTGAAGCATACCGGTCGATGGCTCGGGAAGTCATCCACCGGTCGGGCCGGTGATCGGCCGCTTCGGCCCCTCGTCTGCGTCCACCGACAACTCATCCGGCCAGGGGTCTTCCGCGGCCGGTGCCACCGCCTCGCCCGACGACCGCACGCCCGATGCCGCTGCACCCGACGTCGCTGCGCCCGACGTCGTCGACGAACGCACTCGGTCACCATCCGGTCGCGCATTCTCCGGTGCGGCCCCTACGCTCGGGAACGCGGCCGCCGCGTTCATCGCCGCCGGACGAGACGCTGCGCCGCGACGCCCGAATCCGGCCGTTGTCGAAGCGCCGTTTCAGTCCGGTACAGCCGCTATGCCGGACGAATCATCGGTCACCGACGCCGTGGCGAACACCGAGGCGACAGCGCCTGATTTTTCTGCGAAGCAGGGCAATTCGGATGCTTGCGCGCCGGAGGCATCCGAGGCGCACGGCGCGCCCACGAATCACCCGCAGGTGGCTGAGGACGCGCTACCGAGCGACCCGGGGCCGGCGGCTGAGCGGGCTGCGGTTTCGGTGGGCGCCGGATCGGGCGCGGTGGAGGCAGCTGACGAGCCCGAAACTCCCGCGAGTAGCGCACCGGGGGACTCCGCGCAGGAACCGGCGGCGCAGCCGGCTGGATTCCGCTTGCGCCTGAGCAACTTCGAGGGTCCTTTCGACTTGCTGCTCAGCCTGATCAGCTCGCGCAAGCTGGACGTCACCGAGGTGGCGCTGCACAAAGTCACCGACGAGTTCATCGCCTACACGAAGGCGCTCACCGCGAACATGGCACGGCAGAACACGTTGCGCGCGGACAAGATTCTGGACCAGACCACCGAGTTCCTGGTTGTCGCCGCCACGCTGCTGGATCTCAAGGCGGCGCGCCTGCTGCCCTCCGGGGAGGTGACCGACGCCGAAGACCTCGAACTGTTGGATGCGCGCGACCTGTTGTTCGCGCGGTTGCTGCAGTACCGAGCGTTCAAGCAGGTCGCCGCGTTGCTCGGCGAGCTGGAGGCCGCGGCGCTGCGCCGCTACCCCCGCGCGGTCGGTCTGGAGGAGCGTTACGCCGATCTGCTGCCCGAGGTTACGCTGGGTGTCGGGGCGGCCGAGTTCGCCGCGATCGCCGCGGCGGCCTTCCGGCCCCGCCCGGTGCCGAAGGTCGGGCTCGACCACTTGCACACGCACGCGATCTCCGTGGCCGAGCAGGCGGCGTTGGTGCTGGAACAGCTCACCCAGCGCGGTGCGGGTGTGTGGACCTCGTTCGGCGAGTTGGTCGCCGACTGCGAAGTCCCGGTCCAGATCGTCGCCCGCTTCCTGGCGCTGCTCGAGCTGTATCGCGGCAAGACGATCGAGTTCGACCAGCCCGATCCGCTCGGTCCCTTGGCGGTCAGATGGATCGGCGACGACGCGGCGCGCCAGGCGGACGCCGTGACTATCGAGGAGGACTACGGGTGAGCGAGCACAGCGCGCGGACCGTCAGCCAGGTGTGCCGGACGAGTGAACGCCGCCGAGTGAACCGAGAACACCGCGTGCGGCCGTACCCGGGGCAGCTGAGCGCCGGCGAGGCGTCGTGAGCGAGGCCGTGACGGAGATCACTCCGCAACCGCTAGAGGACGCCGAATTCCGCTCGGCCCTGGAGGCGATGCTGCTCGTGATCGACGCTCCGGCCCCGGTGGACCAGTTGGCGGCCGCGCTGGGCGATACCGCGCAGCGCGTGGAGCACGCACTGCGAGCGATGTCAGCCGAGCTGACCGCACGCTCCAGCGGGATCGATCTGCGTTTCGTGGGTGACGGTTGGCGCTTCTATACTCGCAGCGAGTACGCGCCGTATGTGGAACGGATGCTGCTCGACGGCTCCCGATCGAAACTGACCCGGGCGGCGTTGGAAACGCTGGCGGTGGTGGCATACCGTCAGCCGGTGACCAGGACCAGGGTCAGCGCGGTGCGTGGCGTGAACGTCGACGGGGTGATGCGCACGCTGCTGGCCAGGGGACTGATCGCCGAAGCAGGCACCGACCCGGAAACCAACGGGACGATGTACTGCACGACCGAACTGTTCCTGGAACGGATCGGACTCGCGTCGCTGAGCGACCTGCCGCCACTGGCGCCCCTGCTTCCGGGCGTCGACCTGATCGATGAGATCAACGAGAGCCTGGAGACGGACCCCCGTTACACCAGGTTGCGAAAACCCGCCGAGGCCGATTTGGACCTCGGTACCGAAGAGTGACAGGAAACGATGAATACGCCCGCTCGCCGAGATGGCACACCGGATCGTAGGAAACGCGGCGCCCAGCCCGAACGGGGCGCGGGCCGCGGTACAACCGCACGTGACGCACGTTCGGCCCAACGGGGGATCGCCGCCCGCGGCACCCAGCAGGACAACGCGGGCCGCGGCGCGGCGCAGCGCGCAGCCGCACCGGCCCCGCAGCGACACGCGAACCCGAGTGGTAAGAAGAAGCCCAAGCCGCAACGGCAGGCCGCGCAGCCGCCGTTGCTGAGCAACGCCAAACCCGCGCGCCACCAGAATGTCGCTGCGGCGGAGTCCGGGGGCCACAGCAAACTTCCGTGGGGTGAGGGCGAACGGCTGCAGAAGGTCCTCGCCAAGGCAGGCGTCGCCTCGCGCCGCGCCGCCGAGGAGATGATCGCGCAGGGGCGCGTCGAAGTCGACGGCATGATCGTGCGCGAGCAGGGTCTGCGCATCGACCCGCAGCACGCGGTGGTGCGCGTGGACGGCACCCGCGTGATGGTGCGCGAGGAACTGGTGCACGTCGCGCTGAACAAGCCCAAGGGATGGCAGTCCACCATGTCCGACGATATGGGCCGGCCCTGTGTCGGCGATATCGTGGCCGAGCGGATCGCCGCCGGTCAGCGCCTGTTCCACGTCGGCAGGCTCGATGCCGACACCGAGGGCCTGTTGCTGTTGACCAACGACGGCGACCTCGCGCACCGGCTCATGCACCCGTCCTTCGAGGTCTCCAAGACCTACCTGGCGACCGTGCACGGTGAGGTCAACCGCGCGGTCGGCAAGCAACTGAAGGAGGGCGTCGAGTTGGAGGACGGCCCCGCCGCGGTCGACCGTTTCCAGGTGCTCGAGCTGGGGGAGGGACGTTCCCTGGTGAAGATCGTGTTGCACGAAGGGCGCAAACACATCGTGCGTCGGCTGCTCGACGCGGCCGGTCATCCGGTCATCCGGCTGGTGCGTACGAATATCGGTCCGGTCGCGCTGGGCGACCAACGGCCGGGCACACTGCGCGTGCTCGGTCGCGATGAAATCGGCAAACTCTACGAGGCGGTGTCGCTGTGAACGGTCTGGAGATCCCGGTGCAGGTGCCGGGGCGGATGTCCGGTACGAGCCCGCTCGTGATCGCTATGGACGGGCCTTCGGGCACCGGGAAGTCGAGCGTCTCGCGGCGTTTGGCCACCAGGCTCGGCGCGCAGTACCTCGACACCGGCGCCATGTACCGGGCGGCGACGTTGCGGGTGCTGCGCGCGGGCGTCGCGCTCACCGATACCGCGGCCATCGCCGCCGCGGTCAAGGAACTGCCGCTGTCCATCGGTACCGAGCCCAGCCGCGAGGTGATCGTGCTCGATGAGGAGGACGTCGCATCAGAGATTCGTGGCGACGCCGTCACCCGGGCCGTGTCGGCGGTCTCCGCGGTCCCGGAGGTGCGTGAGCTGTTGGTCGCGATGCAGCGTGACATCACCGCGGTCGCCCGGCGGATCGTGGTGGAGGGCCGCGACATCGGCACCGTCGTGCTGCCCGCGGCAGACGCCAAGATCTATCTCACGGCCTCCGCTCAGGCGCGCGCTCACCGGCGCAACCAGCAGAACATCGCCGAGGGCCGCGGCGACGACTACGCGGGCGTGCTCGCCGACGTGCAGCGCCGCGACACCCTCGACTCCACCCGCAAGGTGTCCCCGCTACGTCCCGCCCTCGACGCGGTGCTGGTCGACACCAGCGACATGTCCATGGATGAGGTGATCGACGAGCTGTACCGCGTTGTCGCGCAGCAGCTTTCGGCGTTCGCGACGAGAGGTGACCGGTGAGCGGGGATGTGCTGGCCGGTGACGGCGTCTGGAGCGACGAAGCCGACTGGGAGCTGGCCGATCTCGAGGGTGAGTTCGATGACCAGGCGCACGTCGCGATGCCGACGCTTGCCGTGGTCGGCCGCCCGAACGTGGGCAAGTCGACGCTGGTGAACCGGATTCTGGGCCGCCGCGAGGCGGTGGTGGAGGACATTCCCGGGGTGACCCGTGACCGCGTGTCCTACGAGGCGAACTGGGCCGGTCGCCGATTCCTGGTCCAGGACACCGGCGGGTGGGAACCGGACGCGAAAGGACTGCAGCAATCCGTGGCCAGGCAGGCCGAACTGGCCATGCAAACCGCCGACGCGATCCTGCTCGTGGTCGATGCGGTGGTGGGCGCCACCGCCACCGACGAGGCCGCGGTGAAGAAGCTGCGGCGCTCGGCGGTCCCGGTGATCCTGGTCGCCAACAAGGTCGACGACCAGCGGGTGGAGGCCGAGGCGGCAGCGCTGTGGTCGCTCGGTCTCGGGGAGCCGCGCATGGTCAGCGCCGCGCATGGCCGCGGCACCGGCGACTTGCTCGACGATGTGCTCGCGGTGCTCCCGGAGACCCCGCGCGAGGGCACCGGTGGTGTCGGTCCGCGACGCGTCGCTCTGGTCGGCAAGCCCAATGTCGGCAAGTCGAGCCTGCTGAACAAGGTGACCGGCGACGAGCGTTCGGTGGTGCACGAGATCGCCGGTACCACGGTCGACCCGGTCGACTCCCTGGTCGAATTGGGCGGCAAGGTGTGGAAGTTCGTCGATACCGCCGGGTTGCGCCGCAAGGTCAGCAACGCCAGTGGCACCGAGTTCTACGCGTCGCTCCGCACCAAGTCCGCGCTGGAAGCTTCGGAGGTGGCGATCATGCTGATCGACGCCGCGCAGCCGATCACCGAACAGGACCTGCGGGTGATCAGCATGGTCGCCGATTCGGGGCGCGCGCTGGTGCTGGCGTTCAACAAGTGGGATCTGGTCGACGAGGACCGTCGCCTGCAGCTGGAGCGCGAGGTCGACCGTGAGCTGGTTCAGGTGCCGTGGGCGCAACGAGTGAACATCTCCGCGCATACCGGCCGTGCGGTGCAGAAGCTGGTACCCGCGATGGAAACCGCACTCGAATCCTGGGACAAGCGCATTTCGACCGGCAGGCTGAACACCTGGCTGAAGGAAGTGGTCGCCGCCACCCCGCCGCCGATGCGTGGGGGCCGGTTGCCCCGCGTACTGTTCGCGACCCAGGCGACCACGCGGCCGCCCACCTTCGTGCTGTTCACCACGGGCTTTTTGGAGGCGGGTTACCGCCGCTTCCTCGAGCGCCGATTGCGCGAGGAATTCGGCTTCGCCGGCTCGCCGGTCCGCATCTCGGTGCGGGTGCGCGAGAAGCGGGATCGTTCGAAGAAGTAGACCGAGTTCCCGACGCTGCGGCTTCTGGACACCTCGGCTCTTAACCCATCGGCGGCGAATGGCAACTAATCAGCGATCGGTAGTTTATTTGTGTAGTGCACGAATCTCTGCAATGTAGAGACGTATCTGTCGCGTAAATGTTATCGAGCGAGTTTCTGTTCGCGCGTCTAGCAAATACCTGGCATCATCCGGTTATGGTCATTCCCAGCGTCCTGCCGGAAAGCCCGGCCGCACTGACTCCCTTCGAGACAGGATGGCCGGTGCGCCTTGCCGACACCGGCGGCGACCAGCGTCTGCGGCTCGACGGTGTCGCACGGTACCTGCAGGACGTCGGCTACGACCATCTCGAGGTCCTCGACGACGGCGACCTGCATCGGCTGTGGGTAGTCCGCAGAACGGTGATCGACGCGCTCAAACCGATCGAGTTCGGCGAGTGGGTCACGCTGCGGCGCTGGCCATCGGCGACCTCCAGCCGCTGGTGCACGATGCGCGTCCAGATCTGTGGCAGTGGCGGTGGCCTGGTGGAGACCGAGGGTTTCCTGATCCACTTCGGCACCGAATCCGGCGTCCCGGCGCGGATGAGCGACCGCTTCTTGGCGCCCATGCTGGCCTGTACGAGCGAACACCGGCTGCGGTGGAAAGCCGAACTCGCCGACTCGATGCCGTGGGCCGACGAGTCCGGCGTGCGGACCCAGCCGTTTCCGCTGCGCGTCACCGACATAGACCTGCTCGATCACGTGAACAACGCGGTCTACCTCACCGCGCTCGAGGAGGTTCTCGCCGATCACGCCGAACTGAAGTCCAACCCGCACCGAGTGGTGATCGAGTACGGCAAGCCGGTGCGATCCGGCGAGGATCTCCAGCTCGTCTCCCGCCGCACCGGTTCGTGCCTGGACGTCTGGTTCGCCGTCGGCGCGGACGCTCGTGGGGTCGCCCGTGTCACGCCGCGCTGACGGGTGCCGCCGGACAAGGCGAGGCCGTTGCCTGTTGCTGCGGCGAGCGGCGATGAGTGCGGCGGCGGTCGGACGCTGCCGAGTTCCTCGGTAGCCGGTTGCCGTGCCGAGCACAGGTGAGCGCGGTAGGAATTCGGCGCCGCCGGAGGGAGTCCGGCCGTAGACCGCCGTCGCGCCGAGTTCCGCGCAGCGGATAGTGGGCGATGGTTTCCGCGCCGAGTGAGGTTCTGTGGAGCGAAGAGGGGGCGCGGACGGAGCCTCCACGCGGAGCGGGCGGAGCAGGACAGCGGCAGTCGTATCTAATGCGACATGTCTTCCACCGTGGCGCGCGCTCCCTTGGTGCGCAGCGAGCCCAGGGCTGCCAGGTATGCGGTCACGAACCGGGGCCGGTCGATCAGGTCGCCGAATACCGACCGCTCGCCGAGGAAGGCGGTAGGCTGCTCGCGCTGCTGCCGCGCGAGCGGAATCAGCTGGTCGCGCCGGCGATCCACGACCTCGATCGGCGCGCCTTGCTCGTCCACACCCTCGGCATAGCGCGCCCAGCTCGCGACTACCGCGGCGGCGCAGTCGATCTCGCCGCCGGTATCGAGCTGTGCGCGGATCACCGGCAGCAGCCACTTCGGGATCCGGTCGGAGGATTCCGCGCAGAGCCGGGCGATGGTGTCCCCGATCGCGGGATTGGCGAATCGCTCGAGCAGGGTCCGCTTGTAGCGATCCAGGTCGACGCCGGGAACCGTGCGCAACGTCGGCGTCGCCTCGGCATCCATGTAGCGCATCAGGAATCGTTGGAAGGCCGGGTCCCGTGCGGCCTCATGGACCAGCCGATAGCCGCTCAGGTAGCCGAAGTAGCACAGTGCCTGGTGGCTCGCGTTGAGCAACCGCAGTTTCATCAGCTCGTAGGGAGCGACGTCGTCGACGAGCTGGACGCCGACTTCGTCGAAGGCGGGGCGGCCGAGTCCGAACGAGTCCTCCAGCACCCACTGTGCGAAGGGTTCGGTCAGGACCGGCCAGCGGTCGGTGAGCCCGTAGCGGCGCTCGATCTCGTCGGTCGCGGTGGTTGGCGTCACGGGGGTTATCCGGTCCACCATCGAATTCGGGAAATGAACCCGCTGGGCCACCCAGATGCCGAGTTCGGGATCGCGCAGCGCGGCGAACGCGCCGAACATGCGGCGCGCGAGGTGCCCGTTGCCCTCGATGTTGTCGCACGACAGCACGGTGAACGGCGCGACGCCGTGCGACCTGCGCCGCACCAGCGCCTCGATGACGAGTCCGAACACGGTGGCGGGTGGCGTGTTCCCGGTGAGATCGGCGCGCACTGCGGGATCGTCGGCGTCGAACTCGCCGGTCGCACCGATACGATAGCCGCCCTCGGTGATGGTGAGTGAGACGATCCGGGTGGCCGGGTCGGCGAGCTTCTCCACCACGGCCTCGGGATCGTCCGGCGCGTACCGGTACTCGATGATCGAGCCGATGACCCGCGTGGCCCAAGTGCCGTCCGGCGCGACCGTCGACAGCGTGTACAAGCCGTCCTGCTCCGCGAGGACGTCGCGCATCTTGCGGTCGCCGGGTAGTATGCCGATTCCGCAGATTCCCCAGTCGTGCGCCATCCCGCGTTCGAGCAATCGGTCGACGTACATCGCCTGATGGGCGCGATGAAACCCGCCGACGCCGAAATGCACTATGCCGGAGGATATCCGGGATCGATCGTAGGTCGGTGTAGCGAGGCGACCGCCGAACTCCGGCAGTGTCGCCGCCCGCAAGGGCGTCGCCGAACCCTGTGGCATCCCGCACCTCCCAGTAGTGTGGAGATCACATCCTAAGTGCGCAGGCGTGGGTCCGGGGCCCGGCGCCATCCTGCCCGAGCCGCGCGACAAGATCGCCTTCGCAGCCCATGATGTCTGCCGATGAACGCGCTCCACTGCAACCTGACCAATGGGGGCGGTTCGCAGCCGGAATCACCCAGATACGCGCACCGTGGACAGCGCCGCGCACAACCCGGCTGCTCTGCCACCGATGACCACATCTGTCTTCGTGTCATCGCGCTGGGTCGGGCTCGGCTCGGGGAGCGGTGGCCGCTGCGTCCAGGCCCGGCGCCGGTAGCGCGACCGTTCGGCGGACGTCGGCCCTATTCGCCCACGGCTCGACGTAGCGGCCCGGCCGATCGCAAACGACCCCCCGGCTGAGGCCGGAGCGGGCCCCGCGGCAGGCGAAACTACGGGCGGTTGAGCGTCGCTCAGCTGGGTAGACCTTCGATGACCAGGAGCAACGGCAGAAAGGTAGGAGCGATGTCGGAACCCATCACGAGCACCCTGGACCCTGATCTGTTCCTGGACGTCGCCGCGCGCCTCGAACAGCCGCACTGGATGTGGCAAGCCCAGCTCGCCACCGTCTGATGAAGGTGATCACCTGCGCGTTCGGCGCGCCTACCGTCCGGACCTCCACGGTCGCCGTGCGGATCCCCGGCGACGAGCGGCACTGGGCACTGCTGCGCGGGCTGACCGACACCGTGTCCCTGGTCGCCGACCTCCCGCTCGGTGCGGCCGCGGAGATCCGGCTGGCAGTCAGCGAGATCGCCACAATGCTGGTGGCGCGGTCGGTGCCCGGTTCGACGCTCGGCTGTGCCTTCACCTACAGCACCTACCGGATGAGCGTGCGCGTCGAAGCCGTCGCCGCATTCGACGAGGAACTCGGCGGCGATCCGCTGAACTGGGAGCTGGTTCGGATGCTCGCGAGTTCGCTGTCGATTTCCCGGCACCCTTTCGACCCGGATGTTCGTGGGTATCCGACCGTCATCGAATTCAAGTGGGAACGAGGACCATTCGACACGTGAGTTCACGACAGGGGCATGCGCGGGTCGGATCGGCTGTCGGCGGACGCCGGAGTTCCATGGATCATCGGGTGGACGCACGAGTGCCGGTGTCTCGGCGGTGCATAGTCCCAGGGGGCGGGGTGAAGACGGGGCAATCGCGGGGTTTCGCTTATTTCCGCTGGTAACGGGCGATATCGCCGCTCCCAGCGATCAATAGACGGTGTCTTCCAGATCGGACAGCGCCGTCTCGAGGTGGTCGAGCAGCGCGGTGACGTCCGGCACGCTGCGGCGGCAGGCGACGATGCCGATGTCGAGGCTGTCGGCGTAACTGGTGAGCGTGATATTCACGGCTTGCCCGTCGATCGGGATCGACAGTGGGTAGCTGGCGTCGAGGCGGGCGCCGTTCCAGTATTGGGTTTCGCGCGTTCCGGGAACGTTGGAGATGACGATGTTGAACGGCGGGTTGGTCAGCGCGACGGTGGCCGGAACCAACAGCGACAGCGCGAGCGGGCTCAGCGTCAGCGCCGACAGCGAGATCGCCTGTCCGGGAGAGAGTTCCCGATAGATCTCTTTGCTGCGGCGCATCGAAGAGCTGATCGCCGCCAGCCGCTGTGCTGGATCGGCCAGATCCGTGGCGAGACCGCACAGCAGCGCCGCCACCGCGTTGCCGCCGGCGTGTCCGTCGTCGGACTCCGGCCGCAGCGATACCGGCACCATCGCGATCAGCGGTTTGTCCGGCAAGGCGTGGTGGGATATCAGGTAGGCGCGCAGCGCACCCGCCGACATGGCCAGTACCACGTCGTTGAGGGTCGTGCCGGTCATCTTCTTGATCTGGCGGAGCCGATCCAGCGGCCAGGAGCGGGTGGCGCAGCGGCGCGCGCCGCCGATCGGGACGTTGAACAGGGTGCGCGGTGCGGCGAAGGGCAAAGTCAACTGCTGTTCTACGAGCGCGGTGCGGGCCAGCCGCAACGCCGACGGCGCCGAGCCCGCCGCGGCGAACATCGCCCGCGCCGTCGTACTCAGCGTGCGCGGCCGCGACCCGTTCTCGGCCTGGCGATCCGAGGCTGGCAGATGCCAGGGCACCAGCGCTTCGCCGGAGTCCGGATCGCCGGTCAGTGTGCGCTGGAGCAGACGCTGCGCGGCAACGCCGTCCATCAAGGCGTGGTGCACCTTCGCGTACAGGCCGACGCGGTCGCCGGCGAGCCCTTCGATCAGATGGGTTTCCCACAACGGCCGATGGCGGTCCAGCAGGGTGCTGTGCAGCCCGGCGACCATCTCGACCAGCACGTCCAGGCCGCCGGATTCCGGTAGCGCCCATCGCTGCAGGTGGTAGTCGAGTTCGACCGTGCGCTCCACGGTCCACGCGAGCTGCGGGGTGCCGAACAGCCGGGCCGGGCGCTTGCGAAAGGTGGGGTGGAAGTCCTGTTCGGCCGCCAGTGTCGCGTACGCGCGCCGCGCGAACTCCAGTCCGGTGCCATCCATCGGGTCGAATATCTGCAGCACTCCGACGTGCATCGGGTGCTCGCGTGATTCGGCGATGAGGAACAGGGCGTCCAGCGGCGAAATGAATTCCATGGGCGGTTCCCTCCTGGCGACGGCGCGGCTTCGCCACGGTCCGGTTCGGCACGGGGAGTGTCGGCGCCGGGCGTGCCGTCCTGCTCATGGCACCGGAAAACTGCACCGGTCGAACAACACTCCACCAACCGATGATTCGATGCCGAATCCGGACCGGCTGGGCGGTTCGCTATGGATTGTTGCGGCGGTCGGCTCAGGACAGGCGGCTGACCGGGCAATCCGGCAGCAGCTCGCGGCGCTCGCTGATCAACTGGATCGCGGTGTGCAGCGCTTGGATTTCGTCCACGGCGGCACCTTTTATCCGACGGATCCGGGAATGAGCTGCACCTCACCGTCACCGGGCGGCAACCCGCGCCGGATCCGGTGCCGAAGTCGCTGACGCCGCAGCGCGACATCGTCTACGGTCGCTTCTGCGCGGCTTTACTGGCGCGGGCGCGCCGTCAGGCCCAGGAGATGACGGAATGCGTCCGCGTGTGGTGGAGCAAGGCGAGCCGTCCGCCGAGCGCGTGGTGTGATCGTCGGACACGCCGGATCGGAAGATGGCTACTAGATGGTTGACGTGCGCTGTGTTTGGCAGGCTGTCGCCCAGATGTGATGGTGGGCAACGACGAGGAGGGGCGGACGAAGTGGTAACGATTGCGCAGTTGCGAGCGGTTCTGTCGATTCTCCGGGTCGACCCGGACGAGGTCGGCGCGCGTCTGGGAGACACCGGTCTGCGCGGCCCGAACGCGGAGCGAGTCCTGCTGATCGGTTTGCTACACCGCGTCGCGAGCAGCGAACTGCGTCAGGTCATCACGACGACCATGGACGATGGGGAAGCCGCCCGCGCCGCTGCGGTCAGCACTCGGCCGGTGAACGGCGAGAATCCCACGGAGCAGGTTCGTTTCGACGCGCACTGGCTGCATGACCGCATCGGCGCACTGGCCGCCGGCACCACGGTGGACCCTGTCCCGGTCCTGCTGGACGCCGCCGCGCGCTCCACGGACGCGGCCGAGGCCCTGCTTCTGCTCAGCCACAACCCACGCGGCTACGAGGCGGAGATCCGCTGGGAGCGGGCACTCGACGACCTGGGGCGCGCCTACCACCTGATCAACGACGAACGGGTGGGTCGCTCGAACACGACGACCATGCCGCTGTAGCGGCGCGAGGACGAGGCGTTCGTTCCGGCGGCGTCGGCCGCCGCCGCCGGACGCAACGTCACTTGGAGTGCGCCGCCGGGCGCAATGTCACCTGGAGTGCGCCGCCGGGCGCAACGTCACTTGGGTTGCGCCGGTGCGGCTTGCGCGGGCTGGTCGGCGAAACGTGTGGTGCCGTCGGCCGCCTGCAACGTGGACAGCAGGTCGATGCCCGCTACGACGAGGGTCGGGCCGCCGACCGCGATGGTGCCGAGGATACCGCCGACGCTCGCGCCGGTGAGCAGACCGGCCACGCAACCGACGGCGATGGTGACCAGGCAGCCGATCGTGGCGCCGATGGCCGTGCCGATGAAACCGCCGATTGCGGTGGCGAGTCCGAATTGACCGGCGAATTCGTCTCGGGCGCGCCGGTTCTCGGTCATCGATGCGATCGGCGTGGCGACCAGCGTGTCGTTGACCGCGACGCCCTCCGGGCGGGTCGGCGTCAACGCCAATACCGTGCCGTCCTTCTCCAACTGCGGCCGCACCGCAATCGCGGCGCCCGCCACCCGGAAGTCCAGTGGCAACGTCATGGCGACGCGGCCGTCGCGGTCACGGATATCGACCACATCGATCACCTGCGCGGCATCGGCGGGCGTGCCGTTCCGGTCGACCAGTACGCCGTCGTGCTCGGTCACCCGGGCGTTCGCGTCGGTTGCTTGGTCCCGCGGCGCCCGGGACAGCTCGAACGTTCCGCCTCGCAGTGCCGCGACCACCGTTCGATCGACGAGCTTGGCCGAGTAGGCGATGTCGGGAGCCGGGTCGGCGTGTGCCACGCCGGTGGCGATGATCAGCGAGCCGATCGCCGGTATGGCTGCCGCAGTGATGCTGCGCAGGTGCATGATCTGTCCATTCCTTCATCGGGATTCACCTACGTCCCGCATGCCCGGACCTGGGCAAGCCGGCGGCGCAAGCGCAGTCGCTGCGGGTTCGCACACAGCATATCGAGCGCAGCCGAACGAAGTCGGGCTACGGCTGGTAGCGGGCAGAGCGAAGGCGAGGGTCCACTTCATCTCGCGCCGCCGCGCACGCACGCGTGCGGCGAGGGCGGCGAGGTTGAGCGCGGCGAGGTCGAGCGCGCGAGGTCCAGCGCGGCTGACCGCGACGGCGTCCGGTCCGCGGAGCAAATCCGCGGGCGGCGACTCAGGCAGGTTCGGCGGTTCGTTCGCCGCGCAGGACGGTGCATGGGTTTCCCTGAGCGGCGATGCGTCCGTCGCGCAGGAGCAGACAGTGGTCGGCGCGGAGGGCGTCCTCGCGGCTGTGGGTGGCGTACACAACCGTGACGCCCTGGTCGCCGGCTCGGCGGACCGCCTCGGAAATCTCCTGCTGAGCAAGTGAATCCAGACCGGTTGTCGGTTCGTCGAGCAGGAGCAGGCCGGATTCCTGGGCCAGTGCCTGGGCGAGCAGTGCGCGCTGACGCTGGCCGCCGGAGAGGGTATCGAGCCGGCGATCGGCAAGGTCGGCGATGTTCATCAGGTCGAGGCATTCGCGCACGATCGTCCGATCGCGGCGTGTGAGGCGCCGCCATGCGCCGCGGTGCGCCCAACGGCCCATGGCGACGGTTTCGCCGACGGTGATCGGCAGGGTTGGGGGGACGCTGCTGTGTTGCACGACGAACGCTGGTCGAACGTGTTCCGGGCGAAGCGTTCCCGCCGATGGCGTAATGACTCCGGCGAGGATGCCGAGCAGGGTGGATTTCCCGGAACCGTTGGGGCCGGCGAGTGCGGTTACCTGTCCGCCCGGAATGGTGGCGCTGAGCTCGTGAAGCACGGGATGTCCGCGGTATCCGGCCGTCACCCCGGCGATCCGGATGTCTGGCGGCGGCATGGTGTCCTCCGATCACTGCTTTGTTGAAATGATAATCATTCTCATTGTAGAGTGTTGCGCCATGGAGTGGTTGGTCGCCCCGTTCGAGGTGTCTTTCGTGCAGCGGGCCTTGTGCGGCGGGCTGCTCGTGTCCTGCCTGTGCGCTATCGCCGGCACCTGGGTTGTCCTGCGCGGCATGGCTTTTCTGAGCGACGCGATGGCGCATGGAATGCTGCCGGGCGTCGCGATAGCCGCCATGCTGGGCGGAAACCTGTTGCTCGGCGCGGCATTCAGCGCGGCGGCGATGGCGGTCGGGGTCTCGGTGCTCGGGCGCAGTACGAGGTTCGCGCCCGACACCGGCATCGGGCTGCTGTTCGTCGGGATGTTGTCGGCGGGTGTGATCATCGTGTCGCGTTCGCCGTCGTTCGCGGTCGACCTGACCGGATTTCTGTTCGGCGATGTGCTGGCGGTCAAGGAACGTGATCTGTGGTATCTGGCGGCCGCAGCGGTCTTCGCGGTCATCGTCTCGGTGCTGGGACACCGCGCGTTCGTCGCGCTGACCTTCGATCCGCGAAAAGCGCACACCCTCGGGCTGCGCCCCCGTTCGGCGCAGGTGGCACTGATCGGCCTGGTGACCCTGGCGATTGTCGCGTCGTTCCACATCGTCGGCACGCTGCTGGTCTTCGGCTTGCTCATCGCGCCGCCCGCCGCCGCGGTCTACTGGGCGCATCGCATCCCATCGATCATGCTCACCGCCGCGGTGCTCGGTGCGGCGGCCACAGTTGCCGGACTGGTGATTTCGTGGCATGCGGGTACCGCGGCGGGCGCGACGATCGCCGCGACCGCCGTCGGCTTGTTCTTCCTCTCCACGTTCACGGCGTGGCTGCGTGATCGAATTCGCTCCACCGGTCCGGCGCGGAAACCACTGGTACTGGCGCTGATCCTCGCCGCGATCGCACCTCTGCTCGGCTGCGCGCCGCGTGCGCCATCTCAACCGGTGACACCGACACCGCACGGCTATGTCGCGGGTGCCGAGGAGACCGCTGAAGCCCAGCCACGTCTTGTCGTGGCCGACAAAGGCACCGGTGCGGTCGGGATTCTCGATCTCGTCACCGGGGACGTCATCGAGCTCGGCCGGGCAGAAGGTGTCGAACGGATCGTCGGCGACGGCCGTTTCGCGTTCCTGTCCGGCCAGCGGTGGGTACGTACCGTCGACGGGGGCGCGTGGACGGTCGACCACGGCGACCACGCGCACTATTACCGGGCGCCCGCCCGGGATCTCGGTGCGTTCACCGGTGGTCCGGTGCAGGCGGCGCACGATGACAGCAGTATCACCGCAGTCACTTTCGAAACGGGAGCCACGACTGTCCTGGACCGGGCCGCGCTCGGCACCGGCGCACTGCACGAGCGCGGCGTGATCGCGGACGGGGCAGCCGTACCCTACGCCGGGCACCTGCTCGTTGCCGTACCCGCACGCGCAGCCATCGAGGTTCGAACCCGCGATGGTGTGCCGGCCGCCGTTGTGGCGCAGCGGTGTCCGGACCCGCGCGGCTCGGCGGTGACTCGACGTGGCGTTGTCTTCGGTTGCGCCGATGGGGCGTTGGTGGTGACCGCACGGGACGCGGTGTTCACGGGCGAGAAGATCCCGTATCCGCAGGATGTGGCCGAGGGGGAGCGTGCGGTCGAGTTCGGCCATCGGCCCGGCAGTACGACGTTGGTGGCGCGGGCAGGGCGACAGGGAGTCTGGGTGATCGACATCAGGCGCAAGACGTGGACGATGGTGCGGACAGGTCCGGCGGTCGCGGTGAACACGGCGGGGGAGGGTGCCGCGATACTGACCCTCACCGAGGACGGCCTGCTCCACGCCTACGACCCGGCGTCGGGCCGGGAGTCCGCCGCGGCGCGACCACTGACCGCGCCGGTGGCCTCCGGTGCGCAAGCGCCGGTGATCCTTGTCGACGACCACCGCGCCTATGTCAATGACCCGGTGGCACGAGTGATCTACGAGATCGACTACGCCGACAACCTCCGCGGCGCGCGAACATTTCCCCTCGACATCAGCCCGACAATGATGGTGGAGGTCGGCCGATGAAGTCCGCGATCCGGCTGAGCGCAGTGGTCGTCGCGACGCTGCTCGCGCTGACCGCTTGCGTGAATTCCAGCGCGAACCGAGCCGGAATCATCGTCACCACCAATATTCTCGGTGACCTCACCCGCGCCATCGCAGGCGACGCGGTCGAGGTGACTGTCCTGATGCCGCCGAACGCGGACCCGCACTTCTTCGCGATATCCGCCCAGCAGGCAGCCCAGCTCGAACGCGCGAGCCTGATCGTCTACAACGGTCTCGGTCTCGAAGAGAACGTGCTACGCAATATCGAGGCGGCCGAGAAGTCCGGGGTAGCGGCGTTATCGGTGGGCACGCAGATCGACCCGATCAGCTTGTCGGCCGAAGATGCGAACGGTCGGCCGGATCCGCACTTCTGGACCGACCCGCACCGCGTCCGCCGGGCGGTCGAGGTGGTTCGCGACCAGATCATCGATCACGTCGCGGGCGTCGACCCCGCAGCGATCCGCGGCGCGGCCGATCGCTACCTCGCCGAACTCGACCGGCTCGACCACTGGATGACCGAACGGTTCGCCACGATTCCCGCCGAGCGTCGCAAGATGGTCACCAACCACCATGTCTTCGGTTACCTCGCGCAGCGATTCGGCTTCGCGGTAGTCGGCGCCGTGATTCCGGGCGGCACCACGCTCGCCTCGCCGAGCCCGTCGGATCTGGCCGCGCTCGCCGCGGCGATCCGGGCCGCGGGGGTCAGCGCGATCTTCACTGAGTCGTCGCAACCCGATCGCTTGGCCCGTGTGCTCGCCGAACAGGCCGGGCTGCGCGTACAGGTGATCGCCCTGTACTCGGAGTCGCTCACCGAACCGGGCGGCGGGGCAGGCACCTACCTGGAAATGATGCGGGCCAACACCGAGGCCATCGTGCGTGGCCTCACCACCGGATAGCCCGACGAACAGAAGGAATCTCATGCATTCATTACGATCGCGAACCAGAAAGTCGGCAGCCCTGGCCGGCCTGATGACCGCCGTTCTCACCGCCGCCGGCTGTGGTGCCGACACCACAGAGGACGACCGGGACACCCGGCGAAAACACATCGCCGATCCGATCGCGATCACGCATGGCAGCGCAATCTCCGTGCTCGACGGAACCACGCTGGAACTCGCGGGCACGGTCGAGCTCGACGGCTTCAACCGGCTCAACCCGGCCGGCGACGACCGCCACCTGATCGTCTCCACCAAAGACGGATTCCGCGTCCTGGACGCTACCGCCGCCGAATTCACCGGCGTGCGCTTCGGGGGACCCGAGCCCGGTCACGTGGTCCGCCATGCCGGTCGAACCGTGCTGTTCAGCGATGGGACCGGCGAAGTCGTCGTGTTCGACCCTGCTGATCTCGCGACGGGCACACCGAAGACCTCCACCTACCGTGCTGCCGCCCCGCACCATGGCGTCGCGATAGAACTCGCCAACGGCGATCTCGTCGTCACGCTCGGCACCGAAGAAAAGCGGACCGGGATCGCGGTGCTCGACAAGAACCGCACCGAGAAGGCGCGTAACGAGGACTGCCCCGGTGTGCACGGCGAGGCGACCGCCGCGGGCGAGGCGGTCGTGCTCGGCTGCCAGAACGGCGTGCTCGTCTACCGCGACGGCACGATCACCAAGGTGACCAGCCCCACCGAGTACGGCCGCATCGGCAACCAGGCGGGCAGCGAGACCTCCCCCATCGTCCTGGGCGACTACAAGCGCGACAAGGACGCCGAACTCGAACGGCCACAGCAGATCTCGCTGATCGACACGATCACGGGCACGCTGCGCCTGGTCGAGCTGGGCACCAGTTACACCTTCCGCTCGCTCGGCCGCGGCCCGCATGGCGAGGCCCTCGTCTTGGGCACCGACGGCCGCATCCACGTCATCGATCCGAGTGCGGGCGCCGTCGTGCGGACCATTCCGGTCACCGGTCCCTGGCAGGAGCCGCTGCAATGGCAGCAGCCTCGACCCGCGCTGTTCGTCCGCGGCGGCATCGCCTACGTCACGGATCCCGCCACCGAGCAGGTGCACAGGATCGATCTGGCGACCGGTGCGAAAACGGCGACCACTACGTTGCCCGGAACGCCGAATGAACTGAGTGGCGTCACCGGCCACTGAACTACCGTGGGACGGCATGGACCCTGCCGCGCCCGTCTTGCCGGAGCCTGTGCGCGTCCCTCGTCCGCCGGCATCGGCGAGGCTGCGCCTTCCCCGGAGGGTTCGGGACGCGCATCCGGTGGTCGTAGCGGCTGGATGTCTCATCGTGCTGCAGCTGGCGATCCGTTGGTGGGTAGCCGACAGCGGGTACTTCTATTGGGACGATCTCATCCTGGTCGGCCGGGCGGCCCGATATCCGCTGTGGTCCAGCGATCTGCTGCTGCACAACCATGACGGGCATTTCATGCCGTTGGCCTTCGCCGCGGCGTGGGTGGTGACCGCGATGGCGCCGCTGGCCTGGGCCGGGCCGGTGGTTGTACTGCTGGTGTTACAGCTCGCGGCGTCGGTGGCCGTGCTGCGGATGCTGATGGTGCTGGTGGGCGCGCGGTGGATGATTCTGCTCCCGCTGGTCGGCTACCTGTTCTGCCCGCTGACGCTGCCGGCGTTCGCGTGGTGGGCGGCCGCACTGAACGCGTTGCCGCTGCAATTCGCCCTTGCCTGGGTGATCGGCGATGCGATGCTGTTGGTTCAGAGCGGGCGGCGCCGATACGCGCGATCGGCGATCGCGGTGTTCGCGATGGCGCTGCTGTTCTTCGAGAAGTCGGTGATCGTGCCGTTCGTCGCGTTCGCGGTGGTATCGCTCGCGCGCTATGTCGACGGTGGCGAATCCCCGTTTCGGGTGGTTGCCCGACGTGGTGCGGCATTGTGGCTCGGATCGGGCGCGGTGCTGGTCTGTTGGGTGATCGGCTATCTCGCGGTGGTCGGCGGCGCGGGCGTTCCCGACGTCCGTGAATTGCGGGATTTGCTGCCCGGCGCGGCATCACTCGGCATCGTTCCGGCGTTGTTCGGTGGCCCCTGGGTCTGGGAGCGGTGGTTACCGTCCACACCATGGGCGGATCCGCCGGCCTGGGCTGTGGTGTCGGCCTGGCTCGCGTTGACCGCACTGGTGGCCTTTTCGGTGCGTGTCCGGCTCCGGGTGGCTCCGGTCTGGCCGGCGGTCGCGGTCTACGTTCTGGTCGTCCAGATAGCGGTGGCGCTGGCCCGCAGCGGACCGAATACCGCGGCGGAACTGATGCAGTCCCTGCGCTACTTCGCCGACCTGGCGGTCGTGCTGGCTGCCGCTGGCGCGCTGATGGTGCGTGCCCGACCGAGACCGCCACGCAGCGGCCGACTCGCCCGGATTCCGGTCCACCGGGTGGCGGTCGCCGCGGCGGTGGTGTTCCTCGTGAGCAGTCTATGGTCCACATACACCTTCGTGCGATCGTGGCGCGTCGGGCCGACGAGGACCTATGTCACCAACGCGAAGTCGGCGCTGCACGAGTGGGACGGCGCACCGCTGCTCGAACAGGAAGTGCCGTGGAATGTGCTGAGTCCGCTGGCCTACCCCCAGAATCTCACCAGTCGAGTACTCGCACCGGTCGCCGCTCCCGGCACCTTCGCCGACTCGACGCCGCATCTTCGGATGATCACCGATACCGGCGAGATCGTCGAAGCGGAGGTCTGGTGGAATCGAATCATCCTTCCCGGGCCCCAGCCGGACTGCGGATACCGGATCAGTAGCGCCGCGCCGGTCCCGCTGCTCCTCGATGGGCCGATGCTCGAGCACGAATGGACCGCGCAACTCAATTACCTCGCCAACAAAGACGGCCGGATCACTATCGGCTTCGAGCACGGGAAATCTGTCGCCGCTCCAGTTCGGAAGGGGCCGAATACGGTGTTCGTTCGTATTGTCGGCGGTGGGTCGTCGCTCCGGATCACCTCTCGCACTGCAGGGCTTGATCTGTGTGTGGGTGTCGGTCCGGTCGGTGTCGCGTCATATGACAACTGACCCCCGGTCGCGCAGCAGAATCCAACCCACTCAGTTCTGCGCGACCGCGGCCTCGGCTGCGAAGCGGGCACGGGAGAGCGCCTCCGGCACCGGGATCCGGCCGAGGTACATCTCAGCAAAAATCGGATCGATGGCACGAAGGGCGGCCGGAAAACCGGGGCCACTGCCGGAGGAAATACGCGGACCGCGCAGCACGTCGAAGAACGGGGAGACGTCGACGCCCTTTTCGGCCCAGTAGTCACGGTAGGCGCGCTGCTCGGAGACGACAGCGGGAATGGTTGCGCCGTCGCGGGCCAGATAACGGTTGCCCGCACCGCCGCCCAGCCAGGCGAGCACCCGCCGCACCGCGTCCGGGTGCCGGGTCGCGGCATTTCCCGCGACACCGATCGCGTTGTTGGTGCTCACCCGACCGGACGGCCCTTGCGGCAGCAGCGCCACGCCCCACCCGAAGCGGGCCTGCTGGGCAATCTGCGCGAGACTGAACGTCCCCGACTGGAACAGCGCCAGCTTGCCCTGCAAGAAGGCGTTTTTCGCGAAATCGGGGTTGGTGTTGGTATCGGCGGGCGCGGGTGCGAGCCGATCGGCGATCAACCGCAGCAAATAGTCGAAGGACGCGACACCCTGCGGGCTGTCGAAGACGAAATCATCGCGGTCGTCCTGGAACTTCGCCCCGGCCGAACCCAGATACGGCAGCTCGATGGACTGGAAGTCATGACCCGCGTTATAAGCCCACGGTGCGACCGCGGCCAGACGGCGCAGCAGCGAGCGAAACGTGTCGTCGCCGCCTGGGCTCCACCGCAGCGCATTCAGTTCGGCGGGATCGATATGGGCCGCCGCGAGCAGGTCGCGGTTGTAATACATCGCCGTGCCGCCGTCCACGAATTGCGGTACGGCCCACAGAGTTCCGTGACGCGTGTACTGCGCGACCGCCGACGGGTCCCAGGCTCCCGCGGCTTCGGGACCGAGTGCGGCTGCGATGTCGATCAACCGCCCGGCGTCGGCGTAGTCCTCGTACAAGTTGGTCCAGAACAGGTCCTCGGCGGTGCCGCCGGCCACGTCCAGCCGCAACTTCTGCTGATACGACGACCACGGCACGACGGTGATCCGCACCTCGACGTCCGGATTCGCGCGCTCGAAAGCCTCCAGCGAGGCGCGGTAGACGGGCACGAACGTCTCGTCCCAGATCCGCAGTCCCACCACGGTGCGGCTGGACCCGGCGCCGTCACGCCCGAGCCACAGCACGGCCGTGACGAGCAGAGCCGCCGCGATCCCGATCGCCAGCACCACACGCGTCGAGGTCCTCATTTCACGCCCGCCCACGCGATCGACCGCAACACCTGTTTCTGGAAGATCACGAACAGCAGCACCAGCGGGACAATGGCCAGCGTGGTCGCCGCCATGACCAGCGTCCATTGCGCGTTGTACCGGGTCTGCAGATTCGCGGTCGCGACGGTCAGCACCTGCCACCGCTCGCCGCTGCTGACGACCAGCGGCCACATGAAGTTGTTCCACTGCGTGACGATCGTGATGAGCGTCAGCGTGGCCAGGACCGGTCGGCTCATCGGCACCATGACGTGCACGATGACGTCCAGCGTGTTCGCACCGTCGAGCCGCGCCGCGCCGATCAACTCCTCGGGAACCGCCCGAAAGTACTGGCGCAGCAGGAAGATCGCGTACGGCGAGCCGAACACGAACGGCAGCACGAGTGCCCAGAACGTGTTGAGCCACCCCACTTTCGCGAACATCAGGTACAGCGGGATCAGCGTCACCATGGGCGGAACCATCATCGTGCCCAGATATACCCCGAACAGGGCATTGCGACCGGGAAAGTCGGTGCGCGCGAACGCGTACGCGGCCAGCACCGAGGTGACCAGCTGGCCGCCGGTGACGAACACCGTCATCAGCGCGGTCACCAGCACCGCTCGTGCGAGGCCGTGGTCCAGTACGGTCCGGACATTGTCCGTGGTCGCCGGATGCGGCAGGGCCAGTGGCGATCCGGTGGCGAACTGGTCGGGCGTCTTGATCGCGGTGACCGCGCTGAGCACCAGTGGAGCCACCGTCAGCATCGCCCCGGCGAGCAGTACCGCGTACACTGCGGCCGAACGCAGTCGATCAGATCTCATAGGCGGTCCGATTCCGGAAATAGCGGTGCTGCGCGACGGTGATCGCCACCATCACTACGAACACGATAATCGCCATGACCGCGGCCCGACCGGGACGCGCGGCGTCGAATGCCTCGGAAAATATCCGCATCGCCACCACATCCGTGCGATTGCCCGGCCCTCCCTTGGTCAAGGCGTACACCGTGTCGAAGGTCTGAAAGGTGGTCAGAACTCCGGTGACGAGGACGAAGAACATGGTCGGCCGCAGCAGCGGCAGGACCAGCCAGCGGATCCGGCGCCAGCCGGTGGCTCCGTCCAGCGCACCCGCGTCCAGGATCTCGCGCGGAATCGCCCGAATCCCGGCCACGAAGAACAGTGCCACGTACCCGAAGTTCGCCCAGACGCTCACGGCCGCCACCGATGGCAGCGCCAGCGCCGGATCGGACAGCCATTCGATGCGCTGCCCGAGTACGGCGTTCAGCGCACCACCGGTGGGCGCGAACATCCACTGCCACACCACGCCCACCGCCACGGGCGCACACATCCACGGCAGCGCGTACATCACGCGCAGACCCGTCGCACCGCGGCGGGACAGCAGCGCCGCGGCCACGAAACCCAGCACGGTCTGCACCGGCACGACGATCGCCGTCAACGCCAACGTCACCACCATGGCATGGCCGAACGCCGGATCCCCCAGTACCGAGCGCCAGTTCCGCAGTCCCACGAACTGTATGGGCCCCAGCAGATTCCAGCTGTGCACGCTGAGCCAGGCCACCATCAGGATCGGCAACAACAGGAACGCCCCGACTCCGACCAAGCTCGGCAGCAGTAGTACATAACTCGTCACAGCACGACGAGCCCCACGCCGTCTCATGTCCCGCGACGCTACCGTCCCGCCCGTCGCTCGGTGCGGGATGGGGCTTGCAGACCCCACGCCACGACGGCTGCGCGGTCAGTTGGTGGGGCCGCCCGCCACGTAGATCACCTGTCCGGAAACGAAGCCCGCACCTTCGCTCACCAGGAACGACGCGGTATGCGCGACGTCCTCGGGGCGGCCGACGCGCTGCACCGGAATCTGCGCGGCGGCCGCCTTCTGGAAATCTTCGAAGGAGACGCCGACGCGGGCCGCGGTGGCCGCCGTCATGTCGGTGACGATGATTCCCGGGGCGATGGCGTTGGCGGTGACGCCGAACTTGCCCAGCTCGACCGCCAAGGTCTTGGTGAAGCCCTGCAAGCCCGCCTTGGCAGCCGAGTAGTTGACCTGGCCGCGGTTGCCGAGCGCTGAAGTGCTCGACATGTTGACGATGCGCCCCCACCGCTGCTCGACCATGTATTTCTGCACCGCGCGGGTGAGCAGGAACGCTCCGCGCAGGTGCACGTTCTGCACCGCGTCCCAGTCATCGACGCTCATTTTGAACAGCAAGTTGTCGCGCAGAATCCCAGCGTTGTTGACCAGCACCGTCGGTGCGCCGAGTTCGTCCTCCAGCTGCTGGACGGCAGCGGCGACGGATTGCTCGTCCGACACGTCGGCGCCGAGCGCGACGGCCCGCCCGCCTGCCTCGGTGATCGCCCGGACGGTGTCGGCGCACGCGGCCGCGTCGAGATCCAGGACGCCGACTCGAAGTCCGTCCGCCGCCAGCCTCTTGGCGATCGCCGCGCCGATTCCCCGCGCGGCACCGGACACTACCGCAACTCGCTCGGCCATGAGCGCATCCCTTCATCGATCGGGTGTCGGGTTCCAGTCATACCGCACCGTGCCGGTCATCGAATTGCCGGCATCCCTCGTTCACTTCGCCGAACTCGCCGAATCGCAGGTGATTCGACCGCGGCAGTGACATGTCACGACAGAGGTTTCGAGAACCTCCGCTTTGGGGAGAGTGTCCCCCGATTCACCCGCTCTCGTCGGACGCGGCGTCGGTCATCCGGCGGTATCGGGGGGGCACAGATGACCGACGGCGTCAGGCTCACGATCGGTGACCGTCGGCCCGCATCTTTGCTCAGTAGGCAATCGACCATCTGGACGGCCGCCGCTGACGGTGCTTCGTCCGCGCGTGTGGTCCGGTTCGGCGGGTACTCCGGCGGCACAGGGACCCGCTGGGAGCAACGATGCGTCCCTTTGTCCGGGATGACCGAAGGAGGGCACCATGTCGGCACAACACCGCAGATATCTCATCATTCTGGAACCGGGGTCCACCAGCGGCGACGCCACACCGACAGCCATTCGGAGGAAGTTCTTCGCGTGGCTGGAAACCACCGATGCCCGGGTTGATCAAGACGGCGGCGCCAATCGGCTGGTCATCTCCGCTTCGCTGGCAGTAGCCGAACGAATCCGAGACCTGGATTCTGTCCTGCGCATCGAGCCATACGCGTAAGCGGCATTCGCGGGGTTGGTCCCCGGCGGTCTGCGCTCGCTGCCTCGGTGAATAGGTCGCGCGTTCAGGTTTGCGGACGTCGTTCGGGCGTATTGGCCGAGGCAAACCGCGCCCGCAGGTCCGGGTCCGGGACGACCCGCCTCGGCTGCCCACCGCACGAGTAGCTGCGCTGGCGGCGACGACGATAGGTCACGGCTGCACCGCCGATGTGTATTTTCGGCGCTTGTGGTTCCATCGGCCGGGGTCGACCTCGAGGGCCTTCCGGTCCCAGTGGCCGAGGTCTGCGGCGGCCGCATATGTCGTCTCGAAGAACTCGAGCAGCGCCCGCTCCGGCACTTCGGCGGTGCGCACCGCCTCGTACGGCAGCAGGAACTGACGGTTGTCTCGGCTGTAGAACGTTTCGCGCGGACCGACGCGGTACTCGGCGAATCCGTCGGGTTCGGGATATGCGTAGGCGTAGAAGGCACCCTCCGCGCCGCCGCCCGGCCAGAATCCGCAGCTGCTCAGTTCATGCGAGTAGCCCTCGACCATCACCCAGTCGCCGCAGTTGGGGGCACCGCCGGGGTGCCGGGGCGCCGTCTTTCCGGAGAATCGGGTACATGCCAGATCCATCGCTCCCCAGAAGAAATGCACTGGGCTCACCTTGCCGAGGAATTGGGAACGGAACTCGTGCATGACGCGGTCGACAGTGACCAATTGCTGCCAGAAGATAGTGGCGGCCGCGGCATCATAGGATCGATGCTCGTTGTCGTCGGCGAAGGGGATCGCCGGATCGACTTCGTTTGGTCTGGCTTGAATCCGAACCGGAATTCCGAGTTCGCCGAGTGCGCCGATGGTTTCGGCGTAGAAAGCGGCGACCGGTTTCGGTTCGAGCGCAACCCGCCGGGATCGGCCATCGCTGGACCGGATATTGAGCTGGTGGTCGAAGAAGTCGAACTCGATGTCGAACGAACCCGCCGCATACGGAATGGCAGAGGTGGTCAGGCCCCGCGGGCTGACGTAGAGGGTGACTTGCCACCAGTGGTTGACCAGCGGAGCGTGGGAGAGTCTGATTTTGCCGACGATCTGCGTCCACATATGCAGGGTCTCGCGGGTCGGCGTCCAGTCATCGACGCGCAATGCCGGCCATGGCCGCAATCGGGTGGGCTGCTCTTCGGTCACTGCGGCACGCACCTCCTTGATTTTCGAAATTCTCGGCATCTCGATACAGGCGGCAATAATGGGCCTACCGTTGGCCGCTACTCGCGACTCGTCACCGCATCATCGGTGCAGCGCTCTCCCGAAAGAACGTACCTGTTCGGCGGTTGGTTCAGAGGTGGAATCCGCAGCAGCGACCGGCACCGTTCGTCGTCCGGACGGTCTACCGGTTCTGCCCGGTCGGCGCACGAACCCCGACGTCGAAGTCTGGTTCGACAACTTGGCAGACCCCGTGATCCGCCCGCTCGGACTGTTCTCGTGCCAGGCAGTTCACGGCGATCGAAACTCGGCGGCGGCGCGGTTGCCGCCCCCGCGCTCGTGGCGGCCTGTCCCGACGATGTGACCACGCTGATGCCACACGAGCTGCCGTTGATCCAGGTGCTGCCCGACGCGGAGGCGACGAGCGCGCCCGAGCCGACGTTCACGACGCCTATGAGCGGTCGATCCGAACAGCTAGCCCGGATGCCGTGCCGGCGCCGATTGAAGCACGTCAGTGACCGCCGCCGTGATCGGTCCAGGCGACTGCACGCACCGGAAACGAGCCCATCCCACGCACGGGCGCCGGTAGTGCGACCAACCACGCGCCGGCATCGGGGACCGCGTCCAGGTTCGTCATCTGCTCGATAATCGGGATCCCCGCACCGAGCAGAGCGTGGTGACACGGCCGCGTCGGAAGGGACGTGTCATCGATGTCGAGCGAGTCGATTCCCACCACTGCCACGTTCGCGGCGACCAGCGTATCCGCGACCTCACCGACCAAGAACGGATACCCGGAGTCCCGGTACGCGGGCGAACCCCACCGAGCCGACCATCCGGTGTGTACGAGCACCGCCTTGCCCCATAACCGCGCCGGATCGCCGAGCACATCCGGTCCCACCGAGCGGATCCCCACGGCGCGGATCATCACGATCGGGACGTTGAACAGCCGTTCCAGCGGCAGCTCGGCGATATCGGCGCCATCGGCGTGGAAATGGTAGGGCGCATCGATAAAAGTCCCGGTGTTGCCGACCATGTCGACACGCGTGATGTTGTAGGTCATGTCGATCAGCCGCGACTGATCACGCGAAATATCCGTGCTGACTCGCGGCCCAGCCAGCCCCGGACAGGTGGGCATGCCATCCGAGATCGGATGGGACAACTCCACCATCGCCCTGCTCATGCTGGAGACCGTACCTACCGATCCGGGTTGAGCGGCAAACTTGCGTCCCGGCGACCGGGCCGATATCGATGAGGTGCGCGCGCCGACTCGAATGGGGTGCCCAGCAACAGTCGGCGGATTCGGTGGCGGTAGCGAACAATGTTCACGTTCGGCGTTCTCGTCTGGATTTCAGCGGGTGCGATGGCGCCCAGCCCACGCACGATCACGGCAGCACTCGATCGGCACCGGCGAAGCGCTTCGGGTAATCGATCGTCATCGATCCGGTCGTGAAGCGGCGACGGTCCCCTGACCCCACCGCCCTCGCAGTTGACCAACAGTGCGCACGCTGGCCGAACTCTCGTTGCGCGCCCACGGGCGCACCCAGACCCGCTCGAACGACCGACCCGAACCCACCCTGACTAGGCGATTAGCTCCCTACCCGGCTCGTGCGGTAATCTCGTCGAGCGCCCGCGAAGCGGACGCAACGGGCTGTGGCGCAGTTTGGTAGCGCACTTGACTGGGGGTCAAGTGGTCGCAGGTTCAAATCCTGTCAGCCCGACTCACAAAAATCCCCTCCGACCTGGGCCGGAGGGGATTTGCTGTTATTCGACCACAACCCCCCGCAGTCTTGGGACCAATTTGGGACCATCGGCGGTTTGGTGGGGATGGTCCGGTCCCATGCGGGCCAGCTGTTCGGGTACCTGAGGCCCGCCGTTCGGCGTCGTGAGCAACCGCGATAGGGCAGGCCACCGGCCTGCCCTGGGTGGAGGCGCAAGCGCCACCGCCCGGTGTCCAGAAAACTGGACAGAACCACCCGGCGACGTCGCTGCTGTCTGCGGTGGGATGCGTCGGAACTACACTGGTCAGCATGCGCGCCACTCATGAGGAACTCGTTCGGCTGGCTGAAGCCGTGCCCGACGACCAGGTGCAGGCCGCGACAGCGTTCCTCCGCCAGCTGGTACGCCCGACAGCTCGTCGGCAGTTCAGCTGCACAGGGACGTTCAGCGGGGAGCCCGACCTGGCGGAACGGGCGAAGGAGATCGTTCGGGAAGAACTCGACCGGGGTACGGCTGAGTGATCGTTGTCGACACGGGGCCGCTCGTGGCCCTGATGAACAACCGAGACAATGAACACGCGGTCTGCCGGGAACTGCTCGAGAACGCTCCCGGCCCGCTGCTCATGCCCGCACCCGTATTCACCGAGGTGTGTCTCCTGCTGGAAAGCCGCCGCGGCACCGCGACCGAGCTGAAGTTCGTTCGGGACGTGGCCAACGGGCTGTTCACCGTCGTGGAGATGACATCCGCCGACCTCGAGCGGATCTGTGAACTCTTGGACAAGTACTCCGATTTGCCGTTGGGCACGGTGGACGCTTCCGTTGTCGCCGTAGCCGAACGGTTCCCGATCACCGCCGTCGCCACGCTGGACCGCAAACACTTCTCCATCGTCCAGTCGAAGGCCGGCCAGCTGCTCCTCGTGCCCTGATTCGCGTTGCGGACTTGGGACCAACTTGGGACCACACGCTATGAACATGCCTGCACGGCCAGCGCTTTAGAAGTCTCCGCGCCGGATGCGTACCGTGCGTGACGTGCTCGGATGCGAGTCGGGGATAGCTGGGGGTCAAGTGGTCGCAGGTTCAAATCCTGTCAGCCCGACACACGAAACCCCTTCCGACCACTTGGGTTCACGCGGTCGTCGCAACACTCTCATCAGTCTGGCAGAGAGGGCACTCCCGTGACCACAGCGACTCGACCGCGCAGCGGCAGTGGATCACGGTGCAGTTCAACGGTAGAGGGTTCGATGGGTGGCATGAGGCAAGTTTCGGTGCGGCCGTAGCGTGCGGTCCAATGATTAGATTGTGCTGATCCTGGTGGATGTGCCAGCGGTGGCGTAGTTGGTCGGTCTCCGGCCGAGGCTTGTTGCCGTCGGACGGCGGAGTCGACGCCGATGCCGAGTGTGCGGGCGAGGATTGCCGCGGGTATCTCGGTGGCGAATTGAAACAGTGTGGTGCTGGGGGCGGGTGCGGAGCCGGTGAGGCACATTTGGAGTTGTTCGGTGCTGATCCGTCGGTCGGGTCGGGCATCTTCCGTGTTGGGGCCTATGACAGTGGTAGCCCGACTTCTCGCTCTGCGGGAATTTATCTCTGGCCGTGCCGCATCACCGCAGGTCTCGGCGGTGGCGTGGGGCGTGGGGCGTCGGCAGGGAACGGCTTTCGGTCGCCGCCAGGAGTGATGATGTCGAGGTGACGGCAGCGCGCAGGATCTCCGACTCCGATTCGTTCCTCGCTCGGGTGGGGGAGTACGCCGAGCAGGTGTTGCGCCCCGCCGCGCTGTCGACCGATCGGGACGGGGTACCCGCCGAGCGGATCGGAGAGCTGCGGGCGCTCGGCCTGCTCAATCACCTGGCGCCGCGCGAGTTCGGCGGACTGGCGATCGACCGCGACACCGACCGGCGGCTGCATGAGATCATCGCGGGCGCCTGCTTCAACACCTGGCTGGTGTGGGCGCAGCACGCACCGCTCATGGGGCGGATTGCCGCCATCCGTGGCGCGGGGCTGTCGTTGTCCGCTCTGTCCGAACAGATCCTGCGCGGTGAGGTGCTCGTCGGCGCGGGCGTCAGTGATGTGCGGCGGTTCCCGGATCACTTCATCGTCGCCCGCAAGTCCGCGGGTGGCTGGGTATTCGACGGCACTCTCTCCTGGGTCAGCGGATGGGGCCTCAATGCCGCGCTGATCGTGGCCGCCGTGGAGCCGGACACCGAGACCGTGGTGACCGCGCTGGTACCGGTGAATGAACGCACCCGCAGCGCTGGACCACTCGAACTCGGCGCCGTGGCGGGCAGCCGGACAGCGCGCGTCCGGCTGGACGAGGTGTTCGTCCCCGACGAGAATGTGCTGGGCACGGAGAGTCTCGACCAAGCACGATTCGCCGATATCGGCACCGCGAGCGACGCGCGGGCCCATCACTTCGGTCTCGCCGAGACCGTCCTGACCGAGTTGGAGCACACCGGCCGGCCGCTCGCCGTCGACGTCGCGGCTGCCTGGCGGCCGCGTATCGCCGAAATCCGTGCCACTGCCTACGCTCTCGCTGACGAAGCCATGTCCGTGGGCGGCGGCCCGCATCGCCTCGACGAGCGCCTGGCCACCAAAGTCGCCAGCGGCGAAGCGCTCTCGGCGATTACCCGCGCGCTGCTCATCGCGCGAGCGGGCCGTGGCCTCGCGGGCGACGATACCGCGCAACTGCACGCCCGCTCCGCTCTCTTCGTCCTGGTTCAGGGACAGACCACCGATGTCCGGCGCGCCCAGCTCGCCCAGCTGGCTCGCTGATCACCACCGAACGGAATCTACCCGGCATGAGTCTCGAATTCCTCTGGTATATCCCCAATCAGGACACTGCTGGTCACCGCGGCGAGCCCGTGACCGCCGACCACAACAGCCTCGATACGCTCACCGCGCAGGCGAAGGCGCTGGAGGCACACGGCTGGAAGGGGGCGCTGCTCGGGACCGGCTGGGGCCGGCCGGACACGCTCACCGTGGCGGCGGCGCTGGCTGCCCGGACGGCGACCTTCGAGCCGCTCATCGCGATCCGGCCCGGCTACTGGCGCCCGGCGAACTTCGCCTCCGCCGCGGCTACGCTCGATCACCTGACCGGCGGCCGGGTGCGGGTGAATATCGTCTCGGGCCAGGACGATCTGGGCGCGTACGGCGATAGCGAGGGCGACCAGGCCCATCGTTACGCGCGCACCAAGGAATTCCTCCAGCTCGTTCGCAGGCTGTGGACCGAGGAGAACGTCACCTATCGGGGCGAGCATTTCCAGGTCACCGACTCCACGGTCGTGCCGAGGATCGTCCCGCGCGGCGACCGCCGCCACCCCACGCTCTACTTCGGTGGCGCCTCCGCGGCCGCGGAGCGGGTCGCGGCGACCGAGGCCGATGTCCAGCTGTTCTGGGGTGAGCCCCTGGACGGGCTTCGCGAGCGCATCGAACGACTGCGGTCGCTGAGCTCTGAACTCGGACGCGAACACGCGGCGCTCGAATTCGGTTTGCGCGTCACCACGCTCGTTCGCGACACCACCGAGCAGGCGTGGGCCGATGCCGAGGCGAAGGTCGGCGAGATGGCGAAGAACCGCGTGGGCGAACAGAATCCGAACCGCCGCGCCGCCGTCGGACAGCGGCGACTGCTCGACCTGGCCGCTCGCGGTGACGTGCTGGACGACAATCTCTACACCGCGCCCGGCAAATACGGTGGCGGCGGTGCGGGCACCACCTGGCTGGTCGGCTCCGCCGAGGATGTCGCCAAATCGCTGCGGAAGTACCGTGATCTGGGCATCACCCACTTCGTGCTGTCCGACACCCCGTACCTGAGGGAGATCGAGCGCCAGGGTTCCCAGCTGTTGCCGTTGCTCGGGGAGTGAGCGCGGACAGCATAGCCGCCGTGCTGTCGGCCGGGCCGGACCCGAGCCGCCGGTTGCGGCTGATCGCGGTGCCTTCGGCGCGGGCTACGGCACCAGCGTGATCGCTCGCCCGTCGATTGTCGCCGACAGCTTCGGCGTATCTCGGTTCGCCGGCATCCTCGCCGTGATGACAGTCCCGATCGCCCTCTCCCGCGCCGGCGCGCCGCTGGCCGCCGCCCGGCTCGGCGACTGGCGGTTCCTGGTCGCCCTCGGCTCGGCATCGATGCTGGCCGCCGCCGCACTGATACCGCTGTCACGCAAGCCGCCCGTCGACCGGGCGCCGGCGCCGAGTCAGGACTGCCCGATGCCCGAACACAGCTGTGCCACACCACCTTAGCGACGGAGCCGATCCCGGTTTCGGACAGCGAACCGGCCCACCGGTGCTGCACCGATGGGCCGGGTGTTCGCGGGCGAGTCAGGCGGAGGCGCGGGTGCGTTCGCGTGCCTGACGAGGGTGCGGTAGTCCGAAACGTCCGCGCAGGGTGGGATCTGTGTAGTCGGTCTGGAACAGGCCGCGCTGCTGGAGGATGGGGACCACCAAGGTGGCGAAGTTCTCCAGGTCGACGGCGGTTTCGGCGGGCATGACGGTGAATCCGTCGGCGGTGCCCGCGTGGAACCATGAGGTCAGATCGTCGGCGACCTGTTCGGGCGAGCCGACCAGCAGCCGGTGGCCTGAGCCGCCCGCGCCGAGCTGGATCAGCTCGCGCGGAGTGCGTGGCCCGTCGGCGATCAGCGCTCTGGTCGAAACGCCGAAACCGGTGGAGAACGCCTCGGGTGGGATGGATTCGGGCAGATCGGCGAGGCCGATCGGATCGTCTGGCCCGAACGCGTTCGTCGGCAACCCGAGGTTGGCCAGCAGGTTCGCGGTGAGCCGCTCGATCGGCAACTGGTCGTAGAGTTGCCGTTCGCGCCGGCGGGCCTCGTCCTCGGTAGCCGCGACGAGCACCACCACCCCGAGTGAGATCTTCACATCGTCGGGATGACGCCCGGCCGCCGCCGCGCGCCGGCGGATGTCGTTGCGGAATGCGACCGCCTTGGCCTGGGTCTGGGCCACGGTGAACACGAGGTCGGCGAAGTCACCGGCGAGCTGCAAGCCACCCTCGGACCCACCCGCCTGCACGATCACCGGTCGTCCCTGCGGTCCCGGTGCCACCGGCAGCGGCCCGGCCACCGAGTAGAACTCGCCCTCGTGGTCGATCCGATGGATCTTGCCGGTGTCGGCGTAGCGGCCGCTCGCCTTGTCCGCGATCAGCCAGTCGGCGTCCCAGCTGTCCCACAGCCGGGTGACGACGTCGAGGAATTCCCAGGCCCGCCGGTACCTGGTCGCCCGGTCGGGATGCTCGGCCAGGCCGAAATTGGCTGCGGCGGCGGATGTTCCGGTGGTGACGACATTGACGGCCGCCCGTCCCTTGGTCACGTGATCGAGCGTCTGGAATCGCCGCGCGAGATTGTAGGGCGAGTTGTAGGTAGTGGACGAGGTGATCACCACCCCAAGGTTCTCGGTCACCGCGGCCAGGTTGCCGAGCAGCACGAGCGGGTCGAGGCCGGTGCCGGGCGCCTCCTCGATCTCCCCGCGCAGCGCGGGGCTGTCACCAAGGAAGACCGCGTCGATCTTGGCGGCCTCGGCGATCTTCGCCAGCCGCTGGAAGTAGTCGATGTCGAGATAGGCCAGCGGATCGGCGTGATCCAGTCGCCATGCGTGGCGGAAATGTCCCGGGCTCAGCAGGGACAGGTTCAGGTGGAATCCGGTCATCTCAGAGCTTCAGTCCGGTTCCGTGCACGCCGTGCTCCTCGATCAGCGCGAGCTCCTCCGCGGTGAAGTCCGGGAAGGTCAGGGCCGCGGTGTTGTGGTCGAGCTGAGCGACCGAGCTCGCGCCGATCAGCGCCGAGGTGACTTCGGGCTTGCGCAGCACCCATTGCAGCGCCAGCTGGGCCAGCGACTGGCCACGGGCCTCGGCGATCTTGTTCAACGCGGTGGTGCGCTGCCGGTAGGTCTCATCGATCACGTCGGGGGACAGGAACGTGCTGTTCTGCGCGCGGGCGCCGTCGGGAATGGTCTCGAGGTACTTGTCGGTGAGCAGGCCCTGGGCCAGTGGGGAGTAGACGATCACGCCGAAGCCGTCCTGGGCGGCGGTGTCGAGCAGGCCGTTCTGTTCGGGCCGGCGGTCGTAGATCGAGTACCTGGCCTGATGGATGAGTAGTGGCACACCGGCCGCGCGCAGCTGCTCGGCGACCTCGTGGGTGCGATCGGGCAGGTAGTTGGAGATACCGATGTAGAGCGCCTTGCCCTGCTGCACCGCGCTGACCAGAGCGCCGACGGTCTCCTCCAGTGGAGTGTCGAGGTCGGGGCTGTGGTGGTAGAAGATGTCGACGTAGTCGGTGCCGAGGTCGCGCAGGCTGTGGTCGAGGGAGGCCAGGATGGACTTACGGGAGCCGCCGCGCAGGTAGGGGCTCGGGCCGATCGGATTGCCCGCCTTGGTGGACAGGATGATCTCGTCCCGGTAAGGGCCGAGGTCCTTGGCGAGCACGCGGCCGAAATTCTTCTGCGCCGCGCGGTGCGGGGGACCGTAGCGGTCGGCATTGTCGAAATGGGTGATGCCCAGATCGAAGGCGCGCAGGATGATCTCGCGCTGCGTCTGGAACGGGTAGTCGGTGCCGAACTTCTGCCACAGACCGAAGGAAAAGGCGGGCAGGTCGAGACCGGAGTTACCGGTGCGGCGGTAGGGGATCTTCTCGTAGCGTCCCTCCGCGGCGGTGTAGGTCAGGTCGTAGGCGCCGTAGCTCATCAGGTGCTTCTTTCTCTCGTCGGTTCAGAACAGGCCGGTGGTCGGGGGCTGCTCGCCCGTCAGGTGGAACGCGCCGGCGACGGCTTGCTTCCACTGGCGGGGATTGTGATTGGCCGCGGTGCGCGCATTGCGCCAGTGCCGGTCGAAGCCGAGGCCGCGGTCGGTGATCGACCCGCCGCCCACGTCGAAGACGAGTCCGGCCGCGGTCAAGGCGGATTCGATGGCGATCACGCCCGCCTGGGCGATCTCGACAGCGGCCGCGGCGGCCGCTGTCGTGGCATCCGCGCCGGTGCGCCCGCGTACGTCCTCGAGGGTTTCGGCGGCCAGCAACACTACCGCCCGCGCGGCGAGCGCACGGGCGGCGATCTCGCCGACGGTCTGGCGGACGTAGGGGTCCTCGACGCTGCTGGTCGCGCTGCTGTGCTTGATCGGGCGGGCCTTCTCGCGCACGAATGTGACCGCGTCGTCGCGCGCCCGCGCCGCGATCCCCGCTTGGATAGCGGCCAGATATAGCTGGGCGAAGGAGCCCTGCCACGGGTTGTCGGGTTCGGTCTCCGGCGCCGGGATGACCTCGTCGGCCGATACCCGCACGCCGGTGAACCGGGTGGTGCCGCTGGCGGTGAGACGCTGGCCGACCGCGTCGAAGTCATCGAGCCGCTGCACTCCGGCGCGATCCAACGGCACCGTGAACCGCAGGATCTCATCGTCCTCGGTGCGCGCCTGGGTCGAGAACCAGTGCGCGTAGAGGCCGCCGGTCGAGTAGTACTTCGCGCCGTCGATCACCCAGTCCTCGCCGTCGCGGCGGGCGGTGGCAGTGACCTCGCCGCTGGCTGCGCCGGTGCGCTCGTTGGAGGTGCCCGCGAACAGTTCCCGATTGCGCAGTCGCTGCAGGATCAGCGCCCGGTGCGGCAGGTCCGGCCTGCTCGCCACCTGGTTCGCGGTCAAAAAGCTGGCCCGGAGTGCCTGCGCCACACTGGAATCGGCGCGGGCGATCTCGATCACCAGCTCGGTGACCTCGCGCAGCGAGCCGCCTGCCCCGCCGTCGGCCACCGCGATACCGGTCAGCGTGACGCCGGCCTCCGCGAGCGCGCGCACGTCGGCGAAGGCGTAATCGCGCGTCTGCTCGCGCACTCGCGCGGTGTCGCCCAGCCTGCGCAGGATCGGCGCCGTCGCGGACCTGATCCCGGCCACGGTGACCGCCGCAGCCGTGTCGGGCTGCTCGATGCTGTTGTCGGTAGGCGATCGATCGTGATTCACGTCGCCGGACCGATCGAGGTGTGCGGTGGTCATCGCGCGCCGTCCGAGGGCGCGTCGGCGGTGCGCGTCGCGCCGGCGTCCGCCGGGCCGGTGTCGGTGTGGGAGGGTCGCTGACGGTAGTAGCCGGGCACCGGGATGTTGCCGTTGAGCACGAAGTCGCCGAGGACGCGCGGCTTGTAGACCACCGGATTGTGAGAGGCCAGGGTGCGGGCATTGCGCCAGTGCCGGTCCAGGTGGACGCTGTTGCGCACCGTGGAGGAACCGCCGGCGTCGAAAGCCCGTGTCGCGGCATCGAGTACGGCTTCGATGATGGCGATCTGGGCGGCCGAGGTGTCGAGGTAGGCGCGGGCGTAGGCGGCTTCGTCACCGGCGCGGTGAGCGGCCTCGAGCTGTTCGGCGGCGTGGCGCAGCAGTGTCTCGGCGGTGAGCCTGCGCGTCTCCAGGGTGCCGATGACGGACAGGATGTCGGGGTCCTCGGTGGCGGTCTGGGTGAGGGCGTGCAGACTCGTGCGGGTCCGGGCGCGCACGATCGCCGCGGTCTCGGCGACGATGCTGCGGGCGATTCCGGTGAGGTTGGCCAGGTGCACGATCTGGACGAAGGAATCCAGGCCGCGCAACGACTCCTTATGGCGGCCGACGTCGCCGTGCTCCGCGACGGGTACGTCCACGAAATAAGTGGTGCCGCTACCGGTCTGGCGCTGACCGATCCCGTCCCAGTCGTCGGCATGGGTGACGCCGGGGTGGCGGGCCGGAATCACCACGAAGCGGCGGTTGCCGTCGTCGTCGGCGACGGCCGTGCGGATGAAGTCGGCGAATCGCGCGCCGGTGGAGTAGAACTTCGTGCCCGAGACCACGCGCGTCCCGTCGGCACCGATGTGCTCTCGCGTGGTGATCGCTCCCCAGCGGCCGGACTCGCCCTCGGCGGGCGCGGCCGCGGCGACCAGCGCCGCGGGTTCGGACTGCGCGTTGCCGAACACCGCGCCTTCGCCGATGCGCCGGAACCAGTGCTCGCGCACCACGGGGTCGGTTTCGGCGCGCAGGATCTCGGTGGTGGTGAAGTGACCGCGCCAGATCTGCGGGATGTTGGAGTCGGCCTGGCCGGCCTCGGCGAGCACGGCGACCAGCGTCGGCAGATCGACGTCGAAACCGCCGAACTCCACCGGCACCCGCAACCGGCCGAAACCGGCGTCGGCCAGCGACCGGATCAGCTCGTCGGGGTGCTCGAAGCTGAGATCGCGCTCGCCGGTGCCCGGCGCGAACTCGGCCAGGACCGCCCGGATGCGGGCCAGCGCCTCGTCCAGGGACGCGGGGGCAGTGGTGGTAGTGGTCATGACAGTCCTCCGATGAGGTCGCGGCCGGCGATCGCGTCGAGCAGTCGAACGGTGTAATCGTCGGTGGGAGAAGAGAAGACCTGATCCACGGTGCCCTGTTCGACGATGCGGCCCTGCCGCATCACCGCCACGCGATCGGAGATCGCCCGCACCACGGCCAGATCGTGGGAAATGAAGAGGTAGGTCAAGCCTCGGTCCTGCTGCAGGCCGCGCAGTAGATCCAGGATCTGCGCCGCGACCGAGACGTCCAGCGCCGAGATGGGCTCGTCCAGCACGATCACCTTCGGCTCCACCACCAGTGCCCGGGCGATCGCCACCCGCTGACGCTGCCCGCCGGACAGTTCCCGCGGATGACGGTCGACGAAATCGGCGGGCAGCGCCGCCGCCTCGAGGGCAGCCACCACCCGATCCCGGTTCGGCCTGCCACGACGGATGCCGCGCCGCGGTTCGAACGAGCGCAGCGGCTCGTCCACCACGTCGTACACGCCGAAACGCGGATCGAACGAGGAATACGGGTTCTGATACACGATCTGTACGTCGCGGCGCAGCGGCCGGAACTCCCGGCGACCCAGCCGGGTGATATCGGTCCCGAGCAGCTGAACCCGCCCCGAATCCGCCTCGGTGAGCCCGGTCAGCACCCGCGCGGTCGTCGACTTGCCGCTGCCGGATTCGCCGACGATGGAAAAGGTTTCGCCGCGCCGCACCCGGAACGAGATATCGTCCACGGCGGGCACGCCACCGTAGTCCTTGCGTAACTGCTCGACGTCGATGACGGTCTCGTTCGTGACCGCGACCGGCGGACGGTCGCGCACCCACGGCCGCCGCGACGGCACACTGTCGAGCAGGCGCCGGGTATAGGCGTGCCGGGGCGCGGCGACCAGTTGCGCGGTCGGCCCGAATTCGACCAGCCTGCCCTGGTACAGCACCCCGATCAGATCGGAGCGGTCGGCGGCCACACCGAGATCGTGGGTCACCAGCACCACGCTGGTCCCGGTGCGCTTGCGGACCTCGTCGAGCAGGTCGAGCACCTGCTTCTGCACCGTCGCGTCCAGCGCCGAGGTCGGTTCGTCCGCGATGATCAGCTCCGGCTCCGCCGCGACGGCGGCGGCGATGAGCACGCGCTGACGCATGCCGCCGGACAGCTCGTGCGGATACTGCCGGTAGCGGCGCTCGGTATCGGTGAAGCCGACCAGTTCGAACAGTTCGTGGACCCGCTGGCGGCGGGCTTCGGTATCGAGGTCGGTGTGCAGGCGCAGAACATCCTCGACCTGGTGGCCCACGCGCCGAACGGGATCGAGCGACACCGTCGGATCCTGTGGGATGAGACTGATCGCCCGGCCGCGGACCGACCGCCAGCCTTTGGCACTGAGCTCGGTGAGGACCTGGCCGCGGAAGGTGATGGTGCCACCGGTCACCGACCCGTTGGCAGGCAGCAGCCCGAGTACCGCGTGCGCGGTGGTGGACTTGCCGGAGCCGGACTCGCCGACCAGGGCCAGCACCTGGCCTGCGGGCACCTCGAAGGAGACGCCGTGCACAGCCGGGACGAGCCGGTCACGCACTCGGTATCCGACCTCGAGGTCGGCGACCGTCAACACCGGCAAGGCGACGGATTGCACTGCCGGACTTTCTGTTGCTGGACTGTCTGTTTCAAAAGCGACGCTCATGCGGAGGTGCTCCTGGTGAGGTGACGGGACAGGCGATTGGTCGCCAGCACCACCGCGACGAGGGTGAGACCCGGCCACAGCGTCAGCCAGCCGCGGGTGGCGATGTAGTTGCGGCCGTCGGACACCAGACGGCCCCACTCCGGGTCGGGCGGTTGTGCGCCGAGACCGAGGAAACTCAGCGAGGCGATCCAGATGATCGCGATGCCGAACTGCACGGTGATCAGCGCGACCGTCGGCCCGATCGAATTGGGGATCACGTGCCGCCGCAGGATGGCGGCCGTCGACGCGCCGCTGGTGGTGGCCGCTTCGACGTAGGTACTGGTGCGGGCCTTGACCACTTCCGAACGGAGCAGCCGGGCGAAGGTCGCCGCCGAACTCAGCCCGACGGCGATACCGGCCTGCCAGACACCGAAGCCGAGGAGCACCACGATGGTGATCGCGAGCAGGAAACCGGGGATCGACAGCACCACGTCGATGAGCCGCATGACCAGGCTGTCGGGGAACCCGGCGAACCAGCCCGCCACCGCACCGAGCAGCGAACCGACGAACACGCCGACCAGCACGGCGATGGCCGAGCCGAGCAGCGAGGCACGCGCGCCGTAAACGATCCGGGCGTGCAGATCCCGGCCGAGGTGGTCGGTGCCGAACCAGTGTTCGGCCGACGGGGGTTTCAGCTTCTGCGCCGGATTCACCGCCAGCGGATCGAAACTTGTGAACAGCTGCGGAACGATCGCCCACAGCAGCACTGTGCCGACGACCACCGCCGCCAGCACCACACTCCAGTTCTTGCGGGTCCAGTGCAACGCGGACAACGTATTTCGGCTTTCGCCCGGCGGATCGGTCGGTGTGGTAACCGATTCGGGAATTTCGACCGCCGTCATGGCATCACCACCTCCGCAGGCAGGCGCCGCGGCACGGGCGCGACGATCTTCTTGCGGTGCACTACGCGGGAGCCGGTGACCCGGCGCGTGCGCCCGTCCACGAGCACCCGCGGATCGATGAACGGATAGGCCAGGTCGACCGCCAGATTCACCAGCGCGTAAGCCGCCGTCGACAGCAGCACCACCCCTTGGACAATCGGCAGGTCCTGGGTGTCGACCGCGACCACGGTCAGCTGGCCGATGCCCTGACGTGCGTACACCGATTCGGTCACGATCGAACTGGCGATGAGCTCACCGAATGCCAGGCCGAGCAGCGTGAGCACCGGCAGGGAGGAGTTGCGCAGCACGTCCTTGCGGAAGATGTAGCCCTCACCCGCACCCTTGGCCGCCACCACGTGCACGAACGGCCGCTGCCGGGTGGTGCGCACCGAGGTGGCGAACACCTGGGCCATCGGCGCGGCCACGATCAGCCCCAGGGTCGCCGCGGGTGCGAGGAGCGCGACCAGCGTGCCGTTGTCGACCGAGGGGATCAGGTGCCAGCGAAACGAAAGATATTGCAGCGCCAGGACACCCACCACGAAGGTCGGGACCGAGGCGAACAGGGCCGGCGCGGAATCGAACACCCCGCGCAGCCACGCCCACGGCGCGTAGTTGGCGGCGACCGCGACGATCCCGGCGAACACCAGTCCGAATACCAGCGCCAGGACGGTCAACGTCCACGTCGAGGGCAGGGCGTCGGCGACCGCCTGCGTCACCGGCTTTCCGGTGGTGAGTGAGAAGCCGAGGTCACCGTGCAGCAGCGCCCACAGCGCGCGCAGGTACTGCTCCCACACCGGCCGGTCGAGCCCGTAGAACTCGAGCAACTGCCGACCGGCCTCCGGCGTGATCTGCGCTTCCGGGTTCTGGATCCGGTTGGTCACCGAATCACCCGGCAGTGCACTGAGCAACAGGAACGACAGGGTGTAGGCGGCCCAGAGGACCAGTACCGCCTGCAGCAGCCGCCGTAAGACATAGTTACGCATCTGCCCGTCCCTACTTGGTGATCCAGGTGTCGTAGAGCCAGGTGCGGGCCGTGGACTCGGTGCTGAACCCGTGCACGGTCGGCGCCAGGCCGAAGACCTGGGTCTCGTCGTAGAGCGGAATCGCGTAGCCCTCGCCGAACACGCGGTCCTCGATCGCCTGCACCGCCTTGGCGCGCGCGGCCGGATCGAACTCGAAGGCCTGTGCGCGCACCAGATTGTCGAGGGTCTGGTCGGGGGCGGGTGCGAAGAACTCGTTCTGCGCGGTGCTGTCGAACGCGGTACGCAGCACATCGGCCTCGGCACGCGAGGTCTGGTTCTGCACCAGGGACCAGTTGTCGGGGCGGTTGTTGCGCAGCGAGTCGTACTCGGTCTGCGACACGCTGCGGATCACCACGTCGACGCCCGCCTTCTTCCACTGCGATTGCAGCAGCTCCAGCACCGGCTGCGACACCTGGTAGACCGGGGCCACCCACACGTCGAACTGGAGGCGCTTGCCGTCCTTGACCCGGATGCCGTCGTTGCCCTTCTTCCAGCCCGCGCCCTCGAGCAGCGAATTCGCCTTGGCCAGGTCGTAGTTCAGGTACCTGCGCGCGTCACCGCGGGATGGGGTGCCGTCGACCAGGATGGACGTCGGGATCGGGTAGCTGGGCGAGAGGACCGTCTTGTTGATCTCGGCGCGGTCGGTGGCGGCCTGCAGCGCGAGGCGAACGTCTTTCTCCCGGATCGGAGAATTCGAATCCAATTGCGCCGACAGCTTGTTCGTCTGTCCCTGAACCGGGAAGGCCACGATGCGGCCGCCGTTTGCGGTCACCGTTTCCTCGTCGTCGGGGGTGATGTTGCGGGAGATGTGCGCCTCACCCGACTGCAGTGCCCCCACGCGGGTGCCCGCCTCGTGCACCGTCTTGAACACGACCCGCTCGAGATAGGCCTTGCCTTGGTGAGCCGATCCTTCCGGCGCCCAGTTGTAATCCTCACGGCGGGTGAGGGTGATGCCGTTGTTGCCGTCGACCGACTCCACGACGAACGGACCCGATCCGATCCAGTTCTTCACTTGCCCTTGCCCGTTGAGATCCTTCTCCAGAAACGGCTTGGCCAGGATGGAACCGACCCGATAGAACGAGGCCACCTGGAGGAAGCCGGCATTGGGCTTGGTGAAGGCGACCTCGATGGTCAGCGGGTCGATCACTGTCGCGGCCTGGTAGTCGGAGAAGAACCGGTCCGGCGGGATGCCGAGGGTCTTGTCGCCGAGGGCGTGCTGGTCGTAGTTGGCCTTCACGATCGCCGCGTCGACCGGGTCGCCGTTGCTGAAGGTCACCCCTTTGCGCAGCCGGAAGGTGTACTTCAGCTTGTCGGGGCTGATCTCCCATGACTCGGCCAGCCAGGGCTTGATCTGCCCGGTCTTGGGATCTTGCCAGGTGAGGCGATCGGCGAGGTTGTTGGCGACCTGGCTGTTGGACCAGATCGAATTCGTCGGCAGCCAGGCGGTGTACTCGATCGGGTCGTAGAACCGGAGTGTGCCGCCGAACACGGGGTCGCCTGCTGCTTCTCCTGGCGCCGCCGCGCCACCGCAGGCGGCGAGCGCCGACGCGAGGGCGATGGCCACGGTGCCGGACGCCAGGAGCCTGCGGAATCGGATATTCCTCATTGCGGTGGTGGATCTTTCGTCGAAGCGGATGGTGACGGGTGTACTCCGGAGATTAGGTCCGCAACCGTCGCATTCCGCGATTTCGGATCGCCAAGAATGACTACACCGATATTGAAGTTTGTCTTAACAATCAGAGCGTTCGGAGGTGCACACAAACTGAACGTGCTCGACACGCCCGCGGGTCTCGACCCGCACCCGCATGTGGCCGTCGCCCGATCGGCACAGCGGAACTGCACAGAATCGCGCTGATCGTAAGGATTTCCTGGAATGTCGTCAGTGGCGAGTATGGGGATATCGGGATGCCAACCGATCGAAGCGAGGAATTCATGTACGACATTCGACGTCTGGTCCTGTTGCGTGATCTCGCGGAGCGAACCACCATGACCGCGGTGTCGGAATTGCATGGAATCACCACCTCGGCGGTGTCGCAACAGTTGCGCATCCTGGAGGAGGAAGTGGGCACCGTGCTCACCCGGCGCGAAGGCCGGGTGCTGCGCCTGACCCACGCGGGCCGGGTGCTGGTGGACTACACCTCGCGTGTCATCGCCGCCCTCGAGGAGGCCGAGAGCGCGGTGGCCGCGACCGCGGAGGCGATCACCGGGGTACTCACCCTGGCCACCTTCCGTACCGCGCAGACCCGCCTTGCGCTGCCCGCCGCCGCGAAGCTGATGAACGAGCATCCCGGTCTGCGGGTGCGGGTGGTGGACCTGAGGCCAGTGGATTCGGTGCCCGCGGTGCGCCAGCAGGAGGTCGATATCGCGATCACCTACTCGTATTCGTTCCGGGCTCGCGACCTGCCGCTCGGGCTGTCCTCGGAGTTCCTCTTCGATGATCCGCTGGTGTTGCTGGCCCCGCCGGGCCTGCGGGAACGGGCACGTCAGTATGGCTTGGCCGCGGTGCGCGATGCGGACTGGATCACCGCTCGCGACGGGGCGCCGTCGATCGTGTCGGTGCTGTATGCCTGCCGCCAAGCCGGTTTCGCCCCGCGTATCGAGCACCGCAGCGGCAGCTTCGCCGGGATGGCCGAGATCGTCGACCACGGGCTCGGTGTCGCGGTGGTACCGCAGATGTCGGTTCCGCCGGAGTACCGGCATTTGATCGCCTGCACCGTCACCGACGGGTCGCGGCAAGTCGGCGTGACCTACCGGCAGGCCGCGCTGGAACGGCCGGCCATCGGTGCGGCCATCCGCGCGCTGCGCGGCATCGCCGCACCCGAGCAATTGGCGTCATAGTCGTGGGCGACGTTCGGCAATGCGGGCCGCTCCGATACTGAATCGCGAATTTCTCGATAACCCCTGCACCATGCCCAGGACGCCTTTGTAGGCGGATTCCGGTGGGCGGCACAGATATACGTCCGATCGCTGACGTCGGTCGTGACGCGACCAGGAAAGTGACACCCGAATGACCACCGTGACACCAGCACAGACCGTGCCCGCCCCGGATGAGGTCGCATTCGCCGACACGCCGGCGTCGAGCGCGGGCCGCGCCGAGGAGCAACAGCCATGAACCGGCGACAGGTGCATCTCAACGTCAACATTCTCAACGCGGGAGTATTCGGCGGATCGTGGCGCTTCCCCGGCACCGATCCGGCGGCTTCTTTCACGCTCGACCACTACGTGCGCATCGCGCAGCGCGCCGAGGCGGCCACCTTCGACGCGATCTTCCTCGCCGACGGCCCCGCCATCCGGGAGGACATCCGATACCGGCCGTTCAACAGCCTCGAACCGACCGTCATCCTGGCCGCCGTCGCCGCGGCCACCGAACGCATCGGACTCATCGCCACCCTCTCGTCGAGCTACAACGACCCCTACGACGTGGCCCGCCGCTTCGCCTCGCTCGACCTGCTCAGCGGCGGTCGCACCGGCTGGAACGTCGTCACCACGGCGGGCGCCGACGCCGCCCGCAATTTCGGTTTCGACGCCGAACCGGCGCACGACGCCCGCTACGAACGCGCCGCCGAATTCGTCGAGGTGGTGCGCACGCTCTGGAACAGCTGGGAGCCCGGCGCTTTGATCGGTGACAAGGCCACCCACCGTTTCGCCGACCCGGCGCGTATCCACCGGGCCGATCACCGCGGCCCGCATTTCGACGTGGCGGGCCCGCTGAACGTGCCGCGCTCGCCGCAGGGCGAACCGGTGGTCGTGCAGGCGGGCGCGTCGAAGGACGGCCGAACACTGGCCGCCCGGGTCGGCGAGGTGATCTTCACCGCCGCCCAAACCGAGGACGAGGCGGGGGAGTACTACCGCGACGTCAAGGTCCGCGCCGCCGGATACGGTCGCCGTGCCGAGGACATCCTGGTGCTACCCGGCCTGTCCACGGTGATCGGCTCCACCGAGGCCGAAGCCGCGCAACGCAGGGAACTGCTCGCCGAACTGGTGCCCCCGGAGTACGCGCTCGACCGGTTGGCGAGCCAGCTCGGCGTCGATCGCGACAACCTGACCCTCGACGGTCCGCTGCCGTGGCACCTGCTCGCTGACCCCGACGAAGCAGGCGGCTCGCAGACGTTCTACAAGATCGCGCTCGGCCTGGCGCACCGCGAGAACCTGACCGTGCGGCAACTGCTGCGCAGGCTGGGTGGCGGCGCGGGCCACCGGATCGTCACCGGCACACCGGAACAGATCGCCGACGCGATCATCGACTGGGTCGACAAGGGCATCGCCGACGGTTTCAACCTGATGCCCGATGTGCTGCCCGGCGGTTTCGACGACTTCGTCGACGGCGTCGTGCCGATCCTGCGCGAGCGCGGGGTGTTCCGCACCGATTACGAGGCGACCACCCTGCGCGGTCACCTCGGACTGCCCATCCCCGGCTACCGGGGAACCGCCGCGGAAGGGGCTGCCTGATGGCACGCAGACTGCATTTCCTCGTCAATGTCGGCAGCGCCGGCTACCACCCGGCCGCCTGGCTCGAACCGGCCTTGCCCGCCGACGCGTTCATCCAGCTGTCGCACTATCAGCGAGTGGCCGTCGAGGCCGAACGCGGCGCCCTCGACGGGCTGCTGTTCCCCGACATCCCGGTGCAGCAGCCGGGGATCGCCCGCGCGCCCGCGGCCACCCTCGACCCGATCCTGCTCACCTCGGCGCTGGCCGTGTCGACCGAGCGCATCGGACTGATCCCCACCGCGACGACCTCGCTGAACCTGCCGTACAACCTGGCCCGAAGAATCCTGTCGCTCGACCACGTCAGCGGCGGCAGAGCGGGCTGGAACGTCGTCACCACCTTCGAGCCCGCCGCGGCACGCAACTTCGGCATCCGTGAACTACCCGAGCGCGACGAACGCTACCGGCGGGCGGGCGAGTATGTCGGCCTCACCGAGAAGCTTTGGGACAGCTGGGAATCCGATGCGGTGATCGGTGACCAGGCACTCGGCCGGTTCGCCGATGCCGACCGTGTGCACGCGGTCGAGCATCGCGGCGAGTTCTACTCGGTGGCGGGACCGCTGAACGTGCCGCGCTCGCCGCAAGGCCGCCCGGTCCTGGTGCAGGCCGGCGCCTCCCCACAGGGCCGCGCGTTCGCCGCCGCGCACGCCGAGGCGATCTACACGACCCAGCTGAGTCTGTCCGCCTCGCGTTCGTTCTCCGCCGAGATCCGCTCGGCCGCAGCGGCTTTCGGCCGCGACAAGGACGCGATCCGGATTCTGCCCGGGCTGGTCCCGGTGATCGGCGCGACCGAGGCCGAAGCCAGGGCACGCTTCGATGAGTTGCAGGGCCGCCTGCACCCCGACAGCGCGCCGGCGCGCCAGCTCGCCCGCTGGCTCGGCTACCCCGACGTGGAACTCGACCTCGACTCGCCGCTGCCACACCGGCTCACCACGCTGCCCGAAGGCCGGATCGGCCCGCAGGGCTTCTTCGCCGCGATCACCGGATACGCCCTCGAGACCGGACACACTGTGCGGCAACTGCTCACCGAATTCCTCGGCGGGCACCGCCTGGTGATCGGCACTCCGGTGACGGTGGCCGACCACATCGAGCTGTGGTTCCGCACCGGCGGCATCGACGGCTTCACTATCACCCCCGCCGTGCTGCCCGGTTATCTCACCGACTTCGTCGACCAAGTGGTGCCCGAGCTGCGCAAGCGCGGACTGTTCCGCCACGAGTACGAGCACACCACCCTGCGCGGTCACCTCGGGCTGCCCGAGCCCGCGAATTCCTTTGCCCGCGAGCCCGTCTCCGCTACCGGAATGTAGGCCGGTGCGCTGCCCTCGAGGGGGCTCGGCGTACGGCGTGATTCCCTACGGGGCGACGCCCACGCCGAGACCGCCGGCCCCGACGCTGAGCCCGCTGTCTCCGGAGTAGTTGCTCCCATCGCTGGAGTCCTGAGTCTTTCCGGTGCCGGCCCCGGGGTTGTTCGTCGATCCAGCGGCGTCGCCGCTGTCCTCGGTGGTCACCTTGCTGCCGACTCCCTATGGACGGCGGTGTCCGTCACCGGTCGCCGGCTCGGTCGGTGCGCTCTGTATCTGGATGACGCCGCGGTCGGTGTCGATGACGAACGGTGCGCCATCGGCGTTTTCGGTGCGGCGGGTCATCTGCATGCGATGTTGCTCTTCGACCAGGTGGCGGTTCGAGGGGTTGATCAAGGTTTGGGCGGCATTGAACAGTCCCGCGCCACCATTACCTCCACCCATGCGGCGCCAATGGATCCAGCCGCGGTTCTCGGCCCATACCGCCACTCGATCGAGCGCGACGAAGACTCCGACTATTCCGGCCAATCCAAGCCAAAAGCCCATTTCCGCTCCCTGACATTCCCCGATTTCGCCGCGCCCTGGCGTTCAGCGCAACATGGCCGATGCGGGCTTCCACGACACGATCCGCCCCATCCGCAGTATAGATCCTTGATAAGTCCGTGATCGATGAAAGCTATTGCGGCGGTGTCGATCAGCAGCTCTCAGCTTTCTCCCAGCCGGTGCGCAGGTTCTTTGCAGTGGCGGGGCCGATGGTTGTCGGTATGAGGAGCTTGCCGGCCACCACCGATCACCGTTTTCGTCCGATCGGTGCCGCTGCCGGGATCGCGCGGCGCGCAGCGACCGCCCGCTTCACCGACGCCCAGCATCGGATTCGGCGCTGCGGTCACCAGCGGGTCGTTGCGGCTGCCGCACCGGTGGCCGCCCACGGCCTCGCGTCACATCGAGTCGGCGGTGCTGATCGTGGCACACTTGGTGGTCACTGTCAGCCGCTTCGTCGCCTTCCGGTGGGTCCGCACCCACCCCCCGAACCGATGAGGGTCACCTTGCGCCGGATCCGAAACTACTTCGCCGCCGCCCCGGCCACACTGATCTACCTGTTCACCATCCTGGTGACCTGGTGGACGCTGCGCGGCGCCGACCAGAGGGTCGGCCACCGGCTCATCGTCAGCGCGTCGACCAACCTGCACAATCTGCGCACCGAACCGATGCAAGTGCTCGTGACCTCCGCGTTCTGGCTGGATCCTGGCAGCAATCCCACCGTGGCCGTTGTCGAATTCCTGGTGCTGATGGTCGCGGCCGAGCGCTGGCTCGGCACCCCGCGCTGGATCGCGACTTTCGCGCTCGGACACATCGGCGCGACCCTCATCGTCGCGACCGGAATCGCTTACGCCGCCGACCGCCACCTGTTGACGACCCGCGAGATCGCCCACGCCACCGACGTCGGATACAGCTACGGCTTCATGGCAGTGGCCGCGATCTTCGCCTACCGTTTCCGCGGAATCGTGCGCCTCGCCTGGGCCACCACACTTGCCGTAATCCTGGGCATCGCAGCCTGGCGGGGACAGACTTTCACCGACTACGGCCACCTCACCGCAATGACGCTCGGCCTGGCCGCCTACCCCGCCGCGAGACTGATCGCCACCGGATGGCGCCGCATCCGAATCATTCGCCGGTACTCCGCTCACGCTCGGCCGCACGTTGTCGCTACCGTTGGTACGGAATGGGCAACGCCGGCGCAGACGGTCCGAGCCGCTCCCTCGACGGTCGAGCCCGATATCGACCGCGGCGCCGGCGGCATCCCCGTCTAGAGCTCAGCGGTTGTCACAGCAACCTCACCGCTTGCTCACAGGTTGCCTTGGAGTCCGGCGTGCTGAATGGGTCATCGTGACCACATCACTCATGGACACCTCATCGGTGCTACCGCCGCAGTCCGCGGCCCCTCGCATGCCCGATAGATTCGCCGGCACCGCCGCTGAACGTGCCGGTCTGGTCGTGCTGCTGATCGCGACAGCGGTGCTGTATCTGTGGAACATCACTGTCAATGGCATGGGCAACCAGTTCTACGCCGGCGCCGCCTGGGCCGGTTCGAAGAACTGGGAGGCCCTGCTGTTCGGCTCCCTGGATCCCGCCAACTTCATCACGGTCGACAAGCCGCCGGTGTCGCAGTGGGTGATGGGTCTGTCCGGCCGCATCTTCGGCTTCTCGAGCGCCAGCATGCTGATCCCCGAGGCGCTGATGGCTGTGGCCGCGGTGGCGCTGCTGTACGGTGCGGTCCGGCGGGTGACGCGCAGTGGCTATCCGGCCCTGTTCGCCGCTGCCGCGCTGGCGTTGACGCCGGTCGCCGCACTGATGTTCCGTTTCAACAACCCGGACGCGGTCATGGTCCTGCTCATGATGGCGGCCGCCTATGCGACCGTGCGGGCCATCGAACGCGCGTCGACCACCTGGATTCTGCTGGCCGGCACGGCGCTGGGCTTCGCCTTCCTGGCGAAGATGCTCGAGGGTCTGCTGGTGCTGCCTGCACTGGGTCTGGCCTATCTCGTGGCCGCGCCCAATCCGCTGCGCAACCGCATAGTGCAACTGTTCGGCGCACTGCTCGCGATGGTGTTGTCCAGCGGTTGGTACGTGCTGGTCACCGTGCTGTGGCCGGCGTCGAGTCACCCGTATCTGGCCGGATCGACGAACAACAACTTCATGAACCTGGTGCTGGGCTACAACGGCTTTGCGCGGGTGCTCGGCCGCAATCACGGTGGCGGCGCGGGCGGACCGGCGCACGGTCCGGCCACGGCGCCGAATGCGGCGGCCGGAGCCCCGCAGATGCCGGCGGGCGGGCGCGGTGGATTCGGCGACCAGGTTCGAGGGGTGGAACGCCTGTTCACCGGCGAGTTCGGGTTCGAGATCGGCTGGCTGCTGCCCGCCGCGCTGTTGGCTGTGGTGCTGGTGCTCGTCTCCCGCGGCCGGGCGCCGCGCACCGACCTCGTGCGGGCGGCCGCGATTGTCTTCGGCGGCTGGATCATCATCGCCGGCGGTCTGCTCAGCTTTATGAAAAGCATGGTGCACCCGTATTACTGCCTGTCGATCGCTCCGGCCGTGGCCGGAATGCTTGCGGTCGGGGTCCATGAGATGTGGACCAAGCGGCACACGATCTTCGGCCGCTTCGGTCTGGCTGCCCTGGTGGCGGTCACCGGGGTGTGGAGTTTCGTGTTGCTGCACCGCAACAGCGGTTGGCATCCCGACCTGCGCTGGGCGATTGTGGCGGTGACAATCGTGGCGGCGATGCTGGTTGCGCTGCCGTGGACGCACCGCACGCATGCGCGGCTGGCGGCCGGCGTGCTGACGGTGGGCCTGATCGGCAGTCTGTCGGGTACAGCGGCCTATTCCTTCGCCACTATCGGCACCGCGCACTCGGGCGGCGGGCCGACGGTGGGACCGGCACGAGCGGCGGGCCCCGGTGGCCCCGGCGGCTTCGGACAGAACCAGGCCAACCCGCAGCTGGCGGCGCTGCTGAAGGCGACCAACTCGACGTGGGCCGCGGCGATCAACGGCTCGTCCGCCGCGGCCGGGCTGGAGTTGCAGAGCGACAAGGCGGTCATGGCCATCGGCGGCTTCTCGGGCAGCGATCCGACACCGACGCTGGCGCAGTTCCAGACCGACGTGCAGGACGGCAGGGTCAGCTACTACATCGTCCAGAACAACGGTCGCGACCGTGGTGCGAACAATGGCCAGACGAACGGTGGCGACCCGGGCGCGAACAACCGCCATGATCCAGCAACGGCACCGATTCCCGGCAGCGGGCAGCCGAACCCGCAACAAGGCGACGCCGATCCCACCGACGCTCCCGGCGGCCCAGGCGGCTTCGGCCGCAACCAGCACACCGACATCACCGACTGGGTGACCGCCCATTTCGCTCCCGAGCAGGTCGGCAACGCGACGGTTTACCACCTGACCGGCTATCACGGATAACCCTCCGGCCCGGCGGGCATTCGATTCGGTTGCCCGCCGGGCCTTTTCGGTGTCCTGGCGACGACACGGCCGATGACTCGCCACCGGAAAACCTTGGTTGCGAAGTCGGCCGAGTGCTGGAGCTTCACGGCGGCAGAGCAGGGCGAACGCAGGCAGGGTGACTGTGGTGAGTGATCGAGCGGCCCGGAGCGGGTCAGGCTCTGCGCACAAGCCGCGGATTCACCCTCCGAAGGGAAACAACATGTCCGTTGGCTAGGAATGTGATCGGCCGCGGGGCAGAATAGTTGCAGGATGATTGCTCGAGGGTGTGATCTGTCGCGTTCGACAGGTCACTTCGCCACTGATCGAGGGGCGAAACTGACGACATGCACCGAGACGGCGAGCGCCCGAAAGGGCTCAGTGTTTCCGCGCTGGCGGCGGTAGCCAATCCGTCGTACTCGCGAATCGACACCTGGAATCTGCTCGACGACGCGTGCCGCCGGCTCGCCGAGGTCAACCAGGCGGGGCTGGACACCACCCACGAAGCCGCCCAGGTTCGGCGCCTGCTCGATCGTCTCGGCGCCTACGAGCGGTACTGGCTGTACCCGGGCGCGGAAAGGCTCGCGGCGCTGCGCGGATATCTCGCCGATCTGGCGACGGTGCGGCTCACCGAGGAAGTGTCGCTGGCCGTACGCCTGCTCTCCGAGTACGGCGACCGCGCCGCTGTGTTCGACCTATCCGCGCCGTTGGCCGATCAGGAACTCGTCGCGCGGGCCAAACAGCAGCAGTTCTACACCGTTCTGCTCGGTGACGACTCCCCACCCGAGGCTCCCGAGGGCCTGGCGGAGAGTTTGCGGGCGCTGCGCGACCCCTCGGATGACGTGCAGTTCGAGCTGCTCGTCGTGGCCAGCATCGAGGACGCCATCACCGCCGTAGCGTTGAACGGCGAGATCCAGGCGGCGATCATCCGGCACGACCTGCCGCTTCGTTCCCGCGACCGGGTGCCCTTGATGACCACGTTGCTCGGCGCCAACGACGACGTGGTCGTGACCGACCGCACCGACGACTGGATCGAATGCGGCGAGTGGATCAGGAAGCTGCGGCCGCATATCGACCTGTATCTGCTCACCGACGAGTCGATCGCCGCGGAGACCGCGGACGAGCCCGACGTCTACGATCGCACGTTCTATCGGCTCAACGACGTCACCGACCTGTACAGCACGGTGCTCGCCGGCGTCCGGAGCCGGTTCGCCACCCCGTTCTTCGATGCCCTGCGTGCCTATGCGGCCGCACCGGTCGGCCAATTCCACGCCCTTCCCGTCGCGCGTGGCGCCAGCATCTTCAACTCCAAGTCGCTGCAGGACATGGGCGAATTCTATGGCCGCAACATCTTCATGGCGGAGACGTCGTCCACCTCCGGCGGGCTGGACTCACTGCTGGACCCCCAGGGCACGATCAGGGCGGCGATGGACAAAGCCGCCCGGACGTGGTGTGCCGATCAGACCTACTTCGTGACCAATGGAACATCCACCGCGAACAAGATTGTCGTGCAGGCCCTGACCCGGCCGGGCGACATCGTTCTGATCGACCGCAATTGCCATAAGTCGCACCACTACGGCCTGGTGCTCGCCGGTGCGTACCCGATGTACCTGGACGCCTACCCGCTCGAGCCGTTCGCGATCTACGGAGCCGTGTCCCTGCACACCATCAAGAAGGCGCTGCTGGACCTCGAGGCGGCGGGACAATTGGACCGGGTGCGCATGCTGCTGCTGACCAACTGCACCTTCGACGGTATCGTCTACAACCCCCGGCGCGTGATGGAGGAGGTCCTGGCGATCAAGCCGGACATCTGCTTCCTGTGGGACGAGGCGTGGTACGCGTTCGCCACCGCGGTGCCGTGGGCACGGCAGCGGACCGCGATGGTTGCCGCTCAGCAACTCGAATCGGCGTTGTCGTCGCCCGGATACGCCGAGCAGTACCGCAGGTGGCGTGCGTCGATGCAAGGAGTCGACCGTGCCGGGTGGAGCGACCGCCGGCTGCTTCCCGACCCCGAGCGTGCGCGGGTACGCGTGTACGCGACGCATTCCACGCACAAGTCGCTGTCAGCGCTTCGGCAGGCGTCGATGATCCATATCCGCGACCAGGACTTCAAAGCTCTCGTCCGCGAGGCGTTCGCGGAGGCGTTCCTGACCCATACCTCGACCTCGCCGAACCAGCAACTGCTGGCCTCGCTGGACTTGGCGCGTCGGCAGGTCGACATCGAGGGCTTCCAGCTGGTCCGGCAGGTCTACGACATGGCGCTGGTGTTCCGGCACCGCGTCCGCAAAGACCGGCTGATCGGCAAGTGGTTCCGCATCCTCGACGAGGCGGACCTGGTGCCCGACGAGTTCCGGCCCTCCGAAGTCACCTCGTACCGGCAGGTCAGGCAAGGTGGCCTGGCGGAGTGGAACGAGGCGTGGCGGTCGGATCAGTTCGTGCTCGACCCGACCCGGGTCACCCTGTTCCTCGGCAAGACCGGGATGAACGGGTACGAGTTCCGCGAGAAGATCCTGATGGACCGGTTCGGCATCCAGATCAACAAGACCTCGATCAACAGTGTGCTGCTGATCTTCACGATCGGCGTCACCTGGTCGAGCGTGCACTACCTGCTCGACGTGCTGCGTCGAGTGGCAACCGACTTCGAGAGCAGCCGCGGCGGCGACGGCAAGGCCGATCGCGCCCTGCACAAGCGCCGGGTCGACGAGATCACCAAGGAGCTGCCGGCGCTGCCCGACTTCAGCGAGTTCGACAGCGCGTTTCGTCCCGACGGCGCCAGCTCGTTCGGTGACATGCGATCGGCCTTCTACGCCGGGTACGAGGAGGCCGACCGCGAACATGTCCTGCTCGGCGACGCCGGGCGCCGGCTCGCCAAGGGAAAGCCCCTTGTGTCCGCCACCTTCGTGGTCCCTTATCCGCCCGGCTTCCCGGTGCTGGTCCCGGGGCAGGTGATTTCGACGGAGATCCTGTATTTCCTGGCCGAGGTCGACGTCAAGGAAATTCACGGTTACAACCCCGACCTCGGGTTGTCGGTCTTTACCGAGGCCGCGCTCGCGCGGCTGAACGGAGCTCGGCACGCAAGTGCCGCGGTGTTCGCAGGTGTAGATACCGCATCGAGTTCCCGATTTTGACCGGGCAGTTGCCGGCCTGGACCGCGCGGCCGGGGTCGGCGGCATCGGACGGCCGGGTCAGGTCTCTAATTCTGTTGTGGCGCTGCCGATCAGGGCTGTGGTGTCATCGAGTGCGGTGATCCGCGCGATGACGAGCCGCGCGCAACCACTGAATGTTTTCTCTCCGCCGCCAGGCCAGAGGAAGCAATCACCGGGTCCGGCCGGTTGCTCGTCGAGATATCCCGCACCGGCGGCCAGAAACAGCGCTGTCATCGAATCCGGGCTCGTACGTACGATATGCCGGTCGGCGACCTGGAGTGCATCCACTTCGGCCTTTGCGGAGTCTCTGTCGACCATCACATTGAATGCTTCGGTGGGACCCGTGACCTCGCAGAACGGAACCTGTTCGCCATGGAATGCGAATGGATGGCAGGGAAGCAGATGCTGCGAGGTGTCGGCGAATCGCAGCGTGACCGGATGTTGCCCCACTACGGTGAAGACACGGCCGATTCCCGGAAGTGGTGAAAATTGCGCATTCGCGCTCAGCTCGGCGACACTGAGGCGCCAGGTGGGCAGGCCGCTGTCCGCGATTGTGCCCCTGGCTATCTCTCCGGTGACGCCACTGCCGTTCACCCATGGTGTGATACGCCGATCGGAGGCGTGCACCGTGAATACCGTGTTGGGCAATTGATGTCCTTTGGAGTGCGAATCTTCCGACAAAGACTACTGCGGGTTCATCCGAGACTGGACCGCAGGCCCCAGAGCGTGCCCGAGTAAGCGATGTTATCGGTCATCATTTCGACGCTGACGAAAGACCGCCGTCGAGGCGTACCCGCCGCAACCGGTGAGCGGCGTTCGCGGCCACCTGGTGACCGATTCATGGCAGCCGCATGAGATCCCGCCCACGTCCTGAGGAAAGATGTTGGCTATGACCGCATCTCGACTGTTTCGTTCCTTGGTGGGTGCCGTGCCAGCGGTGCTCGCCGCCGTCAGTTTCACCGCAGCCGGAGGGGTTGCGACTGCACAGGCCGCGCCCGGTATTCCTTCGGTCCCCGGTGCCGTGCAGCGACTGCAGCTCCCAGCCGGCCAGAACCACACGGAGACCAGTGGCACCGTCGCCCAGGGCAAGTCCGACAGCTACTCCATCGCCACAGCGCCGGGGCAGCGTCTGAGCTTCGACGTCGCCTCCTCGAGCGGCAATGCCCGCGTCTCGGTGGCCCCGCTGATCGGGCCGCAGGTCGCCAACGAGGTCCCGCACGCCGATCTCGTCGCCGACGGCAACGACTACCAGATCGTCATCTCCTCCGCCGACGGCAGGCCGGTCGGCTACACCCTGACGATCACCGCCGTCTGACGCTCGATCAGTCCCGTTTCTTCCGCCGGCCTGATGGCTCCGCGCCTTCAGGCCGGCGCGTGGCCGAGCAGATGCGGTCGTTTCGCTGCCGGCCTGCGTCGTCGGGCGTACGCTCTCCGGTGCGGTATGCACGTTCTCTCCTGAGCAACCACGCAGTTTCTGCTCGATTCCGCTCGGACTCCAGGTCCGGGTGGTTACCGATCCAGATCGCACGGAACCAGGAAAGGAGATCGTCATGAAAGCCACACGCATTGCCCGGTGGGGCCTGCTCCCGTTGGTTGTTGCAGCGGCCGGTCTGCTGACCCCGGCAACCGTCTCCGCGCAGGAGATGTGGACCTACACCTGTCAGGAATCCGGGATCCTGTCCGAGGGCACGCTCGCGGCGCTGGACTGCACGGCATCGAACGGTGCACCCGAAACGGGTGAGATCACGCAACCGTTTCTCGTGCAGTCCCGCAACCAAGTGACCTGCATGGGTGGCGGGACATCACGGGCGTCGCTCCCCGACTTCGTGCGAGGGACCGGATGCCAATAGGCCGGATCCGGCCTGCGGGCGGCGGATCACCGGCTGACCGGTCACCGGTCGCCGTCGCGGAGATCGCTTCGGCACGGTCGCGCATTCCCGAACGCGCAACGCCGTGACCACGTCCCGGACCGTGTCTCGCGGGAATCGCATGCCCGCGGGACACGGTCGTGCGTTGCGATCGCGGTGACCCCATCGGATAGCGCCCGAAATGACGGCGACAACGCGACCAGATCGGTAGGTGTTTCGATGATGCGAGCTGAGGGAGACGCGTGGGACATCGTCAGCAGCGTGGGCCTCACCGCGCTGGGAGTCGCGCTCTTCCGGGCGTTGGAGGCGAACCTGCCCGATCCGCTGATCCGGGACGATTTCGCGCCGCTGTTCGTCCAGGCGTCCGGGGAACCGCATTTCACCCGGTTGTTGGCCGATCCCTCCGTGCTGGCCGGGACGCCGTTGCTGCCCGGATTCATGGGTATCCGGACGAAGTTCTTCGACGAGTTCTTCTCCTCGGCTGCCGGGGATGGCGTGCGGCAAGCCGTCATTGTCGCCGCCGGCTTGGACGCGCGGGCGTACCGTCTCGACTGGCCGGCGGGCACCACGGTGTTCGAGATCGACCAGCCGAAAGTCTTGGATTTCAAGGAGCAGGTCCTCGCCGAACACGGTGCGCGGCCGAAAGCCGACCGCCGGACGGTGGCGGTGGATTTGCGCGAGGATTGGCCGGCCGCCTTGCGAAAGGCGGGCTTCGACCCCGGCAGGCCCACCGCATGGTCGGCGGAGGGTTTGTTGCCGTATCTTCCGGGCGCGGCGCAGGACGCCTTGTTCGAGCAGATCAACCAGCTGTCGGCACCCGGTAGCCACCTCGCGGTGGAGAGCTTCGTGGCCGGAACCGACGTCGAACGTTTCGCGAGTCTGGAGGCGAAATATTTCGACAAGAGCTGGTTCGGCGGTATCGACCCCACCGAGCTGTTCTACGACGACAAACGCGCCGATCCGGCGCCATGGCTGGCGGAAACCGGCTGGGCGGTGCAGGCGTTCAGCCCAGCCGAACTGGGCCGAACCTACGGCCGACCACACCTGGACCTGCCGGACGAACTCGCCGAACTGTGGGAACAACCGAGATATCTGATCGCAGTGCGGCGGTAACGCCACGATGGTCTCCGTAGGGCGCGCTTGTCGTCCGTCGACATGAAGCCACCTCGGAGCCTCCCGGCGTTCGGCTGAGTTGATCGGCACTGGTACGGTTCGTACCGATTTGCCCAGTGGCCGTAGGTCATTGCCGGGTTGATCTTTGATCGGCCCTGGTAGCGGCTGTGCCCTGACCTCAGCCCAAGGAAGGATGATCCGCCATGCCTATCAAGACGCTGCAAATTCCCACCGCGGACGGCCAGGCCGACGCTTTCGCCGCATTCCCCGACGGTGGTGGACGGTACCCGGCGGTACTGATGTACCCGGACGCCTTCGGTGTGCGGCGGGTGTTGCGGGAGATGGCCGGCGAACTGGCCGGACACGGGTACTACGTGCTCGTCCCCAACGTCTTTTACCGGCACGGCCCGGCGCCGGTGATGGAAATTCCCGAACACATCTCAGAAGAGGTCCGGCCCGCCGTCTTCGGGCAGCTGATGCCCCTGATCAAAGCGCACACCGTCGAATGTGCCCTGCGCGACGCCGACGCCTACCTCGAGTTCCTCACCAGCCAGCCCGAAGTCAGCGCCGGACCGGTCGGCGTGATGGGCTACTGCATGGGCGCAGGATTGGCGATGCGCACCGCGACGGCCTACCCCGACAAGGTGGCCGCCGTCGCCGGATTCCATCCCAGCCCCCTGGTCACGGACGCGCCCGACAGCCCGCACCGCCTGTTCCCCAAGCTCACCGCGCAAGTCCACCTCGGCCTCGCGGAAGGCGACATCACGTCCGACGACGACATCACCCAGCTCAACCAGGCCCTGGATGGTGCCGGAGTCGGCTACAGCACCGAGGTATACCCCGGCACCACCCACGGCTTCACCATGTCCGACACCGATGCCTTCGACGCCTCCGCGCTGCAGCGTCACTGGGATCGCGTGCTCCCCCTTTTCGCTCGCACGCTGACCAACAGCTGAGGCTCCGGCTCGGAAACCGAACCTGAAGTACACGCCTCCCCGGAGCCTTCGGCTCGCCCGCCCGCCGCAACGTAGCGGCCGGGACCTGGTGACCGTGGGCCCCGGGAAGGTTCGCGGCGCCATCGACGTCAGCGAACCGGCGTGGGCGGGGTGACTGCGGCGAAGTGCCATGGCCGCAACGATCGGATTACCGAACCACAGCCCTTCCCCGTGGCTACTACCGCCGTGTGGGCAACGTCGTGGCCGGATTCGAGTCAGCCGAGTACCTCGAGGTGGTGCCGTCAGGTGCACCGATTGTCCCGCACACACGCGAGCAGGAGCTGGGTGATGTCGGCTCGCGGCGGCGTCGTGGAGCGCGGCTGGGGGGCCAGCGGGATCTGCGTGAAGTCGGCGGCATGCGCCGCGCCGAGTTGAGTGGCGGAGCGGAAACCGTAGCGGTTCCACGCGATCGCCTGGATTTTCGGATCCTGTAGGGCCGTGATCAGCTGATGAGCGGGAGCGGTGAGGGCGAGGATCGGATTGCTGTTGAAGATGGTCGGATCCGGATACAGCATCCGGGCATTCGCCAGCAGCGCCTCGGTGGCAGGACGGTTGTCGCGGTAGTCGACCAGTTGCCGCAGGATCTGGCTTTCGTATCCGGCGTAGAGCGTGGCCGCTCCTTGGATGAGCCACTCCCGGAAACCGCCGTCGGAGCTGTCGGACTGCAAGCCCTGCGCGTCGTAGAGTTCGCGTACGGCCGGCAGACCGGATCTGGCCTCGACCAGGGTGGGCGGTTGAAAGACGTCGTTCGAGGCGATGACCGTCAATTCCAGTTGCAGCAGGGTGAATCCGGAGTTCGACGATTTCGGGTCCGTGCTCGTGATGCGGATGGGACCGGCCAGGTCACGCGCTCCCAGCGATGGCCACTTCTGCTTGGGTAGCACGAAATCCAGCAGCAAGCGCTTGAAATCGACGATGTAGTAGGAATTGTCGCGCTGCGCCACGATTCCTGCGCGGACGAGCGCGTCGGTGGCTGCCACGCCGGCGTAGATCACCTCCGGAGTTTCCAGCACCGATTCGGCGCGATAGTCCGGGAAGTCACCGGTGTTGTGCGCTGCTTCGAACACGCTGCGTGCGCTCGCCGAGGACGGCCACAAGCAGTCGATCTTCTGATTGCGCAGCTGGTCGGTGGGCAGCTGTACCAAGTCATAGGAGCCGCGCTTGTCGAAGCGCACCTCGAGCCCGTAATCATCGCGCAGGATGGCGCGGACGTCGGCATCGGCCATGAGCGCGGACTTCTCGGAGCCACCGAGACAGGTGAGCGCTCGGACCGCGACCGGGGTCTCGTCCGCCTTGCGTATCACCACGACACCCACGGCGATGGCGATCACGGCGACCATGATCGCGAGGATGGCAGGGAGACGGGATCTGTTCATAGCTCCTCGCTCGAGGGCAGCTGCGGGGGATTCATGAGTTCCAGGTGCGCCAGGTCCCGGAAGAAGGACTCGAGGTTCGCCTCGCCGGCCTGTTCGGCACCGTGCGCGGCGAAGGTTTCGAATCCGGCGAGTACGCGGCGGCTACGAGCCAGCAACGCCTCGGCATCACGGTAGGACGAGCGGTGGTCCTGGATTTCCAGGTACCGCCGTAGCGCCGACTCCACACTCGCCAGATACTCGAGCAGCTTGTGCGCGGTCATGGACAGGTTTGCGGGATCGACCGTCCCGGTACGCTGCAGCAGGCGCGGAATGATGTCGCACGCCCGCAGCAGCGAGGCGCGGGTCTCGGCATCGCTGACGCGGGCTGCCAGCACCGCCACCCGCCGGTTGGTTTTCGATACTCGTCGCGCCAGTCGGCTGCCCTTGGTGGCGACGGAAACCTGCTGTCCGGCAAGAGCGGTGAGCACGGCCGCCCCCGCCGCCACCAGCATCGCGCCGATCGGTGAGCCGATCACGGCATAGAGACCGAGGAAGGCGGACACGAGTACGACCAGCGCCGCGATCAACGCGGCATTACCCGGCACCGCCGGCTCCTACCGGTATCCGGCGGCCTGGCGTAGCGCCGCGACCATATCGTCGGTGGTCAGATACGACCCGCCGGTGCGCTCGGCGATCGCCCGGAGCGCGTCGTCCTTGACGGCAGAACCGAATCCGATGGCCACGACCGGGATGCCGGTGCGGGCGATGTCATCGAGGCCGTTGCCGCCCTCGGTGTCGGCGCCGTCGGTCATGAGTACGACAAGTCGCTTGCGATCCGGGTCGGCCGAGCCGGTGAACTGTTTCGCCGCGGCACTCAGGCAGCGATAGATGCCGGTATTGCCATTCGGGTCTCGCGCGCGAATGGTGTTGCGCAAGGACTGCAAGTCCGATGCCGCATTGCCACTGGTCCACTGCGTGGTGGCGGCGGTGTTGCTGAACAGCAGCACCGCGGTCCGGTCCCGGGGACCGGTCTGCAGCAGATACTTCTTGGACTGCGCCGGATCGAACAGCAGATCCGCGGCTCGCTGCACCCCGGTCCAGCCGCCGTTGTCGGCCATGCTGCCGGAGGAATCGATGCAGTACACCAGGTCGGTGGGGGTGCGATAGACGGTCTGGTAGTTCTCCAGGGCGGCATCGATCACCGCGGCGGCCGGATACGTGATCGGCTGCTCGGTGAGCGTCGCGCGAACCCCCCAGGCCGGGTCGAAGACGTCACGCGGTGCGTCGGGCAGGGACAGTCCGATACCGGTGATCGGCCGCCGCCCCAGCCGGATCAGCCGCTGCTGGGTGTCGGCGGAGAGCAGGAAGTCCTGCAGCTTGCGGAAGTTGCTCAGCTTTTGCGGATTGTCGCCGTGCGGCAGGAATCCCAGCGGGGCATCCGAAATCGCCAGTACGCCTTTGGGGTAGATGACGTGCAGTGGTTGCTTGCCCGCGCGCACCAGTTCCTGGTTGTGTTCGATCACCAGACTTTCGTAGGTGAACAGGGTTTTGCACTGCTGCGGCGAGGCCAGGCATTCCGCCATGAGCAGTCCGGTGGACGGCGGCGTCCGTGCGAAAGCCCGGGTGAAACGGGTGATCCCGGTGCGTACCTGCTCGGAATCGAGCTGCGATCGGGTCAGCGGGACGCCGGGACCGTTGCCCGCGAAGTAGTTGAGGAAGCCCAGCAGAACGGTGGCGCCGGAATTGGACTGGGTCGGATTGGTCGTCCACACCGTCGTCTTCTTCGCCTCGGCTGCGGCCAAGATCTCCTCGATGCCCACGTCCCGCCCGGTGAACCCGAGAGCATCCAGCTCGCCGCGCGTACCGGCGAACACCAGGGGAGTGCTGAACATGGGCTGCGCCTGCTGCAGCCGGTGCCCGGTGTCGCCCAGCTGCTGGAAGACGCTGCTGGCGAACCAGAATGCGTCGTAGGGCGGGTCGCCGGCGTCCAGCAACCGAGCCTGATCCACCGACCCCAGTTCGGTCATGGTGCAGGTCAGCTTCTGCTCCCGGCACCACGGCTGCACGACCTGCTGGAATACCGCGGCGTGCTCGGATCCCGCCACGATGTTCAGCACACTCGCGTCGGGCGCGTACTCGCGGACGGGACCGGACCCGCGATTGCCTCCGCAACCCGTCAGCAGGGCACACAACGTAATCAATACTGCGACAAGCACTGTCGTGCGGCGATACGGCAATTCGCCACCTTCCCCTCGATGACGCGATGGTAATCGGCGGCGACGCGAAAGCGGTGAACAGCCGGTGATGTCTGGGCGAATCTTCGTCCGGCGCCGCGCGCCGCAACCGTGGCATCCGATCGCTGGATGCGGATGTGTCGATTGTCGTCCCCCCGCTGTGGTGCGGACGGTCGAGCTGCTCGGCGCGTATTTCGACCAATGAGCGGGACTACCGCAGGTACTGTACTCGTCAGCGGCGCAGTGGTATTCGCCGACGATCACCGCGGAACCGTCGCACATGAGCTTGTGAGGAGGCGACATGTCGCGTAAAGATCACGACCAGGACTGCCGGATCGGATTCCTGACCCGCCGGTTCAGCGAGGCGCTCAACTCCGGCGACGCCGAGGCGCTGGCGGCAGTGTTCGAATCCGACGCGCTCATCGTCACCCAGCCCGGCGTCGCGGTCCGGCCTCGTGACCAAGAGCATGGTGGAGCGGGATTCGATAGTCTCGACGCCCATCTGGGCGCGGTGTATGTCGCCGGCGACGTGGCTTTGCTGTTCGTCGAGTGGGAGGTTCATGCCTGCGACCCGGTCACCGGGCGCCGCTCGCGCAGCCGCGGCCGGTCCAGCGATGTCGGACGTCGGGGACCCGACGGTGTCTGGCGCTGCATCATCGATAACGGCGGCGGAAGCGGCCCCACGGATGCGCCAACAGCGTTGGGCCGGTCCGACGACGAGTTGGACGCACGGGTCGGCCACCTGGTCGCACATTTCCGCGACGGGGTCGCTCGCGGCGACCGCGAGGCACTCGCGAATCTCTTCGAGGCCGAGGCGGTGCACGCGACCGCGCCGGGCACGGCCGTCGCGGTGAGCTCGCATGCCGACGTGCTCGACGCTTACCTCGCCGTGGAGCACTTCCGGTCAGCCGTGCGGCATGCCTACGTGACGGACGGAGTCGCCCACCTCATCACAGACTGGGAGCTGCTGGAACGTTCATCCGAGGATGGTGGCCTCGTGCGCCGAGCAGGGGCATCCGCGGACGTGGCGCGCCTGGGGGCCGACGGTGTGTGGCGGTACGCGGTCCACAATCCTTTCGGCACCGCACCGTATCGGGATGCTCACGAGGACCTCACCGCCCCGGCGCAGGGCGCCTGACCACACGCGGTCGGTGCGGTGCGGACCCGGTCGATCGTCACCCGCGTGGGCAACGCGAGTCCGTCTGTGCCGCAGTAGGAATGACCGCGCCGATCGTCAACGGCCGCATGGCTACACAGCGCGGGGTCCGCGTGGACGATCACGCGGACCCCGGCCGGTGCTGTGCTACTGCTTGCCGCTCTTGATGACTTTCTCGAAGTACGGCGAGGGCTGGACGGTGACCCTGATGTCACGCAGCTCGTTCGCTTCGATACGGGGGCGCTTCGAGTTCGGCTCACCCCACAGAAGTGTGAGCTCGGTGCCGGGCTCGGCGTCCGCTATGTCCACGAGCGCGCTGGAGATCACCCGGCGTGCATTGGGTGTGTACGAGGCCCACTGGGAGGTGCCCACAGGTCTGCCGTCTTTGTCCAGGACGATGTCGTACTCGAATACGGCGTGCAGCAGGTTGGGGAACGCGGGGTATAGCCCGCCCCGCTCGGGGCCGAACAGCGCGGAGGTGAACACGCCGGCGACATCGTCGTTGTTCCACTCGAGGGTGACCTTCTTGCGGCGCGGGTTGTCGGCCTTCTCGCGCAGTGCGTCTCGGCCGATGAAGTTTCGATTCCAGTCGACCACAAGGCCGTAGCCGAGCTCGACCGGGTTGACGTAGTAGTCCTCGATGTTCGGGGAATCGTAGCTGCCGCCGAGTGACGCTGTCGCCTCGAAGCAGTCCCCGGGCAGCCACTCGCGAAAAGCCTTGAACGACGCGTGGGTGTAGATCGCGGGCAGGGTCTGCGGAAACCAGCCGGATTCCTGGGCCGTGATCCGGTAGGCGAGGTCCCCGACCTTACGCAGGCCGTACTTCTCTCCCGCGACCTCGAGGGCTTCGCGGACTGCCCACTGGTCGTCCCATGCTCCGGTCAGCTCGAAGCCGGCCGCGCCGGCCATGCCGTGCCGCAACGCGTGCACCGACTTGCCGGCGATCCGAATGTCTCCGATCGCGAAGAAGGGGATCTCCGGCAGGTTCCCTCCCGCGACTTCGGTGACCAGCGTCAGCGCCTTCGGCCCCTGGATCTGGATGCGGAAGACATCTCGTGGCCAACTGCCTCGTTCGTTCAGCTCGACGGTGAAGGCGTGATCGTTCTGCTCGAGGTTGAAATGCACCCAATCGTCGGCGGTCGGCGGCAGTCCGATGATTCGGTAGAAGTCGGGAGCCTCGTGGCTGATGATGCCGTCACCGATCAGATTGCCGTCCGGCGCACCGAGCACGATCTGCTTGGCCCGCCCGATGGGGAAGGGGGCGAATTTGTTCAGCGCGATGTGCTCGAGGAAGTCGATCACCCCAGGGCCGCGGAAGTGCAGCTCGGTCATGTGGTGTGAAAGCTCCAGGAGCGCAACATCATTCGCCCATGACCGGGCCTCGTCGCGCCAGTTGGTGAATTCCGACGGAGTGTGCGGAAAGGGGAAGTATCCGAGCTTCGAGCTGCGCAGGAGGGGCACAGCCCCGCCTGCGGCCTCGAGCGCGGTCTCTAATGTGGCGGGATTCGCATTCTGGGACATGGCGTTCGGTCCATTCTGGGCAACGACGGTATCACCCACTGTGTATCCAGTATCCGATTGCTCCGGTGTCAGGGTCAACCACTTACGCGGCATCGGACCGGCGGACCCGTATCTGTGCAGGCCCGCACGATCCTTATCCCGCACTCTTGTTCGGTGTGGGTGCGACGACGGTCGTCCGTGATGAGACGGTCAGCTGGTCGCCGGAACAGGCAGACCCAGGCGGCCGACGACCCACGGCAGCGACGACGTGAAAGCGGCCGAAGCGAACTGCCAGGTATGCCCACCCTCGGTGGTGTAGACGGTGCAATCGATGTCGACCGCGCGTGCCGCGTCGCAGAGTTTGCCCGCGGCGCCGACCTCACCGGAATCGGGCCCGCCGTGCCGACCGCCCACGCCCGCGTTCGCGTCGTCGGTACCCGGGGCACGCCTGTTCCCGCCGCCGGCACGCGGTGCTGGGCGGAGGTCGTCGAACAGGCCGGCGACGCCGCTGTAGGGACCGTGCCGGGCCATGACCGTCAGCGGGTCGAACGCCGCGAACGCGTCGGCGTTACCGCCGAAGAGACGAGATATGGTCTGCTCGGTGCTGCCGGAAGACGGCCGGAGGTCGCCGGCGATGTCGACGAACGTGTGCAGCAGGTCGGGATGCATGACCGCTAGGTTCACCGCGCAGGTGCCACCCATGGACCAGCCCAGCACCGCCCACAGTGCCGGATCAGCGGAGGCGCCGAATCGTGACCGGATATAGGCGGGCACGTCCTTGGTCAAATGGTCGGCGGCGTCGCCGCGCGGCCCGTCGACGCATTCGGTGTCGTTGTTGAAACTGCCGCTGGCATCGACGAAAACGAGGATCGGAGCCTGCCCACCGTTCTCCCTGGTGAAGCCGTCCAGGGCGGGCATGATCTGCCCGCTGCGGATCCAGTCCGCCGGAGTATTGAACTCGCCGCCGATCATCATCACCACCGGCAGCGCGGGCGGGTTCGGCCCGGCGAACCACGCGGGTGGCAGGTAGACGTATTCGGTGCGATGCGGGAATCCGCTGCCGGCGTCGGGAATACGCACCGGCACCAGTTTGCCGTCGGTGACGGTGGTGTTCCGCAAGGCAGGCAGCGCCGAGAGATCGGTCTGATGCGGGAGCGGGCCCGCGGTGGCCGCGCCCCACGCGGCTTGTACGGTCGGGTAGTAGCCGACCCACTGGTTCAGTACTATTCCGGTGCTCAGCAGGGTCAACGGGATGGCGAGGACCGCGATGCCGCGGCGCCACCAGCGCGCGGACGACCAACCCGCGACCGCGATCGCAGCCGCCGCGGCGACGGCGCCGACCCAGACCCACAATTGGAGGGGCGCAGGGTCGGAGGCCAGCCCCTCGTCGGCGACGTACCACCTGGCTGCCAGCGCTGCCGCGCCGCCGATCGCCACGGACACCGGCAGTTCGATCAGCCACCACCGCCTGGTTCGCCGAGCGACGGCGACCAACAGTATCGCCGCCGTGAGCAGTTCGAGGGTCAACGGCAGCCAGCCGTGCAGCAGTGAAATCCCGTGGGGGAACGCGTACTGCTGGTTCAGCGCCGGATCGACGGGAATAGTCCGCGGTGGCGCCGGAGTCGGGGGAGCGGTGAGTACGGGCACGTTCGGCATTGTCCAGGCGGTTGCTCGAGGCAGCCTGTGAATAGGCTCCAGCAATCCTGAGTGGCCGGTAAACGGCCGGATTCCGGTGTCGCCGTGCTATCGACGGCGGGAAATGCTCGGCAACACAGAGACACTGGCTGCCTGCATCGCCGTTGCCCCACTACCACTTTCGTGCGCGCCGTGCAGGCGCACCATCGCGGCACGGTCGCGTGCCTGAGCCCGCGCCCTGACACGAGAACAGCTCAACGGGCCCTTCGCTTCTCGTAGAATCTTCTCGACAGTCCCGGCAATATCGCGGCGTAGCGAGACCCGTGCGTCACCCGCGGCTGCGCTTGGCTGCAAACGAGCACGAATGGCGACTACCGCGCTACTAGGGGGAAGGAGATCGTAATGCCTACAGCCAATTTCGGCACGAAGGAAGATCCTGGTTTCGAGCTGGAGCAGAGCAGGGACCTGATCGCCGTGCGGACCCACGCGGGGCGCGGGATCCGGCGGGAATTCGGTTCGGTCCGCACGCCGCTGGCGGGTGCGCTCGATGATGCGACGTTGGTGCAGGCATACCCGGAAGCGGGGGTCGAGGTGTATCGGCTGCCCCCGGGGGCGTCGGTGGCGGAACGTAAGCCGGTGCTGAACGCCGCGCCGGAAGTGCGGTTCGCCGGGCATGTGCTGGTGGATCCCGGCACCGGGGAGCCGGTGCTCTACACGGAGAACATCTTCGTGAAGTTCGTCGACCGGGTCGATCACGAGCATTGTCTTGCCGTCCTGAGCGCGGCGGGTCTGCGGGTCAAGGAAGAGGTCGCCTACGCGACCAACGCGTATTTCACGGCCGCCGCGGAGGGGACCGGTCAGCGGGTTTTCGATATCGCGAATTCGCTGCTGAGCCGCGACGACGTCGAGTACTGCCACCCGGAGCTGATCCGGCGCCGTGCCCGCAAGGCGATCTTCCCGCAGCAGTGGCATCTGAAGAAGACCGTGATCGGTCGCGTGACCGTCGACGCCCACGCTGGGGTGGCGGCGGCCCACGCGGTCACGCGCGGCGCCGGAGTGACGATCGCCGTCATCGACGACGGTGTCGACATCGACCATCCCGAGTTCGCCGGGTCCCGCAAGGTGGTCGCACCACGCGACGTGACCCTGGAGACCAACGATCCCCGCCCGAAGGACCTGTCCGGCACCGGACCCGATCGCGGGGACAACCACGGCACGGCATGTGCTGGTGTGGCATGCGCGAACGGCGCGGCGGGGGCTTCGGGAGTGGCGCCGGAGGCCGCGCTGATGCCGATCCGGCTCGCCTCAGGTCTGGGATCGCAAGCCGAGGCGCGTGCCTTCCAGTGGGCGGCCGAGCACGGTGCGGACGTCATCTCGTGCAGTTGGGGTCCGCCCGATGGCGATTGGTTCCGGCCGAACGATGCGCTGCACGATCGGGTGGTGCAGTTGCCCGCCAGCACACGATTGGCGATCGAACACGCCGTCACCGCCGGACGCGGCGGCAAGGGTTGTGTGGTGGTGTTCGCCGCGGGCAATGGCAACGAGTCCGTCGACAACGACGGCTACGCCAGTTTCGCCAAGGTCATCGCCGTCGCGGCCTGCAACGACAGCGGGACACGCAGCGTCTACAGCGATTTCGGAAAAGCGGTGTGGTGTGCGTTCCCCAGCAGCGATTTCGAGTACGCACCCCTCGGCCATCCTGCCCCACTGACTCCGGGCATCTGGACGGTCGACCGGCGTGGCCGGGACGGTTACAACCCGGGGAAGCCCGAATCGGGCGATGAGGCAGGAAACTACACCAACGACTTCGGCGGCACCTCCAGCTCTTGTCCGGGAGTTGCCGGGGTGGCCGCACTGGTGTTGTCGGAGAACCCGGATCTGGCCTGGCATGAGGTCAAGGACCTGCTGAAAGGGGCCTGCGACCAGATCGACCCGCAGGGCGGCGGCTACGACGCGGATGGGCACAGTGCCGAGTACGGGTACGGCAGAATCAATGCGCTGAGTGCGGTTCGAGCGGCCGAAGCCGCGCAGCGCAGTCCCTTGCCGGTGCGCTGACGCGGTCGCGAACGTCGGTGACTGTCGGCCGCCGATTCCACGCTCCGGTCAGGCGGCCCATCGGGAGAACGCGAGCGCCTTGGACGAGAAGCCGACGCGCACCTGGAGAAGGTGAAGAAGCCTGCGGTCATCGGTGCGTCGGTCGCCGGTGCGTCGGATCCGGAATTCGCCGACCTGCCTGTTGCCCCCGCTGGCTCCTGGCCGGCCTCGAGACGTACACAGCGGCGGGAAGCACGGGCGTCGAGCGTCGACTCGGCACAAGCCGGATTCGGCTCGAGCGTTGCCGTGGCCGGCGTGCGATAGCGGCTCGGCACACCTCCGGCGTTTCATCTGTCTGTCCAGTCCGATTTGGGGCAGTCTGTGCGGTATGACCACCTCCAACGCCGTGGGGATGCCTCTGCTGTACCTGGTCGAGATCTCCGAGCCAGGTTGTTTCGGTCGGCCGTGGTGGAAGATCGCCAGTACGGGCGAGCCGAGCCAGGTTGTTTCCGCGCTGATCGAACTGGCGGTGCGGACCGAACGCGATATCCAGCGCAGTCGAAGCGGCGGGCGCTGCTGGTACCGCTACGACGTGCGGTGGTCCGACGGTGCCATGCTGGAGTGTTTTCAGGGCGCCATCCGGTCGGTGCTGATTCCGGGGGAGTTGCGTGGCCTGGCCGTCGCTGTCGCCTCGGCCTCGGCCGCCAACCTGCGCTCTGCCGAGTGGCCGCCGCAGTGAGGCTGGTCCGGCCTGCCACCGCGGTGCCGCGCCACTGCCGTGGTTCGGCGCAGTCTGACGTGCGGCCCGGCCGCAGCGTGGGCCGGGCGATCGATGCCGCCCGGCCTGCGAAACCCCGAGTACGCCGCGACGTCAGTCGAGCAATGCCGGTTCCCTGTCCTTGTCCCGCTGCGCAGAGCTCCCGGAACTCGGGCTCCCATTCGCCCTCTGCGCACCCGGCTGCATCGGGTCGAGAGCGGGATCGATGTCGATCGTGCGGCGTAGCGGACGATTCGGCAGTAGCGCCGTAGCGATGAGGGCGACGGCCGTCGCTGCCGCGGCGAGGAGGAAGATCCGTCCGGTCGCATCGCCGTAGGAGGCGCGCACGATCGTGGCGATGGGGGCGGGCAAGGCGCCGAGATCCAGGTTGCTGCCGCCGGAGGACATGGTCTGGACGCCGATCCTGGCGAATCCCGCCGCGGACAGCTCACTCACCCGGGTGGCGAGCACCGAGCCGAGCACCGAGACCCCGATGGCGCCGCCGAATGTGCGGAAGAAGGCAACGCTGCTCGAGGCGGCGCCGATGTCGTGCACGCTCACCGTGTTCTGCACGGCCAGAACCAAGTTCTGCATCATCATGCCGACGCCCAACCCGACGACCGTGATGTATCCACCGACCAGCCATAGGCTCGTCGCATGGTCGAGAGTGGAAAGCAGCCCGAACCCGGCCACCAGCAGGGCGGCTCCGGCGACGACGTATCCCTTCCACTTGCCGCGCCGGGTGATCAGCTGTCCGGAGCCGACCGACGCGACGAACATGCCCACGACGAGCGGAATGGTCAGCACCCCCGCCAGGGTCGGCGAGTATCCGCGCGCGGTCTGGAAGTACTGACCCAGGAAGGTTGTCGCGCCGAACATGCCGACGCCGACCGCGATCGAGGCGATGATCGCCAGACCGGTGGTCCGCTCGGTCACGATCCGCAGCGGGATGATCGGCGACGCAGCGCGGGACTCGACCCACACCGTCGCGATCAGCAGCAGCACGCCGACCGCGACATAGACCGCCGACTCGCGCGATAGCCACGCGTAATAGCCGGCTTTCCCGGCGAACGACACCCAGATCAGCAGCACCGACACACCGCCGGTCAGCAATGCGGCGCCGAGCCAGTCGATCGAGACGCCGTCCTTACGGTCGGTGGGTAGCCGCAATGTCCGCTGCAACAGCACCAGCGCGATCACCGCCAGCGGCACGCACACGAAGAAGCACCAGCGCCAGCCGAGCGGGCTGTCGACGATGACGCCGCCGAGGATGGGTCCGCCGGACATCGAAACCGCCATGACCGCGCCCATATAGCCGGAGTACCGCCCGCGTTCCCGGGGCGCGACGATGGAGCCGATGATCGCCACCGCGAGCGCGGTCAATCCGCCCATGCCGACGCCCTGGATGATCCGTGCGGCCAGCAGCAGGGCGACATTGCCCGCGAAGCCGGCGATGATCGAGCCCACGACGAAGATGACGATGGCCGATTGGACCAGCTGCTTCTTGTTGAACAGATCGGCGAGTTTGCCCCAGATCGGGGTGGCCGCTGCGTTGGCCAGCAGAGACGAGGTGATGACCCAGGCGTAGGCGGTTTGCGATCCCTGCAGATCGCCGATAATGGTGGGCAGTGCCGTGGCGACGATCGTTGTGCTGAGCAGTGCCGTGAACAATGCGGCCAGTAGACCGGTCATCGCTTCCAGGACTTCGCGGTGGGTCATCGCGACTGGATCGCGTGGCGGCACCGCCTGGACGGAACTAGACATCGACTTCCTTACTATCCATCGAAACCGGCTGGTGCGATCCCAGTGATGTGGTGTGCGCATGTGCGGTCAGTGTGTTTCTGAGCTTTTGCACGGCCAGGCACGCCTGCTCGGCTTCTTCCTCACGCCAGTCGGCGAGAACGGTCTGCAATCCCCGCGCTCGCGAGGCCTGCACGCGTTGCAGCAAATCGCGTCCTTCGTCGGTCACCCGAATCAGGGTGGCGCGGCCGTCGGTGGGGTCGGCGTGACGACTGATGTAGCCCTCGCCGGCGAGTTCGGTGACGTGCCTGCTCAGTGCGGAGGCGCTGATGCACATGTCCACTGCCAAGTCGACTTGTCGGCACGGGCCCTTGGATTCGAGGGCGCCCAGCACCCCGATGCCGCCCGGGAGTAGTTGCCCTTCCACTGGGTGTGCGAGCGCGATCCGGATCGCCCGGCCCATCAGATAGAACTCCTTGATCAGGCTCTGGGCGATATCGGGTGAGATTGCCATGGTTGCTCCGAAGCGAGATTAGTTGCTTGCGTTAAGCAACTGTATGTTAATTGCTTTCGCTAAGCAAATAAAGCGTGGGTGCACACCAAACGGGGTGCGACATGGTCGAGCTTCTCGCCGAGGCACTCGCGCTGGCTGCGGGCGCTGACCCGCTGCCCGCCGCGCGTGTCGCCGAGTAGGTGGACGCGCGGCGGTCCGCTGTAGCATCTGTCCGAACTGCCGTGTCTCGGCCCGGGTGGTCGAGGGCTTCCGGATGGCTGCGGGCGATGAGGGCGGATCACGCCGGGCGCTGCCCCGGTCGGACGGGCCGTGCGGCGGCGGTGTAGCGCCTGGGGGATGCTCGCTTGGTGAGGGTCATTGCTGCCGACCGTGGCGACCGCATCGGAGGTATTGGGCAGCAATGGTTCGCTCGATCATGCGATCCGCGATCTCGGGGATCGCGGTAATCGGCCTTTGCTTCGCGGGTGCTCCATCGCCCGCGGTCGGGTCGTCACCACCCACTGTGGTCGTGACCGGTGGCGCGATCTCCGGGCTCGCCGCCGATGGCATCGTCAAATACCTAGGTACCCCGTTTGCCGCACCCACCGGAGGTGACGCGCGATTCCGTCCCCCGCGGCCACCGGCACCCTGGCCCGGCGTCCGGCCGGCTCTCGTACACGGCCCGCTGTGTCCGCAGAACGGACATCTGTCCGGCACGCCACCCGCCGGCCCGACCAGCGAGGACTGCCTGACCATCGACCTCTACGTGCCCGACGGCGCCCGCGACAGAAGCCTGCCGGTCATGGTGTTCTTCCACGGCGGCGGCTATGACACCGGTGCCAACAGTCAATACGACGCCCCCTCCCGGATGGTCGCCGAAGGGAACGTCATCGTGGCGGTCCCCAATTACCGACTGGGGCCGTTCGGATTCATGTCGTTGCCCCAACTGGCCGCGGAGTCGGGTGGGGCCACCGGAACAGTCGGTATCCAAGACCAGCAGGCGGCCCTGCGGTGGGTGCACGACAATGCCGCTGCCTTCGGTGGCGATCCCGCCAATGTCACCATCTTCGGTGAATCCGCCGGCGGCGAAAGCGTCTGCACCCACCTGGCCGCGCCCGCCTCCGACGGCCTCTTCCACAAAGCCATCGTCCAAAGCGGATCGTGCGTACAGTCACCCTTGGTGCCCAGCAGTCGTGAGGATGCCTTCGCGCGCTCGCAGCGCTACGCGGAAAGCGTCGGATGTGTCGATCGCGCAACACAATTGGCTTGCTTGCGAGCACTACCCGAGGCGACGCTGCTGGCACCGAGCGTCCAATTCGACGGGCCTGTGCCCATCTGGGTGCCCAGCATCGACGGTGTCGTCATCACCCGCACACTCGATGCGGGACTGGAAGCAGATGACCGGAAAATTCCCCTCATCGTCGGAAGCAATGGCGACGAGGGGGCGCTGTTCGTCGCCGAATCCGACTACGCGCGCGGTCGCGCGCCGGATGCCGCGAGCTACGAACGCTATGTGCGCCAATCGTTCGGCGCCTACGCCGACCGAGTACTGGCCGAGTACCCACTCGATCGCTATCCCACCCCCGCGGCCGCGCAATCCGCGGTCATCACCGACGGCCTGTTCGCCTGTCCGGCACTGTTCACCAGCCGCGTCGCCCGCGATGCCGGACATCCCCTGTGGCAGTACGAATTCGACCAGGCGCCCTTCGGTGACGACGATCCGGTGCTGCCGGGTGCCTTCCATTCCGCCGAACTGGCCTACCTGTTCACCAGCCTGATGGGCGTGCCGATCCCGTGGACCGGCCCGTCCGATGCCTTCGCCCGGCAGCTGCAGCGATGGTGGACCCACTTCGCCCATACCGGGGACCCGAACGGGCCCGGTGTGCCCCAATGGACCGCCTGGCCGGCGCAGAACGGTCCGGGCCCGGATGGTCCGGTGGTGGTGATGCGTGCGACCGGAAGCCCGATGTCGCACGATTTCGGCGCCGGACACAAGTGTGGATTCTGGTCCGAGCGCTTTCGCTGAGTCAACCGACGCCGAGCGCGGTCAGTAGCACCAAAATGACTGTCGTGACCGCGAATACGCCGTGACCGGCGACGACCGCCACGGGAAAGTGGCGCTCAGCGGGCTGCTGCGGACCGGATGCGGCGCGGGCGCGATACCCGGGGAGCCAGCGGGCGAACATGAACAATCCGAGTAAGGCCACAGGGAGCAGAAGAACGAACGCCGTCCACGCAAGCGCGTCCTTATCGGCGAAGAGATAGATGATCCACACGATCAGACCGACGACGGCGAGGAGGAAGTGGCCGAAGACGGCCGGCGGCGGCAGCTGGGTGGAACTCGGTTGCCGCGTACCGCCTTTCGAGATCCAGGTGCCGAGCAGGACGAAACCGCCTGCCGCGGTCAACAGCCAGGTGATCAATGCCGCGATGGCCATGGGAGATTCCTTTCGAGACGAATTCCTTTCGATCCGAACGAACAGCGATCAGCGCTGGAAGCCCGCGGCCTGGCCGGCCTCATCGGCGACTCGGACGCCATATCGGTAGGCGAGCTTCCCACCGAGGTAGCCCGACACGCCCAGCACGACGAGACTCGCCGCGGACAGCAGCAGGGGGCCGGGAGCTACCGGACCGCGCGGCCCATCGCCCGCCCGGCGCCACAGGAAATCGACCGCGAAGGCGATCGTCACGGCGAGATTGAGACTCATGTGCAGCAAACCGGTCCGGAACGCCGGAGTGCCGCTCGGGATGACCAGCAGATCCAGGAATCCGATCGTGGCCGCGACCAGAGCTCCGAACAGGCCGATCACGATCAGCCACAGCGCGCCTTGGGCGAGGAAATCCGGATCGGCCACGACCCGTGAGCCGATGTCGAACACCAGACTCGCGACCCAGGCGCCGATCGGCACGGTCACCAGGATCGGATGGAACGGGTGCCCGTATGGGCCCGCCAGCAGCGCGCTGACCGGGCGCTTCGCCGGTTGTGGAGCACTGGTCACGACTACCTCCCAGCTGGGCGGAATGGTGCGTCGCCGGGTCACTGCGGCGCGGCGGGCAACATCTTGGCAATACTCATCTCGGCAGTACCCACTGCGCCTCGGATATCACGACCGGCGTCGGCTCGCCCGCGGCGACTGCGAGCAGGGAAGCGCAGCAGGCGCACTTGCCGCCGCGAGAATGCTCTCGCAGGACGCCGTCGCCGAGCGTCGGTGCCGAACCGGTGCGCAGCGCAAGCGTGTTGCGCTGCCGATGCCGGACTACAAGGAGCTAGGAGCGCAGTCAGGCGATGAGCGAATCGGGCGAACCGATCGTGGAGACGGCCGAAGGAGCGGTAGCCCAGGTGGTTGGTGCGGGCACGCCCCAGACTACGGGGAGCTTCCGGTTCTGGTTCGGTGATCAGCGGTGGGAATGGTCGGATGAAGTCGCCGCGATGCACGGCTACGCACCGGGGTCGGTGACGCCGACGACGGAGTTGTTGCTCGCGCACAAACATCCCGCGGATCGTGAGCACGTTGCCGAGGCGATCGAGAAGTCGGTGCGCAACGCCGAGCCGTTCTGCAGCCGCCACCGCATCATCGACACCGCCGGAGCGGTGCACCACGTTATCGTACTCGGCGACACGCTGACCGACCGGGACGGCGCTGTGGTCGGCACTGCGGGTTACTACATCGATCTGACCGCCACCATCGCCGAGGAACGACAGGACCTGCTCGACGATACGCTGCCGAAACTGGTCGAGTCGCGTGCGCTGATCGAGCAAGCCAAGGGTGTGCTGATGCGCGTGTACCGGATCAATGCCGATCAGGCATTTCACGTCCTGCAGTGGCGCTCGCAGGAAACCAACGTCAAGCTTCGCGACCTGGCCGCTCAGATCATCGCCGAAATCGACTGCGTGCCCCCGGCTCCACCCCAGGTGCAGACCGCCTTCGACCACCTGCTGCTGACCGTCCACGAGCGCGTTCCGAAGCGGTGACCCGCTGGGCGATGAGCCGCCGCTCGGCCCATTCTCGGTGCGGATGCCGAGCCGGTCGCAGGACGATTCCGCCTGGTCACATGGCCGGGAACGACAGGGCGTCGCCGCCCGAAAATCGGAAAGATCGGTTTTTTCGGCGTTTTGCGTGGTATTGGTTGTATATATCGGATCGACAGTGCGGTCGTCCGACACGGGCGAGGAACCCGCGCTGCTCGACGGGCAGCCGATTCGAAGCGATTCGTCGTGAACCACCGGCACCGTGCGACTACGAGGGTCCTCCGCAACACTTGAATATTCAGCGCAGAGGAACGTCATCGTGATCGAGAAGCCCAAAGCGCGCGTCCCAGACGACGAAGATCGTGACCCTATCGTTTGGCCCGACCCCAGCCCGTTGAGCGATTGGTGGGCCGAGGTCATGGCTAATCGCCGCATCATCCGACCACCGACCCCTCATCCGATCCACAACTGACCCGGTACCCGGCCCCCACGCCGAGCTGGTGCTATCCGGCTCGCGGCGGCTGCAGTGCGCAACCGGCTCGAGCTGAGTGGAGAACTTTTCCGCGTGGGCATCGTCGCGGCGTTGTTCGCGATCGAGCTGCTCACCGACCCGCCCGCCTGCTGCGGCAGCGGCGGTGCCGCCCGGGTCGGTGCGACCCGCGTCAACCGGCTGATGACCAGCGCCGCGACCTTCAGCGACGACCGGGAACCGGGACGCCGTGCCCACCGGTCGCGACCCGTCGCGTTGGATTCTGCTCAGGAATTCTTGACAAGGGCACGAAATGGACTGGTGTGAACGGCCTGGAGGTGTAAGGCTTAAGCGGTGACACAACCTCCGGATAAACCAGCGGCTGGGCTCGGTCCGACGGCCGACAAGCTGGACGCGGCCGTCTTCAAGGTCGCGGGCGTGGTCGTGCTCGGCGCGATCATGTCGATTCTCGACATCACCGTCGTCAGCGTCGCGATCCCGACCTTCCAGCGCGAGTTCGACACGAGCTACGCCATCGCGGCGTGGACGATGACCGGCTACACCCTCGCGTTGGCCACCGTGATCCCCTTGACGGGGTGGGCGGCGGACCGGTTCGGCACCAAGCGACTGTACTTGATGGCGCTCACCTTCTTCGTGCTGGGCTCGGTGCTGTGCAGCACGGCATGGAACATCGAGTCGCTCATCGCGTTCCGGGTGATCCAGGGCATCGGTGGTGGCATGCTGATGCCGCTCGGTATGACGATCATGACGCACGCGGCCGGTCCGCAGCGGATCGGCCGCGTGATGGCGGTGCTCGGCGTGCCGATGCTGCTCGGCCCGATCGCCGGCCCGATCCTGGGCGGCTGGTTGATCGAGAACTTCAGCTGGCACTGGATCTTCCTGATCAACCTGCCGATCGGCGTGGTCGCGCTGGTGCTGGCGGTCATCGTGTTGCCCGCGGACAATCCGGAGCCGTCGGAGTCCTTCGACTTCCTCGGTATGCTGCTGGCCTCGCCCGGACTCGCGCTGTTCCTGTTCGGTGTCTCCTCGATTCCCGAAGAGGGGACGGTCGCTGCGGCGAAGGTGCTGGTTCCCGCCGTCATCGGCGCACTGCTGATGGTCGCGTTCGTGTTGCACGCGCTGCGCACGGAGCATCCGCTGATCGATTTGCATCTGTTCCGCAACCGCGCGCTGACCTTCTCGGTGCTCACCATGGTCCTGTTCGCGATCGCGTTCTTCGGCGCAGCTCTGCTGCTGCCGACCTACCTGCAGCAGGTGCGTGGTGAATCGGCGTTGCAAGCCGGTCTGCTGATCGCTCCGCAGGGTATCGGCGCGGTGCTCACCATGCCGGTCGCCGGTCGCCTGGTGGACAAGATCGGCCCCGGCAAGATCGTGATGGTCGGCATCACGCTGATCACGATCGGGATGGCGTATTTTGTCCAGCTCGACGCGGACAGCTCCTATGTCACCATGATCACCGCCCTGTTCGTGATGGGCCTCGGCATGGGCTGCACGATGATGCCGATCATGACCGCGGCGATCCAAACCCTGACCCATCAGCAGGTGGCCCGCGGCTCGACGCTGATGAACATTGTCAACCAGACCGCCGGTTCGATCGGCACGGCGACGATGTCGGTGGTGCTGACCAACCTGCTGAACAACGAACCGCTCGTTCGCCCAGCGATTGCGGCCAACTTCGATCCGACGCTGGCGGGCAACCTTCCGCCGGGGACGATCGAAGTCGGCCTCCAGCGGGCAGCGGAGGCGTTCGGCCACACCTACGTAGTGGCGGTGGTGCTGATCGTGTTCACTTTGGTTCCTGCGTTCTTCCTGCCGCGGACCAAGCCGACGAACCCTGAGGTCGCCGAGGCGGCGACCACAGTGCACGTGTAGTCGAACTCGTCCCGAGATCGTCTGTCTACGAGGCGATCTCGGGACATCGCGCCGGGCGGACCGGCGCGGCCGGAACGCGGCCACGGCAAGCTCCGGCGAATCGGGCCCGAGCCGTCGGCGTCGCGACGCAGCCGATGTTTGCCGAGCGGCTGTTGGCGGCGTTGCTCCCGGGCCGGGCGACGACATGTTCGCACGAAAGGCCGGGTTGTCGGAGCCTTGCGCCGCATACCTATTCGGTCGAGGCGCGGAAACCGGTAAGACGAGATCGGAAATACCGTCTCGTTATAACAAATCTCAATGAATATCCTTCAGGTGTAGCGGGCGATGAAACGTTCGAGAGAGCGTTGGATATCCCCTTTGACGGCGCGGGCGACGCCCGCGCCGATCGGGCCGAACAGCGGTGCGCCACCGAGTTCGATATCGACGGTGACCTCCGAACCCGCCCCTTTCGGGGTGACGAGCAGTTGCAGGCCCAGTTCGGTACCGCCCTTGCCCGCGCCGGTCAGTCGCAGGCGGTGTGGCGGTTCGGTGGCTCGCACCGTCCAGGTCACCCGGTTGCGCAGGCCCTTCACCGAGACGATGCCGACCAGCTGGGTGCCCACGGTCAGCTCGGCGGGAAGGTCGCTGCGCCATGCTTCGTGCACGGTGAGCCACTTGTCGAGTTCGGCGAGGTCACTGGTGTGCGACCAGGCCTGTGCCGGGGAGATCGGCACGTCGACCGAGACCGTCAGCTTCGCCATGGGCGGCATGGTATCCGGTACCCATGGTCGGTCCGCATAGGAGGGCCTGCGTGGGATCGTGCGCGCGAACCGACGTGCCGGAGACCGCGCCGCTCGCGGCTGCCGCCGCATCCCTTCGGTGATCCTCGATAGGCGTTATCCAGGGCAGATGTGCACGGGTTACCCGGCAGTCCAACACTATTGCGCATCTGTGTCGCGATCAGCGGCACCCGTGAGCCCGGTCCGCGGAATTCGGAAAGTGGCGGAAGGATCGGCAGAGACTTCGTTGAAATGCTGCTAATGTGCGAATGGTCGGGTTCTGGTAACCGTTCGGACACGATCCGGGCGGTCGGCGATTCAGCTGTAATCGCTTGTCCCGTGGGCACTGTGCGGTAGACGCTCGAGTGAGCGTCGGTGTCGACGCGGACTTCGGTGTCCCGACGCGGACCCGGCCGACCGGTCCGTACATGGTCGGCAGGCGAGAGAAGGCGAACGAAGCAGGATGGCAGAAGGCCGACTCGTCGAGACCAGTCAACGACGAAAGAACTGATGAATCAAGATATCGCCGTGGTGCTTTCATGGATTTTCGCCGTCGCTTTGGTGATCGCCGTAGCGGGGGCGTTGTACGCAGTGCAGTATGCCAAGGCTCAACGGGCCAAGGTCGAGGCCCTCACCAGGGAACAGCGCGCAACCGAGGAGACGTTGGAGCGGTTCGTCGCCACCACGCTACCCGCGGTGGCCGACTCGATCCGCCGGTTCGAGTCGCAGGTGCCCCCGGTCGAAGTCCAGGCGGGCATGGAGAATTCGCGGCTGGCGCAATGCCTGCGCTGGATCTCCGAACGGTATGCCGACGATCTGAGCCTGATGCGTTCGCAGACAAGGGAACTGACCAACACCGAGGCACAGGAGGCGATCAAGGCCGCCGAGGAGTCCACGCGTAGCGAGGTGGCCGCCGGATCGCGCCAGGCCTCCAGCGCCGCAGTCCGTTCGTTCGGTACCTCTGTGGTCAGCCTCGGCGCCGACGTGAGCCAGGTGGTGAGTGCCGCGCTGCGCGAACACCGCGATGACCGGGTGTACGAAACCCTCACCCGCATCGACCACACCGTGCAGCAAATGATCCGTCAGGCGCAGTCCTACGTGATCGTGTGCGGTGGCCTGCCCGGCCGCCGCTGGCCCGCGCAGACGCTGACCGACGTGGTGGGCGGCGCCACCGGCCGGGTCCGGGAATACCTGCGCGTGCGGCCGGCGCAGCTCGATCGCGTGGTGATCAGCCGTGCGGTGGAACCGCTCGTGCACACGCTGGCGACCTTGCTCGACAACGCGTTGCGGTACTCCCCGCCGACGTCGCACGTGGATGTCAACTTCCAGGAGGGCCACCACGGCGTCACCGTGATCATCGATGACGCGGGCGTGCGGATGAACGCCGAGCAGATGGAAGAGGCCCGCCAGGTGCTCGCGCACGAGCGGTCGGTCGATATCCACCAGCTCGGCCCGTCGCCGAAGGTTGGCTTCCCGGGTATCGCCGCGCTGGCTCGGCGCTATGGCTTCACCGTCTACATCGACGGCCCGAACGTCTACGGCGGCATGCGCGCGATGGTCTACATCCCGGAGTCGCTGCTGGTCACCCCCCAGAACGTCCAGGAGGTCGCGCCGGTGACGGAGGCCGAACCCGAGCCCATCACGGTTCCCGCTCCGGACGCGCCGAGCGCGCAGCGCGATCACGACGAGCAGTCGCCGGCGCTACACGAGATCACCAGCGGCGGCCTGCCCAAGCGGCGCCGCCGGACGGTCGCATTGGCCCCGGTGGGGCCGCGCACCGAGCCCGGCCTCGCTCGCCCCGAGATCGCCGCAGCTTGGCAGACGGGCTCCAAGAGCGGCCGCGCAGCCGCATCCGATGACACGGAAGGGATGACATCCTGATGGCCACACCCGTGACCGACAGCAGCAACAAACTGGGCTGGCTACTCGAAGATCTCAATGTCTCGGGTGTCCGATTCGCGGTGTTGTTATCCGAGGACGGCCTGCGGATCGCGCACTCCGAGGGGATCACCCGCGACGAGGCGGAACGTTTCGCGGCCGCCGCCTCCGGCCTGCGCTCGCTCGGCAAGGCGCTGGGCGAATTCTGCGGTGACGGCGCCAACGGCGTGCGGCAGAACATGACCGAGTACGACCAGGGGATGATCCTCATCACCGCCGCGGGAGAGGGCGCGCTGATCGGTGTCGCGACCACCAACGACAGCGATGTGGCCCTTGTCGTGCACCGAATGAACGAGCTGGCCGGCCGGGTCGGACGCGAGCTGGGCAGCCAGCCACGCAGGCGCGTCGACGGCAGCGAAATGTCATGATCGAGCGCGGCGAGCGAGTCACCGGCACTGCGCCGCTGGGCATTACGGACCCGGGTAACCGAGAGGTGCCGGCATGAGCAAGCCACGGCGCGATCCGGACCTGGTCCGGGCTTACGTGCGCACGGGAGGACGTACCCGTCCTACTCGCGAGCTGGACCTGGTCACCTTGGTCTTGACCGCCAAAGATCCACTCCCCGGAGCGTCGCCTGACGCCCGCCGGGTCATGGCCCTGTGCAGCCGCAGCGGTGCGCTGTCGATCGCCGAGATCGCCGCGTACCTGGACCTGCCCCCGTCCGTCGTCATGATCGTCGTGTCCGACCTCATGGACGGCGGACATCTGGTCACCCCCACCCCGGCCGAGTCTCTGCCGGAGATCACTCTGCTGGAGGAGGTACTCAATGGGCTCCGTGCTCTCGCCGTCTGATCGCGCCGTCGATTATGTGCCCGAGACCGTGACCCGCTCGGTGAAGCTGTTGGTCGCAGGCAATTTCGGTGTCGGCAAGACCACGTTCGTGAGCAGCGTCTCGGAGATCAAGCCGCTGCGCACGGAGGAGACCATCACCGAGGCCAGTGTCGGCGTGGACGACATGGCGGGGTTACCCGGCAAGTCGCAGACAACGGTCGCGATGGATTTCGGTCGTATCACGCTCAGCCCGAAACTCGCGCTCTATCTGTTCGGCACGCCGGGCCAGCAGCGTTTCGTCCCGTTGTGGGAGGAGCTGGCCCGAGGTGCCCTCGGAGCGCTCGTACTGGTCGACACGCGCCGCATCGAGAAGTCCGACGAGGTTCTCTCGGTGCTCGAAGAACGCGGTGTTCCGTACTCGGTGGCGGTCAACCAGTTCGAAGGCGCCCGGCCATACCCGCTCGACGAGGTGCGCGATGCCCTCGACCTGGAACCCGGCACCCCACTGACCACATTGGACGCGCGTGATCGAGGCACCTGCCTGCGCTCACTGATCACGCTCGTCGAATTCTTGTTCCACCGTTTGGAGTCTCGTCTTTGACCACGCCCCAGTCCTCGTCCACGCTATCCACGCACATGTCGGCCGGTCGCTGTCCGGTGGCGCATGGATCGCCGTTCGACACCGCTGGCCCTCGCATCCCACTGCACTCAGCGGAATTCGCGGCCGATCCGCATCGGATCTACCGGGAAATGCGCAGCCGTCATGGCTCGCTGGTTCCGATCGAGCTGTCGCCCGGCGTACCCGCGACGCTGGTGATCGGATACCAGGACGCGGTGCGGATCCTCAACGATCCCGAGCACTTTCCCGCCGATCCGCGTGCCTGGCAGAAGAACATTCCCGAGGACTCACCCGTCCGCCCGATGATGGAGTGGTATCCGAACGCGCTGCGTAACAGCGGTACCGCGCATGCCCGCTACCGCAGTGCCAGCACCACGAGTATCGACGCCATCGACCTGCACGACGTGCACGCGATGGTCGAGCGCATCGCCATTCCGCTCATCAATACCTTCTGTCAGGCCGGCTCCGCCGATCTGGTGACACAATACGCGTTCCCGCTCGTCTTCGAGGTGCTCAACCGGATCGTCGGCTGTTCGCCGGAATTGGGCCAGCGCGTCGCGACCGGCATGGCAATGCTGTTCGACACGATCGAAGCCGCCAAGGGTATGCAAATGCTGTCCGAGGCGCTGCTGGAGTTGATCAGCTTGCGCCGTGCGGTACCTGGGGCCGACATCACCTCGCGACTGGCTCACCACTCGGCCGATCTCGACGACGAGGAGTTGCTCACCAATCTGATCACCTTCTACGGCGCCGGTATCGAACCGCAGCAGAATTTGATCTCCAACACGCTGCTGCTGATGCTCACCGACGACCGCTTCGCCGGCGGCCTCCTCGGTGGCAGCCTGTCGACGCGCGACGCCCTCGATGAGGTGCTGTTCAACGACCCGCCGATGGCGAACTTCTGCATCACCTACCCGCGCCAGCCCATCCTCATCGGCGACACCTGGCTGCCCGCCCATCAGCCGGTACTGATCAGTCTCGCGGCCTGTAACAACGATCCGGCGATCCGCAGCGGGGAGCGCGCCGGTAACCGCTCACATCTGGCGTGGGCAGCCGGACCGCACGCCTGCCCGGCGAAATCGGTCGCGTCCGTTGTCGTCCAGGAAGCCATCGATCAGCTCCTCGATGCGCTCCCCGACATGCGGTTGGCCGTGCCGGCGGACCAAGTGGTCTGGCGGCCCGGTCCGTTCCACCGCGCGCTGGCGGCCTTACCGGTCGTTTTCCCGAAGACCCCTCCGTTGAACTTGGTGTAAGGAGAGCGTGCGATGTCGCGAGAACCGATCGTCCTGGACATTTCCGGCACCGATATCCAAGGAGAATCCGCACGACTGCGCGAGCGTGGGCCGGTGGCCCTGGTGGAATTGCCCGGCGGTGTGACCGCGTGGTCGATCACCGACGCTGCCGTGCTGAAGAGCCTGCTGGCCGATTCACGCGTGTCCAAGGACCCACGGCAACACTGGACGGCTTTCATCAACGGCGAGATCACCGAGGCCTGGCCACTGCATCCGTGGGTGGCGGTGGACAATATGTTCTCCGCGTACGGTGCCGATCATCGTCGGCTGCGGAAGCTGGTCGCGCCCGCGTTCACACACCGGCGCACCGTCGCGTTGCGTCCGCGCATCGAGGCGATCACCGATAGTCTGCTCGACCTGCTGGCGGCGACCCCGCGCGGCGAAGCGGTCGACCTGCGCGAGAGCTACGCGTACCCCGTGCCGATCCAGGTCATCACAGAGCTGATGGGTGTGCCCGAGCACCTCGGCGCTCCGGTGCGCACCTGTGTCGACGGGTTCTTCGACACTTCGTTCGGGCCGGAGCAGGCGCAGGCCAACTATCTCGAAATGTACCGGCTCATCAGTGAACTCGTGGCGTTCCGTCGGGAGACGCCCGGCGACGACATCACCAGCTTGCTGATCGCCACCCGGGACGAGGACGACGGCTCGCAGCTGACCGAGCGGGAGCTCGTCGACACGCTGATGCTGGTCATCAACGCCGGGCACGAGACCACGGTGAACCTGCTCGACCAGGCCATCTTCGCTCTGCTGACCCATCCGGACCAGCGTGCCGACGTGGTCGAGGGACGGGCCGCCTGGTCCGACGTGGTGGAGGAGGCGCTGCGTTTCGAGGCACCGGTAGCACACCTGCCGCTGCGGTATGCCGTCGACGACATCGAGATCGCCGGGGTACGCATTCCCAAGGGCGAGGCGATCCTCGCTTCCTACGCGGCGGCCAACCGTGATCCGAAGGTGCACGGCCCCACGTCCGACGAGTTCGACGTGCGGCGCCCCAGCAAGGAGCACCTGGCCTTCGGTTACGGCGCCCACCACTGCTTGGGTGCGCCGCTGGCCCGGATGGAAGCCGAGATCGCGCTGCCCGCCATCTTCCGCCGCTTTCCGGACATGCGCCTGGCGGTCGACCCGTCCGAGGTCGGCGCCGTGCTGAGCTTGATCTCCAACGGACACTCCGAGCTTCCGGTCTTCCTGACGGCGCAGACGTAGTTCGGCATCGTCCGGCTTCGTTATCGCAGATGCGATAACGAATTCGCTCCGGACATTCGAGACCGAATCCGCGCAGCCCGGCTGGACTGCGCGGATTCAGGTTCTTCCTTACGTGCGCAATGGCGTGCCGCGTCGATTGTGCTCGGTGGGCCCAAGTGCATTCGCAATGTGGCAATCGACACTCGGCATTTTCAGGTTGGGCACGGAAGTCGTTGTGGTGGACTATCATCCACGGAACGTAGATCAGTAAGCGCTGATCTACACAACCGTCGCATGGGCGTCTCACCCTGGCCGGCGTCACCATCTCAGACGTTTTGGCGGACCGGTTATAGGGTGGGTGATGCCCGGCCCGGATGTCTGCCCGAAGATTGCGCAGGCATGCGGGGACGACGTCGCATGACGCTGGGAGGACCGATGACTACCGAAGACCGGACCGCGGTGTTCGACGCGGTGGTCGCGGCGGCGGACTATCCTGTGCTGCTCGTCACCGTTCAGGTCGATGACCGGCGCGCCGGATGCCTCGTGGGCTTCGCGACGCAGGTGAGCATCGAGCCACGCCGGTTCATGGTCGGACTGTCCAAACGCAACCACACCTACCGCGTCGCCCAGCACGCCGAGCGGCTGGCGGTGCACGTGCTCGGCAGCGAGCAGTTGTCGCTTGCACGGCTGTTCGGCGGTGAGACCGGCGACGACATCGACAAGTTCGTGCACTGCGACTGGTCCTCGGGTCCGGGCGGCGTCCCCGTGATCAGCACGGTGCCCAGCTGGTTCAGTGCCCGCATTCGTGACCGTTACGACTTCGGTGACCACGTGGGAATAGTGCTGGAACCGGAGGACGGAGCCGCGCCGCGCGATGCGGCCGAGACGCTGCACTACCACGCGGTGGCCGATCTGGCCGCCGGGCACACGGTCTGAGCTCGGCCGCGTCCGGGAGCCGAGGTCGGTTCGGGTCCGAAGCGGTTAGCGACGGTAGCCACTCATCGCGCACCTGCTTCGGGTCGCCTGTGTTCGTGCTCACCTGCGGTGTGTGACGGTTGCTCGCAGCGTTCGGCGTGAACTCACCGATGTCGAGGAAATTGGTGCAACCGCTTGTCCCGCGGGCGAAAAGTCGGACATTCCGCACGAATAGGTCGTGGATTGTTCGCGTGCCGCCAGTACACTGCGCGCCTTGTGAGAACTGCCGCGGCGCCCGGAGCGCGAACAGAGCACTACATCTGGAGCGCTGTCACTGTCATCGGGGTGATCGCCGGGTATGCGGCGGTGCTGCTCGGCGACCTCAGGCATTACTACACCGACGACACCGAGGCCCAGTACGCGCCGATGTGGGTCCGACTCGGGGAGCTCTTGCGCGACGGGCGGTTTCCCGCGCTCGTTCCGCACGAATGGATGGCGGGCAACTACACGCTGGAAGAGGCGGCGCTGCTCAATCCGCCGCAACTGCTGGTCTATCTGCTGGCACCGTCGATGGACGATCTCGCCGCCTACGCGACGGCGGTGAAGCTCGTCTTCTCGATCATCGCGGCGCTCGGTGTGTTCCGTATCTGTCTGGCCTACGGCGCCCGGCCGCGCTGGGCCGCGGTCGCGGCGATCGCGTTCCCGCTGAGTGGTTGGTTCCTGTTCTTCGATCAGGCCAGCTGGTTCACCCCGCATGTGGCGACTGCGTGGATGGTGCACGCTTGGGCGTCGGCGGTGCGGTATGCCCGCGGCAGGAGTGGGCCGTTGCCGCTGTTCGTCTTCCTGTATCTGACGCTCACGGTGCAATATGCTTTTCCGGCAGTGGAATCCGCGCTGATCATCGCCGCGGTCGCGGCCGGGGAGGTGGTTTATCAGCGACGGTGGGGGCCCACGGTACGGCTGTGCACGGCGGCGGGTTGCGCGGCACTCGCGGCGGCGATCGCGAATCTGTCGGGGATTCTCTCCTCCCAGGTGACCTGGCGGGGCAGCGTCCAGATCCATAACGACCCCTTCCTGACCGTGCCATGGTCGGAGTCGCTGAATGCCAGCTTGCCGAGCACCACACCGGCGTTCACCGCCTGGTGGGGGCATGTCCAACCGCTGCCGATGGTCTATATCGCCTGGTTCCTGGTCCCGGCGCTCGCGTTCGTCGACTGGCGGGCCGCGCGGGCAGCGGCCCGAGAGTTCAGTGGTCTCGCCTTCTTCGCCACGGCCGTGCTCATGTGGACGGCCGGGCCAGGGGCGATCGGGCCATTGCGCTGGCCGGCCCGCGTTCTGCCGATGCTGGCCGTCGTGCTGCTTGTGCTGGTGTGCGTATTGCTCAGTCGTTACGGCACCTTCGCGGCTACGCGCCGCCGCGTCACTGCCGCCGCAGCGCTGGTGGGGCTGTTGCTCGTGCGGTCGGTGTCCGCCGCGCCGGAACTGGTGCTGCGTCATCTGGTCGCGGCACTGGCGGTCTGCGCGCTCGGTGGCATCGCGGTGTGGCTGGCCCGGGACCGCGGCACCGTCGCCGTATGCGCGCTGATCATCGCTGCCATGTTTCCCATCGCCTACGTGCAGGTGCGCGGGGCGCCGACGACGCCGATGTCCTACGAATTCCCGGAGCGGCGCTCGGCGATGCGTGCGATGTTCCCCGATTTCGACGGCCTCACTCTGCAGCTGGCCGACCGCGCGGCGCTGCGCCCCGAGGACCGCAACCTCGCGGGCGCCTACGGCTCGCTGGCCATCGGCAACTACGCGAAGGCCGTCGGGCTCGACTACGTCAATGCCTATACGCCTATCGGCCATGCGGCCTTCGCGGGCATGTTGTGCATGGCCTGGGACGGCAGCACCTGCCCCGACGCCTACCGTCGCGCCTTCGCGACCGAAGCCAGCACGGGAGCGGCCATCGTCGATCTGATGAAGGTCGACCGGGTGGTATTGCATCGCGTGCAGTACCCCGACGCGCGCGAACGTCCCGCGCCTGCGGGCTGGCGGTGGGTCGACTATCCCGGACACGAAGCCCACATCTGGGTGCTGGAACGAGCCGACGGGCGTGTGTCGACCCGCAACGGCCCGATCGCCCACACTGCGGGCGTGACCGCGGTGTCGAGCGATTCGCTCGATGTCATCACGGCCCGCGCCGTGGTGAGCTCGCCGAGCGGCGGGCGCATCGTATTCGCGCGCCTGGCCTGGCCTGGTCATCGTGTCACCCTGAACGGTCAGGACTTGCCCGCTTATGCGATCGGGGGCGTGTTCTTGGCTGTCGACATCCCCGCCGGCACCGACGATGCGGAACTGGTGGTGGGCTGGCGCCCTCCCGGCAGCCGGATCGGGATCGCGACAACCGCTGCCGGACTCGTCGGGATCAGCCTGCTGCAGTGGGCTCACCACCGGACCCGGCGACGGGGGCCGGATGAGCCATCCGACACTCCGCAGAGCATGGTGACACCAGCCGAACTGGCGACCGTGCGGGCTTGATCAGCGGACCGGGCGTTCGGACCCGGATCGGCGCGGTGTTCCGCGAGGAACGCCGACATCGCCGCGGCGACTGTAGCGGGCTGGTCGCATGGAAAGAACATAGGCGTCCTCGATCTCGGTCAGCCGCGCCTCTGGGATGAGTTCGGCCGGCCGACGCCCATTTCTCCGCTCCCCCGAGGCCCTACGCGCCGCGGGCCGGATGCTGCGCGCCCGCATGGGTGAACTGCTGGCCGGGGACACATCGGTGAGCACGCAAACCGTGCCGGATCGGAATCGGTTGTTTCAGAGCTGTGAAAAATCACCAATCAGTGTGTACTGGATACAGTATCCGCGATATCCTTCGGTGTGATAGACCTCACGGAAGAGTCGGACCGATCAAGGTGGTGCTGATCGCCGCCCGTGCAGCGTCTCGGTTTCGCAAGTCGTAGGAGCAGATCATGAGCAGGGCATCGAAGGTACGACGTCTCGGATGGGCGTCCGCCATCGCGGGCGTGGCAATGTTGAGTGTCGCGGCCTGCGGCAACAGTGACATGGGCAATCAGGCGTCCGCCGCGGCCGGCGACAGCAGCAGCGGTCTGGCGACCGCTGAGGCGAATGTCAAGGCGCTGTACGGCGGCGACACTTTCAAGCAGCCTCCGGCCACCGCGCCCAGGCCGCAGCCCGGCAAGAAGATCTGGGTGATCTCGCCGGGACAAGGGTCATACGGCGGTGCCGTCTGGACTGCGGAAGCCAAGGAGGCCGGCAAGGTAATGGGTTGGGACGTGACGGTCTACGACGGCCAGTTCCAGACCGCCAAGTGGCTCGAGGGCGTCCAGCAGGCGGCCGCCGCGCACGCCGACGGCATCATTCTCTTCACCGAGGACTGTCCGACCATCAAGGCCGGCCTGCAGCAGGCCAAGGCCGCGGGCATCAAGGTCGTCGGTGCGTCAGCGGCGGACTGTAGTGACTACGACCCGAGCCAGCCCGCACTGATGGACGGTGCCGTCGAGTACTCGATGGGTGGAATGAAGGAGTACTCCGAGGCGCTCGGGAAGGCGCAAGCCGACGCCGTCACGGTGCACACCCAGGGCAAGGGCAAGATCATCAACATCACCTACGACGAGTCGCTGCAGAACAAGTGGCAGAACGGCGGCTTCACGGGCGAGCTGAAAGCCGTGTGTCCCGGGTGCTCCATTGTCCAGACCGTCAACATAGTGTCGGCTGACCTGGTCGGCACTGCCCTCCGGCAGAAGATCGAGCAGGCCTTGCTCCGTCACCCTGATGCGACAGCCCTGGTGGCGCCCTTCGATGACGTCATGACCACCAGCGGCGGAGCGGCCGCGGTCAAGAGCAGCGGGCGCAGCGGTCAGATCTACGCCATCTCGACAGTGGGTTACCCGGATGCCATCACCTCGATCCGCGAGGACACCGGACTCGACGCGACGGTCGGCACCGCGGTGGCGTGGGATAGCTGGGCGCTGATGGACAACCTCAACCGACTCTTCAACGGGCAGCCGATCGTCAACTCGGGCTCCGGGATCCAGTTGGTCGAGCGAGGACATGGCGACGGCTCCACGTCCGGCTTTGTCCCGCCGGTCGACTTCAGGGCGGCGTACACGAAGGCTTGGGCCGGTGAGTGACACCACTATGGTTCACACCGCGGCTGCTCAGCCGGCCTTGAGCATCCGCGGTGTGAGCAAGGCCTACGGAAATACTCAGGCCCTGGACAACGCCTCACTCGAGGCTCGGCGCGGGAGCATCCACGCCCTGATGGGCGGCAACGGTTCCGGCAAGTCGACCCTGATCAAGATTCTTGCCGGCGTAGTGCCAGCCGACGCCGGCACCCTCGGTTTCGCCGGAAGTACGGCTGACCTGACCAGCCACACCGCGATGAACGCGAAGGCGATGGGGCTGCGGTTCGTCCACCAGGAGAACTCGACATTCCCAGATCTGACCGTCGCAGAGAACCTCGCGGTCGGACACGGATTCGAGCTCGGCCGCCTGGGAAATATCAAATGGTCGGCACTGCGACGCCGCGCCGCCGACGTGCTCGCCCGCTTCGACATCGCCGTCCAGCCTGACGCGCGTCTCGGCACGCTGAGTGGCGCCACCCAGATGATGGTGGCGATCGCCCGCGCACTGCAGGACCAGGGACAGTCGCGCGGCAAGGTTCTCGTCCTCGACGAGCCCACCGCGAGCCTGCCCACCCATGAGGTGGACCTACTGCTCGGCGCGCTGCGCAAGTACGCCGCGAACGGACACACCATCCTCTACGTCACACACCGACTCCAGGAAGTGCTCAGCTGCGCGGACGAGGGGACGGTCTTCCGCGACGGAAGGGTCGCGGGCACGTTCGACCCCAGCCACGCGACCCACGACGATCTCGTCACCCTGATCGCCGGCAAACCCCTCGAGCGTGCGATCCCCGGCGCTCGTCAGAAGAAGCACGTAGCAGATGACAACCGGAGGGTCGTCCTTCGAGCACAGGGTCTGGGACATGGCGAGGGCAACTTCGAGCTACGTTCCGGCGAAGTCGTCGCAATCGCGGGCATCCTCGGATCCGGTCGTACCCGGCTGCTGCGACAGATCTTCGGCAGCCTTCCGCGCGCCGGCGCAACGGTCGAGGTCGATGGGCGCATGGTCACCGGCCGAGGTCCCGGTGGCGCGATGGCAAAGGGAATCGCACTCGTCCCGGAGAACCGGCACGTAGAGGCGGCCTTTCCCGATCTTTCGATCAGTGACAACCTGTCGATCGCCGCACTCGCCACCCACACGCGAGGCTGGTGGGTGAGCCGTCGCAGCGAGCGTTCCGCCGCCCGCACACTCATCTCGGACTTCTTCGTCAAGACAGCCTCGGAGACCGCGCCCCTGTCCGCCCTCTCGGGCGGAAACCAGCAGAAGGTCATCCTGGCCCGCTGGCTTCAGCGAAAGCCGAAGGTGTTGCTGCTGGATGAACCAACCCAAGGCGTGGACGTCGGCGCTCGGGCCGAGATCCACGCCTTGATCCGCTCTGCGGCCGACGCCGGTGCCGCCGTCTTGCTGGTCTCTTCCGACTTCGACGAGCTGGCCGCAGCTGCGGACCGCGTGCTGGTCCTGCACGAGGGAAGGATCGTCGCCGAGATCGACGAGACGCCCATTCGTGAATCCACCATCAACGACGTTGTCTATTTGCAGGAGGGCCGATGATCACCACTGGAACGAACAGAGAGGTCTCGGCCGAGGCGCCGGCAGCGTCCCCGACCCGTGCCACACTGACGGCTCGGCTGCGCTCGATCGCCGAGGCGTACGCGCTGCTCATCATGCTGGTGGTGATCGGTGCGCTCTTCACCGTGCTTCCCGCCACCAGCGACACCTTTCTCACCGCCGCGAACATGCGGATTCTGGTATCCAACCAGGTCGTGCCCGCCATCGTCGCCATGGCGGCCCTGCTCCCACTGACGGTGCGCGAGTTCGACATGTCGGTCGGTGCGATCGCCGGCCTGTCCGCGATCTTCGTAGCGTCCATGCTCGGCGCTTCGGTCGGCGTACCGGTGGCCGTGATCGTCGGCATCTTGCTCGGCGCGCTCGTCGGCATCATCAACGCCACGCTCGTCACCCGGGCGATGGTGAACGGCGTGATCGCCACATTGGGGACATCGGCCGTCGTCGCGGGTGCCGTCCAGCAGAAGACCGGGGGGCAGGCGGTTGCCGGAAACATGCCCGATGGTTTCACGAACTTCGGGTCGGCCAACGTCCTCGGCGTGCCGTGGGTCGCGTGGGCGCTCATCGCGATCGCGATCGTCGTCTACTTCGTGCTCGAGCACACCCCGTACGGTCGCCAGCTGCAGGCCTTCGGATCGAATCCGACCGCTGCCGGGCTGGTCGGCCTGCGCACTCGACTGCTCGTCGGGTCGGCCTTCGTCTTCGCGGCGGTGCTGGCCGGGGTCGCCGGCGTCATCCAGGTTGCGCGGGCCGGCGGTGCCGACCCGACTGTTGGTCCGAGCTTCACCCTCACCGGACTTGCCGCCGCCTTCCTCAGCGCTGCCGCTGTCCGGCCCGGCACGTTCAACGTCGGCGGCACCGTCGTCGCGGTCTTCTTCCTGGCCGTGCTCAACAACGGCCTTTCCCTCGCCGGGGCCCCGCCGCACGTCGCGAACTACGTCAACGGCGGCGCTCTGATCATCGGCGTGGCGCTGGCGACGTTCCTGTGGCGCCGCCGTTCGACCTGACCGACGACAGACAGCGTCGGCTTCGTCCATCGAAGCACCGGCCCGGATGTCCTCATCGGTGCGTACGAGCTGGTCGACACTCCGAATCGGTTGTGGCCGACCGATATCAGCGAACATCGCACCGGTCGGCGGCGGTAGGCGCAGCCACGCCCGGCAACACCGGCGGAAGGACGCCGTTCACCACGACGGCCCCTTCCCCGGAGCGCGGTCTGCCGTCAGCTCAGGTATGCGACTGCGGTCAAGCGTTGTCGACCGCTCGCAGTGCGTCCAGGTCCATGATCGCCGTGGATGTGCGGTGCACGATCGCGCGGCACACATCGTCGGGTTGGAATTTGGGCATGATGGCGCTGCGACCGATGGTGATCATCCAGGCGAAATAGGGGTAGAGGCACTGCTGTCGGTAGGCGAGCCACGCGGCTTCGAAAGACAAGGCAGGCCCTCCCGCCGCGTGCAGGCGGTCCACATAGAACTCGATGAGTTCACGCTCCCACGCCCTGCGGTCCTCCACTTCGAGCCCAGAGGTCATCGTGTAGGCCACGTCGAAAGCCCAGTTGCCGCGCAAAACCAGCTGCCAGTCGGTGAAACCCATGCGGCCGTTATCGCACACATACGCGTTCCCGATATGGGAGTCCCCGTGCAGCAGTGTCTGCGCGCCTCGCTCGGCGATCAGCAGGGACTTTTCACACGCCGCGTAGAGCTGGTCCTGTACCGGCGGCAGCGTGTCGGGGACGAGTTCGGGGGCGCGTTGGAGCCCGATGATCGCCCGCTTCTTCATGCCGAGGAGCCGGTCGAAGTTGCGGAAGTGCGCGCTCGGCGTCTTCAACCAGTCGCGCGCTTTCAGCTCCGGAGATGCCCAGTAATGACCGTGCCAGACAGCCATATTCGCCAGCAGATCTTGCATCTGCTCCCAGGTGATGGGCTCCGTCGGGGTGCAGAACCTTGCCTTCTTGGTGACGCTGATGTCCTCGAGCAGCGTCAGTGAGCGGCCGGTGCGGGTATCGGCGGCGCCGAAATATCCGTGTGGCGCCTCGATCCCCAGCTTCGGACGCAGATCCTGGAAAAATCCGGGCTCGCCGGGCAACGCGTTTGCCAAGTATTGGGTCAAACGCTGGGTGAAGGTCAAGGTCGTCTTAGCGAACAGATGCTCGGGCAACTTCGCCTGCCGACCTGCCTCGTTGTAGCTGATCGTGACCCGCCATCGGCTTGTGGTACCGGCACTGGCATCGACGATCTCGAACGACTCGACCTCCGCTCCAGGATGCTCGGCCGCCAGCACCCGGGTGAGCCATTGCGCGTTGACCTCGCGCTTCTTCATCGGGATCTCGACAACTTTGCGCCGACGGACTTTCTCCGCCAACACGTAGCCGCCGAGTCTCAGCATCCCGGGTAGCACTCCATTCGCTGGACTGCTGGTTGATGTCTCGCCCATGCCATCCCCGTCCCTAGTTCGCCGCACCGCGGCCCGGTGGATGGCAAGTATGCGTCAGCGGGAGCGGGGCCCGGCGCGGGTGGCAGGCGTGCCGAAGTGCTGCCGATCCGGCGAATCACCGCTTTCATCTGCTGATACGCCCGGTTCCTGATCAGACGGGAAACGTACAAACATGGCGCGGTTTGCGCTGTGATTGGCGCGCGGGTCCGGTGGACCACCTGTCGGCACACGGCCATCCGTCATGGCCGAGTGGTCCATCTTTGCTGGGCTCGCCGCAGTGCCCCGGTGTCGGCGTAGCCGACGCGTCTGGCCAACATTGTCGGTGAGTCGCTCGGGCTGATCTGGGAACGGTGTTCCACCAGAGCGCTGCGTGCGCGGTCGAGTTCGCGAGTCCAGGTGGTCCCCTCGTCGGCAAGCCGTCGTTGCAGACTGCGCTTGCTTGTCGCCAGGTATCGCGCGACGCGGTCGATGGTCACTCGACCGTCGCCCAGCATTGCGGTCAGTGCATGGTGCACCTTGCTGGACCACGTGACGCCGAGGCGGCGCGGTGGCGGTAGAGCTGCCGCGCACCGGCGCAGGATGTCGGCGAGTGCGGGGTCGGCTGTGCGCATCGGCAGAGCCAAATCGGCTGTGCGGAGGGTGATCCGGTCTGTCGGCGCCCCGAAATCGATCTGACGCGTGCCGAACACTTCGACGAAGCGATCGTGTCGCCGCGGCGCAGGCTGCCGGAAGCGGATCCGGATAGGGCGCACATCCCGTCCTGTGGCGTGTCGTGACCGGGCCACGACAGCCGCGAGTGCGAACTGCGTGGCCAGTTGACGTCCACGTCCGTGGCCGTTGAGCAATCGGACATCCGCGTTCGCCTGGTGCTCGGACTCGACTGAGACTGTGAATCCGACGTTGGTGGTAATGAGGCCCGTATGCTGCCCCGCGAGCGCCAGTCCTTCGCCGAGGGTCGGCGCCGTGCTGTACAGGTAGTCGTGTAAGCCGAAGCGTCCCAAGGTGTTCATTCGTCCGACCTGCAACGCCACATCCGGATCGTCCAGCTCATGTTCGACCAGTTCCCACAGATGCAACTGGCTGGTGCTGGGCACCATGGCGTCACTGCTCGCCAGCATCCACTCCGGCAGATCAGCCGCACGAGCCAGTTGCCGCCGCGACGATCCCGTCAAGCCGGCGTTGTCGAGTATGAAATTCGGAAACGCAACGCTGTCTACCGCATCCATTAGGGGCGAACACCTGGCCAGCACGAACCGAGCACTAGGAACACGCCCAAAAAGCTTACGCTCCTTGACGATAGGCGAAACCGCGGCCACACCACGAGCACCCGTCCGGGTACGGCGATCGAACGCGACGTCAGGCACATCTGGTGGCAACATTGGCGCGGTTCGCTTGCATGCTGGCACGATCAGCACTGTTCATCGGCCCGATGTGATGTCAGCATCGTTGCGCTGACGGCTTGCGTCGCCACAGCTGGCGATCGCAGATGTTTCTCGACGCGCGCAGCATGAACGAAGATTTGTCGGACGAAGCGGTTAGGACAACGATTGGCGCATGCGGAATCCTGCACAGTTGCCGCCCCATGCCCCATCCCTCCCGATCGTCCGCGACTCGCCGATCGATTCCGGCGACCTCCGGGTGTCGCTGTACTCACCGGAATTCGCCTCGGACCCGCACCATGCCTACCGTGAGATGCGAGGGCAGTTCGGTTCTTTGGTGCCGGTGGAGTTGGCGCCGGGCGTGCCGGCGACATTGGTGATCGGATATCACACCGCGGTGCGGATCCTCAACGATCCCGAGCACTTTCCAGCCGATCCGCGCAACTGGCAGAAGGACATTCCGACCGACTGCCCCGTCCTCCCGATCATGGCGTGGCGCCCCACCGCGAGCAGGAACACCGGAGCGGACTTCGTGCGCTACCGGCAGGCCATCACCGCCGGTATCGGCGACGTAGATATGTACGCTCTGCACGACACTGTGGGGAAGATCGCCACCCCACTGATCAACAGCTTGTGTCAAACCGGTAGCGCCGATCTGATCCGCCAGTACACTTTTCCGCTGACCTTCGAGGTCGTCAATGCCCTGCTCGGCTGCCCGCCGGAGATCGGACGGCGTGTCGCCACCGGGATGGCCGCGCTCGTCGAGGCCGTCGAGGCCGAGGACGGCAACAAGATGATCAGCGACGCGATGCTCGAATTGGTGACCCTCAAGCAATCCGAACCGGGCAACGACATCACGTCATCGCTACTGCGGCATCCCGCTGGACTCGACGACGAGGAGATGGTTCATCAAGTGGGGGGCCACTATGGGGCCGGGATCGAATTCCAGCAGAACCTGATCGCCAACACCTTACTGCTGATCCTCACCGATGACCGGTTCGGCGGTAGTGTCCTCGGCGGAAGCCTGTCCACCCGCGACGCCTTGGACGACGTTCTGTTCAACGACCCGCCACTGGCGAACTTCCTCACCACCTACCCTCGTCAGCCGATCCTCCTCGATGACGTCTGGCTTCCCGCGCATCAGCCGGTCGTCATCAGCATGGCCGCCTGCAATAACGACCCTGTAATCCGGGCCCAGGGTCACGCGGGTAATCGGTCGCATCTGGCGTGGGGTATCGGCCAACACGCCTGCCCCGCGCAATCAATGGCTTACCTGATCGCTCAGGACGCCATCGACCTGCTTCTCGATGCGTTGCCCGAGATGCGGCTGGCCGTACCGGCTGATGGGCTCACCTGGCGGGCCGGCCCCTTCCATCGGGCCTTGGCCGCCCTGCCGGTCACTTTTCCGCCTTCCCCGCCGGTGAGCGGGTAACCATAATTCGCGGTGATCTCTTCCCGCAGGGAATGACGGTGCCAGCCGGTGCGGACGGGTACCGATACGCTCATCTTGCACGCCGGATGTGGCGGATTCGCGACGAAAAAGTGTCCTATCAGCCGATCGAAAGTGGGAATGCAATCGGTTGCGGCCGGACGCAGTTCATCGGGCGCTGATCGAATGGCTGGGCAACGTTCGCCAGGGAGGAAAAGTCATGACCAGCATCGACACTCATGCGAACGGGACCGTCGAGTCCCGTGTCACCGAACTGACCACGGTTTTCGAGCAGGGACTTCGCGAAAACCTCGGCGTCGGCGCGTCGCTGGGCATTCGGTTGGAGACGGCGGGGGATGGATACACCCGGTACTACCTCGACCCGAACCCCGCCACGATCAACGCCATGTTCACCGTGCACGGCGGTGTCCTGGCCACCTTGATGGACACCGCGATGGGTAGCGCGGTGTTCACCAAACTCGGTGACGGCGTGGCCTATACGACGCTGGAGCTGAAGGTGAACTTCATCCGCTCGGTGACGCTGGACGGTTCCCGCCTGACGTGCGAAGCCACCGCGGTGCACGTCGGGCGGCGCACGGCCACCGCCGAGGGCCGTATCACCGACGCACGCGGCAAGCTGATCGCGCACGGCTCCACCACGATCCTGGTACTGCACTCCGAACAGTGACGTGAACGCCGAACAGCCCTGTCGCGAAACGAATTCGGCGACAGGGCTGTTCGATTTCACGCGAGCGAGCGGCACTCCTCGATGAAGCGCACCAGTTCGTCCAGGCGATCGCTGCGGGTGTCCACGGCGCGGTCGATCACCTTCACCAAGTGCTCGTAGGCCTCGGTGTGGTCATAGGATGCCACGTCGGCGATCTTCAGCGCCCACCGCCAGTAGCCGCGCATGGTGTCGGCCAACGGCATGCGGAAAGTGGCGATCACGTCGCGGATCGGCTGCACGGTCGCGTCGCCCTGAGCCCGCAGGTAGCGGGCGACGACGTCGGCCATGAAGCTGAAATGCCGTGCCTCGTCGCGGGACAGGCGCGCCAGCATCGTCGCGAGCACCGGGTCGTCCACCACGTCGCGCAGCTGCTGGTAGTACATCTGCGTCGCCTTCTCCTGTACCAGCGCGTAGGCGAAGAACTGCACGGGATGCTGATAGGGCAGGTCGAACGGCTTCTGCCCCTCGACCGCCAACTCCGCTCGCAGTGTGCCCCGTTCGGTCATCCCGGACGCTTCCTGGTAGCGGGCCAGTGCCCGAGCGTGCGTGTCCTCCTCCAGCGCCCAGCGGACGGTGAAGTGGTACAGCTCGCGGTTGTGCAGGAACGCGGCTCGGCTCACGCTGTCGTCCACCGGGAAATACCGGTGGTAGACGTCGAAATAGCCGGGCAGATGGTCCTCGATCAAGGTGACGAACCGTACTGCGGATCGCTGACCGTCGGTGAGCCTGTTCGCGTCGGCGCGGGACCAGTCGAACGCGGTTTCCACGTCCCAGGCCCGCGCGGCCGGCGACGCTGCGAGAAACCCGTCGACGGCTGTCGCCAGCTCGTCGACGGGAATCAGCGCTGATTCGATGTTCATTGCTCCTCCTCCGGATCAGCGGGCGTTACGGCAGGTCAGCGCATAATGCTTGGTCGTGTAACCCCATCCGGCGTTCGCGATCTCCAGGTAGTGCCGCAGTGTCGCGGCCAGGCCGGGGCGGTGCGCGTCGATGCGCTCGGCGGCGGCGTCGACACCCGCGATCCAGTCCTCGATGGTGCGGCGGTAGTGGTCGGTGAGATCGTCCACCGCGATGATCGAGAAACCGGCGTCCTCGGCGGCGGTCACCAGGTCCGACAGCGGCCGCAGATCACCCCATCCGAAGATGTCCTCGCGGACGAATTCGGTGCCGTCCTTGGTGTCGAACGCCATGCGCGCCGCCGCGTTGCGGAAGCAACTCTCGGAGACGTACAGCGTGCCGCCGCGGCGCAGCACCGCGCGAGCGTGCCGGAAGGTCGCGGCGAGATCGGGCATGTGCACGATCGAGCCGAGCAGCGTCACCGCGTCGAAACTGCGCGGCGGCACATCGATCCGTTCGAAATGGCCCACCCGGGTGTGCACCAGGTTCGCGACGCCACGGGCGAGCGCCTGCTCGGCGATGTACTCGTGCTGGCGTGGCGCCGGGCTGACACCCAATGTCTGGCAACTGAATTCGGCTGCCATGAACAAAATCAGCGGGCCCCAGCCACACCCGACGTCCAGCAGCCGTTCGCCGCCGGTGAGCCCGAGCCGATCGGCCACGAACCGCAGCTTGCGGCGCTGCGCCTGCTCCAGGGTGTCGGTGTCGGACGCGTAGAGCGCGGAGCTGTATTTGCGCAACGGGTCGAGAAACTGGCCGAAGATGTCCGGATCGAGGTCGTAGTGCTGGTTGGTGTCGGCGGTGACCGGCTGATCGGTGACGGTCACGACGTCGCCTCGCGCAGTGCGTTGCCGACCACCGCGGCGACGTCATCGAGAGTGGACATGCCGAAAACGTGCTCGTCCTCGAGCTCGATATCGTAGGCACGCTCGATCTTGGCGACCATGCGCAGTACGCGCACCGAATCGACGCCCGCCATCGCGCGCAGGTCGGCGTCGGGGCGCAGCTCGGCTTCCGGGATACCGGTTTCGGCAACGGCGATATCGGTGACGGTGCGCAGGATGTCGTCGGCGGTGTGGGTGCTGGTCATGACGGGACTCCGTTCGGTGTGCCGGCGGTGCTGGTGGACAGGGCATGGGACAGCGCGGCGACCTCGTCGTCACCGAGGGTGAGCTGGTCGCGCACGTCGTCGAGCGCGAACGGCTGATAGGCGGCGGTAGAACTGGCGCAGACCAGGTCGTCGGCGTCGCGGATCTCCGCGGCGGCCTGGATCGGACTGCCGCCGGTGCCGGACAGCGTCGCGACGCAGCGGTATGCACGTCCGACGAGCAGGGGCGTAAGGAATCTGGTGCGCTGTGACACGGTGAACGCGGGATGGTGGCGGGCCAGGACGATCAGGTTGCCCATCACCTCGTCGCAGATCACGCCGATCAGGCCGCCGTGGACGACGCCGGGGTAGGACTCGAACTCGCGACCGAGCCGGAATTGCGCCTGCAGGCCGTCCGGGTGCGGGGTGAAACGCAGCCGCAGCCCGGTCGTATTGTGCGGCGAGCAGCCGAAGCAGTGGTAGTCCGGGAGCACCGACCAGGGCACCCGGACGGTGTCCACCCGGCCGGGCCCGATGTCCTCGCTCGGCGCGGCGGCCGTGCTGTGGCGGTCCATGGTGTCAGGCGATCGCGTCGGCCAGGGCACGGCGGACCTTGGCGTTGCTGGACAGGTCCAGCCCGGTCATGTTGCCGAAGGTGCGCCGGACCTTGTCGTGCAACAGATCCAGCTCGCCCTCCGCGGCGACCTGCTCGAGGAACAGGTCGAACCCGGTGTCGATGGTCTCGTGCTCGCCCAGCTCGCTGATCCCGGCCTTGAAGGTGCTGACCGGGTGCTTGATCTTGGCCTCGGAGCTGTAGACGTACAGGGTCTCCAGCACCGAGGACAGTTCCTCGGGACGCTGCCGCAGCCGCTCGGTCGCGTAGTGAATGAACTCACGCGCGTGGCCGGCTTCGTCGCGACTTGCGCTGAGCAGCAGGCCTTTCAACACCGGCTCCGCGACCCAGTTCGCGACCGCGCGGTAGATGTGGTTGACGGTGAGCTCGGAGATGATGTTGGTGGCCAGCGTCGCCGAGGGCGTGGTGCCCGGCGCGTACGGCTCGCGCATCGAGTCGACGGCCTTGTCGTCCACGTTTTCGCCGAGGGCGCCCAGCCACGCACGGAACGCGTAGTGGTGTTGTACCTCTTGGTAGCCCCACACCACCGCGAAGGTCGAGAAATCGTAGTCGTCGAGGAATTCGTTCAGAAACCCGTGCACCGCGGCGATCACATTGGACTCGCCCATCGTCGCGCTCTTGGCCAACGTGATGTACTCGGCACGGACCAGGGATTTGTCGATGGCGTCGAGATCGAGGTCGGCCAGTTTCCAATGCAGGCGCTCGTAGTGGCGGAAGACGTCATAGCTGTGCACGAGGCGACTCCAGTTCGGTCGGTGTTACCGGTGTGATGAGATCGCGAGCGGCGAGCCGCTGGAGCTTGCCGCTGCTGGTTCGGGGGATGCTGCGTGGCGCGACGAGGTGGACCTCGACGGCGCTGAGGCCGAGTTCGGCGGAGATTGTGGCGCGGATTGTCTCGGCCAGTGCGTCGGCGTCGATTCCGGTGCGCTCGGATTCGGCGATCAGCGCGATCACCTCGGCGCCGTCCGGGGCGATCGCGGCGGTACAGCGGCCCTGGTACACGCCGTCGAGGACGCGCACGGCGGCTTCGACGTCCTGCGCGTAGTAGTTCATGCCGCGGACGGTGATCATGTCTTTGCACCGGCCGGTGACGAAAAGCTCGTTGCCGCGCAGATATCCGAGATCACCGGTGCGCAGCCAGCCGTCGGTGAACAGCCCGGCGACCCGTGCCGGGTCGGTGGTGAGATATCCGCCGGTGACCGCGTCGCCCTGGATGAGGATCTCGCCCACCGCGCCGTCGGGCAGGTCGTGATCGCCATCGGGCGAGACGACACGCAACCTCAACCGCTGCACGGGCGCACCCACACCCGCGATCGCTCGCGCGCCGGCGGATTCCGGCGCGACGGGTTGTGCCAGAGCATTATCGGACAGCACGGCGCGGTCGACCCACTCGAAGACCGGTTCCCGTCCGAGTGGGGGGAAGGTGACCGCCAAGGTGGCTTCGGCCATACCGTAGACGCCGAACATCGTCGTCGGGCGGAATCCCGCGGGCGCGAAACGCTCGCAGAACGCGAGCACGACATCCCGGGAAATCGGCTCCGATCCGTTGAACGCGATCCGCCAGCGACTCAGGTCGTACTCGTGCACCTGGTGTGGTGAGACGGCCGACAGCAGCGCTTCGTAGCCGAAATTGGGCATCGCGGTGATCGTCGCGCCGCTGGCGGCGAACTCGGCCAGCCAGCGGGCCGGGTCCTTGACGAACGCCAGCGGCGACCACACATGCGCGGGGATGCCCCGCAGGATCGCCGACAGCGTGCCGAACAGGCCCATGTCATGGAACAGTGGCAGCCAGAAGCCGCCCTGGTCGGCCGGGTTCAGCTGGATGCCGGTGCGGATCGACGCGAGACCGCTGAGCACGTTGTGGTGGGTCAAGCGGACGCCCTTGGGTGTCGCGGTGCTGCCCGAGGTGAACTGGACGACGGCCACATCGTCGCGGTCGAGCGCGGGCAGCGGCATCGGTATCGCGCTGTCCTCGAAAAGTGCTGTGGATTCGATGAATTCGACGTCGACGGTATCTCGCAGTGCTGCGGTGAAGTGGGCGAAGCGATGCGACACCACAATGGTGCGCAAGCCCGCCGCCGCGACGATGGCCGCCAGCTTCTGTGGGTAGCGGCTCGTGGCCCGCGCGCCCGCGGGCAGCGGCAGGGGAGTGGCCGCGCCACCCGCCGCGGCAACGCCGAACAGGCAGGTGAGGAACTCGGGCGCGTTCGGACTGAGGATGCCTACCGGTTCCCCGCGCCGAACGCCCCGGCGGACCAGTACCGCTGCGGCCGCGAGTGACCGCCGGTGCAGGTCGGCGTAAGCGACGGTCTCCGACACCGACCTGAACGTGACCGTCACCGCGGGGGCAGCGGCGGCGATCTCGGCGAGGCGACCGTGCAGGGTTTCGGCGCATTCCGCGGAATTCATATCTCGAACGACAACAGCGAATTGTGACGATGCCCTGAACTCGTTGTGAATTAACGTCTGCGATAAATAATGCCGATCAGCCGATCGTGCTGTCGGATAAGGTATTTCGACTATGGTCCGATAGAAACGGGTGATCGCCGCCGCAGCGCGCTTCCGGCACGCACAACCATGGAACACGGAAATTAATTCACAGCCGGGCTGTGGAATTCCGTGTCGCGTCCGTTCTACCCAGGAGTTTCCGGTGAGTTCCGACCATTCCGCGGTCGAGGAATTGACCCCGGTTCAGCTGGCGGTCATCGAGAGCATTGCTCCGCATATGCGGCACAACCCGTACGGCAGTTACGAGGTACTGCGGGCCGCGGGGCCGTTCGTGCCCGGCCCGCACGGCACTCACTTGGTCACCCGCCATCACGAGGCCCGAGCGATCATGCAGGACCCACGCTGGAGCCACGCCGAGGAGCCGCAGCTGTTGCACGGCGACAGCGACGTCGAACTGCCCGGGTCGTTCCTCTGGATGGAGCCGCCGGAGCACACCCGGCTGCGTGGTTTGGTGAGCCAGGCGTTCACCGCACGCACCGTCAGCGGTATGCGCGAACGTGCCGAACAGCTGGTCGACGACCTGATGTCGACAGTACTCGCCGAACGCGACGTCGATCTGATCGACGGCCTGGCCTATCCCTTGCCGCTCACCATGGTGTGCGAACTGCTCGGCGTACCGGTGGAGGCCCATGAGCACGTCCGGCAAATCTCCACCAGCATCGCGCGTGGGTTGGACCCCGATCTGCTGCTGTCGCAGCAGGAATTGGACGCGCGTACCGCCGCCGTGCACGCCTTCCTCGAGTTCTTCGGCGACCTGGTCGAACAGCGCCGCCGCGCGCCGCGTGCGGACCTGATCACCGCACTGGTGCAGGCCGACGACGCGGGCGCGCACCTGAACCGGACCGAATTGCTCGGCACGCTGCTGATCCTCGTCGTCGCGGGGCACGAGACCACGGTCAATCTGATCGGCAACGGTGTACTCGCCCTCCTCCGTCATCCAGACCAGTTCGAGCGGCTACACGCGTTCCCGGAATTGTCCGAACCCGCGGTGGACGAGGTCTTGCGCTACGACGCGCCGGTGCACCTGACCACACGTACCGCGCGCGAGGAGATCACGATCTCCGGCCGGAGCTTCGCGCCGGGCGACGCGGTGATCGTGCTGCTCGCCTCGGCCAACCGCGACCCATCGGCTTTCGCGCGGGCCGCCGAGTTCGATATCGCGCGGTACGCGCGAGGGCGAAAAGCCGAGCGGCATTTGTCCTTCGGGCTCGGCCTGCACTACTGCCTCGGCGCACCGCTGGCTCGGCTGGAAATGCAGGTGGTGCTACGGGCGATCGCCGAGCGGGTCGTGTCCATGACCCTGCTGGAGGAACCGCCGTACCGGCCGAACGTGGTCGTGCGCGGCATGTCGCGATTGCGTGTCCGGATGGAGGCGCGATGAGGGGGGATTCGCACCGGCCGGATGCGGGTGCGCGCAAGCTACAGGAGGCTCGATGAACACTGCTACGCCCACCGATCCGACTTTCGACGCCTTCGACCCGAGCGAGCGCGCCGATCCGTATCCGGCATACCGGCGCGTGCGGGACGCCGCGGCGCTGTTCCCCTACGTCTTGGGCGAGGTGCCGGTCACCTTGGTCACCCGCTACGAGGAGTGCGCCACGATCTTGACCGGCTCCGACTGGGGCCACGGGTACGCGGCGGGGATCAGCCCGTTCCGCGATACCACGGCCGCGATCCCCGGTTCGTTCGTCCGGATGGATCCCCCGGAGCACGGCCGTTACCGGAAGCTGGTCGCGAAGGCTTTCGCGCCGCGCCTGATGGCCGAGATGGTGCCGGTGGCCGGGCAGGTCGTGCGGGAGATCATCGACGCGGCGCTGGATCGCGGCGAACTGGATGTGCTCGACGATCTGGCCGTCCCGCTGGCGGTGGCGATGGTCCCGGTCCGGCTGTTGGGCGCCGACCCGGCCGACGGGGCGAAGTTCCGGGAGTGGCAGCTGGCCATCGCGCGCGGCAGCGACCCGGACTCGCTGCTCGGCCCGCAGGAGGTGGCCGCGCGCGGTGCGGCGGCGATGGAGTGCATGGGCTACTTCGCGCGGCTGGTCCAGCAGAAAAAGGCGAATCCGACGCCCGATCTGCTGAGCGCTCTGGTCGCGGCGAGCGCGGACGGTGACCAGCTGACCGATCCGGAAGTGATCGGCATGGCGCTGCTCACCCTGGTCGCCGGCATGGAGACCTCGATCAACCTGATCGGCAACGGCATGCTCGCGCTGCTGCGCAATCCGGACCAGCTCGCCCGACTGCGGGACAACCCAGAGCTGATCGCGCCCGCGCTCGACGAAATGCTGCGCTACGACGCGCCCACCCAGTTCACCATCCGCGTCGCCCTCGCCGACACCATCGTCGGCGAGCACCAGTTCCGCCGCGGCGACGGCGTCGTGGTGCTCACGGCGTCGGCCAGCAGGGACGAGCGGGTCTACCCGGACGCGGATACCTTCGACATCACGCGCTATGCCGGAAACCGTCCGGCCCGAAAGCATCTCGGCTTCAGTCTGGGCATCCACTATTGTGTGGGCGCGCCGCTGGCGCGGATCGAGGCCGAGGCAGCGGTCGGCGCGCTACTGGCGCGGGCTCCGAAGCTGAGGCCGGCGACCGGCGAGATCGAGTATCGGCCCAGCCTGATCCATCGCGGCATTGTGTCGCTGCCGGTGTCATTGTGAACGAGACACGGCATGCGGTCGTCCTCGGCGCAGGTATCGCGGGGCTGCTGGCGGCCCGTGTGCTGACAGAACACTGTGCCCAGGTCACCCTGGTAGAACGGGACGGGTTCGACGTCGAAGGGATCCGCAAAGGCGTGCCGCAGGCGCGGCATCTGCATGGGCTGCTCGACCGCGGCCGGGCCATCATCGAGGAACTCGTCCCGGGTTTCACCGCCGAGCTGGCGGCCCGCGGCGCGACCGTCGCCGAGGCGCTGGTCGACACCCGGTGGTACCTGGGCGGACTGCGGGCCGCGCCGACCTCGACCGGGCTCACCTCCCTGATAGCGACCAGGCCGCTGCTGGAATCCGTATTGCGCGAACGTGTTTCGGCGCTACCGGCAATTCGGATGGTCACCGGGACCGGGCGCGGTCTGATCGGTGACGCGCGGCGGATCCGGGCGGTCGTGATATCGGGTGCAGCAGGCGAGGAGACCCATGCCGCCGACCTCGTCGTCGACACGACCGGACGCGGTTCGCGGGCTTCGGTCTGGCTCACCGCGCTCGGCGCGCAAGCACCCGATGAGCAGCGGATCGAGGTGGATCTGGGTTACGCCTCCCGGTTCTACCGGCGCACCGAAGGACAGCTGGACGATCAGGCGTCGGTGATCATCTCCACCGGAACCGATGGTCGCGGCGGCGGCGCGATCCGGGTGGAGGGTGATCGCTGGCACGTCACCCTGGCCGGAATACTGGGTGATCACCCGCCGACCGACCCGGACGGTTTCGCACGCTTCGCGGCCTCGCTGGCCGCACCGGACATCGACGATATCGTCCGGAGTTCCGAACCGCTGGGCGATGCGGTGCCGCACCGGTTCCGCTCGCCGGTGCGCCGACGCTACTCCCGGCGCGCGGCGGTGCCAGACGGCTTCCTGATGCTCGGTGACGCACTGTGCAGCGTCAATCCGCTGTACGCCCAGGGGATGGCGGTCGCTGCCCAGCAGGCGATCGCGCTGCGTGAATGCCTGCGCGCGGATGGGCGTGGGCCCGGCTTGCCTGCGAGGTTCTACGCGGCGGCAGACAGCGCGCTCGACGTCGCCTGGCAAATGTCGACCGGTGCCGATCTCGCGCATCCGGGCGTCGCCGGACCACGCACGGCACGAACCCGCCTCACCAAGGCCTACCTGGCCCGCGTGCATCGCGCCGCGCACGTGGACCCACGGGTGGCGCGCACGTTCCTGCGGGTGGCGAACCTGGTCGAACCGCCTGCTGCACTGGTGCATCCACTGCTCGTGGGGCGGGTCTTGCTGCGCGCAAACGCATCGGCGAATGCGCCGCAATTCATTCGCCCCTCCCGTCCCGGACCCGTTCGGGCGCCGGGCCCGTCAACGCCGCCGGGCTCGCAGCATCACATCCATTCCGATCATTGACGCATTTCGAACGTTGACGCATTTCGAACGTCCTGCCGCACCGGCCGGGCGGTGCACCGCACAGGAGGGACCACTCGACATGGACTCGTCAATCGCGGGTACGGCTGTCGCGGAACAGAATTCCGCTATCCAGACAGCCATGACCCAGCTCTTCGGACCTGAAGGCCGACCCGATCCGTACACCCCGGCCCGGGTGCTGCGCGAGGCGGGCCGGCTGCACCAGACCCCACTCGGCCACTATCTGCTCACCCGCTACGACGACTGCGCTGCTGTGCTGTCGACTACTGCGTGGAGTCACGCCGAGGAAGCGGCCATGATGCATCCGACCGTAACGCCGGAAAACGCGCCCGAGGAACTGCCCACCTCGTTCCTCTGGATGGAGCCGCCGGACCACACCCGGCTGCGGAACCTGGTGACCAAGGGCTTCACTCCGCGCATGGTGACCAGGCTGCGTCCGCGGATCGAGGAGCTCACCGAGCAACTGGTCGACCAGGCGCTGGCGGCAGGCGAATTCGACCTCGTCGAGCTGATCGCCTACCCGTTGCCGCTGATCATCGCCGGCGAGCTGATCGGCGTGCCGCCGGACGCCTACGACCAGGTGCATCGCTGGTCGCAGGATCTGGCCCGCGGCTTCGACCACGACTACACGCTGCCCGAGCAAGCGCTGCAGGCGCGCAGCGCGGCCTCGCGCGGCTTCATGGCGTACTTCCGTGAGTTGCTCGACCAGCGTCGCCGCGACCCGAAGGATGACCTGCTCAGCGTGCTGTCGCAGGTGGAGGATCGCGGTGACGTGCTCACCGAGCAGGAGTTGCTGGCCACCTGCATCACCACGTTCGTAGCCGGGCACGAGACGACCGCCAACCTGATCGGCACCGGCATGCTCCAGTTGATGCGCAACCCCCAAGCGATCGACGCCCTGCGCAGACGCCCGGAGTTGACCGCGTCGGCGCCCGACGAACTCTTGCGCCTCGAGCCGTCGGTGCAGATCACCACCCGCGCCGCGACCCGCCCGATCACGCTGGCCGGACATGAGTTCGAGCCAGGCGAAGGCGTTGTGGTGCTGATCAATTCGGCCAACCGGGACGACGCCGCCTACGGGGACCCCGATCGGATCGATGTGGCCCGCTACGCCGATCCGATGAACCCGGCCAAGAAGCACCTCGGGTTCAGCCTCGGCATCCATTACTGTCTCGGCGCACCGCTCGCGCTGCTGGAGATGGAGGTGCTGCTCGACGTGTTGCTGCGGAAGGTCCGCGATATCGAATTGCTGTCGGACACACCGCCCTACAAGCCCAACGTGGTGATCCGCGGGTTGGCGGCGTTGCCGACTCGCTGCACTCCCGCATAGCGGGTGCCCGCACCGGGGCGATCTGCCGCGCCGCCCGATAGTGGTGGCGGGCACAGTCCTGGGCCGGGTCCGGACCTATTCGCCGACCACCTTGATCTGTGCCTGGTCGACCTCGAGGTCCGCCCCGGACGGGTTGCCCTCGGATTTCACGCTGATACGAGCCTTGTCGATACCTTCGGACTCGAGTTCCGCCACGATGTTGTCGCCCCGGGCGCGGGCCAACGATTTGGCCTTCGCGGCGTTCGGATCCTGGGCATAGGTCGTGATCTCTATCTTGGCGTCGTTCCCCCGCAACGGGACCGCGACCGCTTTGATGGTGGCGACGTCTGCGGCGCCGAGGTCGGAGCTACCGCTGTCGAAGGTGATCGGCGCGGTGGCCAGCGCCGCGTTGATCGCGTTCTGGATGGCCTGTTGCGCGGTGTTCAGGGCCGACCCGACGACCGAGGAAGCGGTCGCGCCGATGCTGCTGCGCATGTCGCGCGTGTGTTCGGGGGTCGGCGTCGACTCCGAGCCGTTGTCGGACCCGCACGCCGCGGTCATGAGCAGCACGACGGCCGCAGCGGCAATGGCGGTGACGCTGTTCTTGGAAATCATCGGCCTACTCCTGTAGTCGGTGAAGAATCCCGTGGTGCGTCATTGGCGTGCGATGCCTGGAATTGTCGGTACAAATTCCGCGGAAGCGAACTTCGGTGGCTGCCGGCGCGTGTATACGTCGGTCGATGGCGCCGGTGCTCCGATCCTCGCATAGATGCGTCATCCGGACTCCGTTTCGAACTCGCTCGATATCCTGACTGTGTTCGGCGGGGTATTTCGGGCGCGGGTATTGCTCGAGTCGCCATCATGGTCGCGGTGACGGCGTAGCGTCGAATGGCGGCAGGCTTGCGCTACGTTGCTCGTGATTTACGCTGCTCCTGATCCACTGGACAACCGGCTTCGAACGTGCCGGACGTCGATGCGGAGGGCACTCTCGATGTCGACAGCGAACAGTTCACCCGGGGGATCGGCCGGAGACCGGCGGTGGGTGCTCGGCCGAACGCTGCTGCCACCGATCGTCACCATCACCGCATTGCTGCTGGCGTATTTCTCGCTGCCCTTCACCCGGATCAGCGGCGTGCGCACGGTGGTGCTGCTGCTGTTCGGGCTGTTGGCGGTGTGTGCCGTGGGTGCCTGGCAGATCCGGCGGGTGCTGCGTGCGGGCGACCCGGTCGCGCAGGCGTTGCAGGCGCTGACGGCGACATTCGGCTGCTACCTCGTCGGCTACGCCACGATCTACGCCTTGCTCTCCGCTGCCACTCCCGGCGACTTCAGTGAGCCGCTGACCCGGGTCGACGCGCTCTACTTCTGCGTAACGATTTTCACCACTGTCGGTTTCGGCGACATCGTGGCCACGTCGGAGACGTCCCGTGCTGTCGTGCTCACACAGATGTTCGGCAACTTGGTCCTGATCGGCCTGGTGATCCGGCTGGTGGTGCTCTCTGTTCGTTTCCGTCGGGAACAACTGCACCGATCCGACCTATTCGCCACCGGAAACAGCCGGGAGAAGTGAAACGCCGGCCGGTGCAGGTGCGGCGGGTTTCTTGTGGGCTACCAGTCGACCACGCCGAGTTCGTGGAGCGTGCGGAAGACCATCATCGAGCCGGGCGCGACATGATCCATGGCAGCGTACTGGCGCACGGTGAAGTAGCGCAGCTCGGCGATCTCGCTGGTCGGCCGCGGTTCGCCATCGAGTTCCGCGGTGAAGCAGGTCATGTGCAGCCGGGTACCCGGCGCGTGCCCGTACGCCTCGGCGTGGAATACCCCGAGTTCGGCGCAGGAGACGACACCGACGCCGAGTTCCTCGCGCACCTCACGATGCAACGCCGCCTCCGGCGTCTCCCCGGGGTCGATCTTGCCACCGGCCATGTAGAAGACATCCTTGCCGACCGAGCGCGCCTGCAGCAGACGACGATCCCGGATGTGGGCCAGCGCCGCGGTGCGAATCACCGGCCTACTGTACTGAGTGGCCCGAACCGGGCGTCCGCCGGATTTCGGGCGCGGCGAGACGATGCGCATCGGATGGCTGCCGCGAGATCGTCCAGCAGCATGCGGCGAAGATACTTCGGCGACGCCCTCGACGGCTGACAATCGCGCTATCTCGGCATGTTCGCCTGCCGAATTTGCTGGGGTGGCGGCCCATTTCTCGACGCACGAGTGTGAAGGGTGCCGCACTGGATTTTTCAGCCCCTGTATTCGTTTATGGGCAGTTGATTCGGGTCATTGTTCGGCGACCGTCGGGGCTTCGTGGCAATCGTGCCGTCGAGCGCGCAGCGGCCGGACGCCGCGGGGTTACCTGCTCGGCAGGTGCCGGAGCGCGGTGAAATCCCGCCCCGGGGTCGGCGGTGAAGTCGGCCCACCGGATTGCCCGAGCCGGGGGCCGAATCCGAGCCGCTGGTCTGTCGATCAGAGCTGTGCGGTTTGCTCGGACGGGGGCAGGCCGTCGGCTTGACGGAGGACGTCGGCGACGGACTCCAAGTAGAGCAGGGTGCGCAACGAGACACCGTCCACGGCCCGTCCGAGCCGGCGCAAGGCCGAATTATCCAGGTGCGCAAGGACTTCCGCGTCGTCGGCCTGGCCGGGGCCCGGGTCGAAGCCGAAGTAATTGGGGTCGAGTCCGAACACGTGGGCCAGCCCGGCGCGCGCCTGTTCAGGCAGCGCGGTGTCCTGCCCCCGCCGCACCTGCGTCAGCTGGCCGGGGGCCAGGTCGTACCCAGCGGCGGTCAACCACGATGTGACCGTGTCGTCGGCCAGGGGGCGCCCGTTCGCCCGCTCCCACATCTCGAACGCTAGGTTGAGCCTGGTTGTGATATCGATGTCCACTACCGCCTTCCTTCTGGCGACAACGCCTATTGACGGGTCAAACATTGACTTGACCGTAGCGTGGTAGTGGACAATCGCCGGGATTTCACGGCAAATGTCCGGTTGTATAGGGGGTGGAACAAACTCGATCCCCGGTTAGCGGAGATGCCGATATGGAGGAGTTGTGTGTTGCGGCTGAATTCCGAACAGGCGCGCGAGCGATTTGCGGCGACTCCGGTCGCGCGGTTGGCAACCATTTCGGCGGCGGCACGTCCGCATCTGGTTCCGATCGTGTTCGTCGCCGTCGGCGACACGATCTATACCAGCGTCGACGCGAAGCCGAAGACAACTATGGCGCTGCGCCGGCTGGCCAATATCGCGGCGAACCCCGCCGTTGCCGTGCTCGTCGACCACTACAGTGATGACTGGTCCCAGCTATGGTGGGCGCGCGCCGATGGAGACGCCCGCATCGCGGACAGCGGCGAGGCCGAAGTGGCGAAACGCCGACTGGCTGCCCGCTACCCCGACTACCGAGACCAGCCACCGCCGGGACCGGTGATTGCCATCGAGGTCATACGGTGGTCGGGATGGTCGGCGCGCTGAGTGCCGCCGCCCGCCGCGGACCGTCATAGGTCACCGACAGCAGCTTCGGTCACGTTGGACGGGTGGAATCGACGACGGCTGCGGGCTGTACGGCTCGCAGCCCTCGAGCACCGGCACGGCTGGTCCCGCGCTGATTGCGTGCGTGTCCGGTACAGTCCGAGGCGCCGCTGACGGAGCCGTCGCGCCGAGCCATCCGACGAGAAGACTGCGAGGATCGCATGCCCCCGAATGTCGTGCTGAAGGCCATGAACACGATGCATCGCGCGGTGCTGAAGATCAGCTTCGGGAAGTTCGGCAACGAATTCGGGGGTATGCCGTCGCTCGAACTCACCACCACCGGCCGCAAATCCGGCCGACCGCACGCGGTCATGCTCACCGCCCCGGTCGTCGACGGCGACACCTACGTCGTTGTCGCCTCGCGCGGGGGCGACCCGGTCCATCCGGCGTGGTTTCTGAACCTGCGCGACAACCCGGATGTCGTCGTGTCGGTGCAGAGTGGCCCGAAAGTGCCGATGACTGCCCGGGTGGCGACGGCGGAGGAACGGGCGACGCTGTGGCCTAAAGTCACCGGCGTGTTTCCCGGGTACGCGCAGTACCAGACGAAGACCACGCGGGAGATTCCGCTCGTCCTGCTGACACCGAAGAACTGAGGCGCCCGCCCCACATTCCGTGCTTGCTGAAGCGTTTTCGCTCAGCTACCCGGACGAGGCTGCGGGCGTGCCTGCTCCAGTTGCGCCGCCACTGGGAGAATTGCGGTTTCACCGTTCGTGGGACCGACCAGCTGGACCGACAGTGGGAGCCCGTCCTCCCCGACACCCACGGGCACGGCGGCCGCCGGATTCCCGGCCACATTCCACAGCGCGGTGTAGGCGACCATCGGAATGGAGGCGAGCTGGGCCCGCACCGTGTTCGCGCCGTCGAGTACGCCCAGCCGTGGCGGGCGAATCGCGATGGTGGGGGTGAGCAGCAGATCGCACTCGGTGAAGATTCGATCGACTTTGCGTGTCACCACCTCGCCGCGCCGGATCGCCCATTCGATGACCGGTCTGCGCGCCCACGCGCCGAGCGCGACCGTCTGCTTGGTGCGGCGTTCCAGCAGTTCCGGATGATCCAGTCGGGGCAGCTCGGCGCGGACGCCGCCGTAGAACTGCGGAAAGAAGGCGAACGTCGTATCCGGGTAATCCGGGTCGATCTCCAGCACGGCATGGCCGAGTTCGGCGAGGAGTTTCGCGGTGTCGAGGACCGCGCGCACGTGCAGCGGATCGAGTCTGCCCAGCGGCGTAGGGGATTTCATGCTGTAGCCGATGCGCAGTGGTCGAGCGGGTGTGCGGGCCGCCGCCTCGAACGATATCGCCGGGTCGGGCGCCCGGAACCGATCGGTGGGGGTGCTGCCGCGAATGACGTCGTAGATGATGGCGGAGTCCAGCACGTCGCGGGTCAGCGGCCCGGCGGCGCCCAGCGCCCACCACAGGTGCTCGTTCGGGGCGATCGAGACCCGCCCGCGCTGCGGTTTGAGTCCGAACAAACCGCAGCACGCCGACGGAATCCGGATCGAGCCGCCGCCGTCGCCGCCGATCGCGGCGGGCACCAGCCCGGCCGCCACCGCCGCCGCGGAGCCGCCGCTCGACCCGCCGGTGGAGCGGGTGCGATCCCACGGATTGTGCGTCATCCCGAAGGTGCTGGACTCGGTGAACGGCCACTGCCCGAACTCCGGCATCGTTGTTTTGCCGATGATGATCGCCCCGGCCGCGCGCAGCCTGCGCACCATCTCGGCGTCCGCCGCGGCAGGTGTCGTGTTCGCCCGGCTGCCGAACGTGGTCACGACACCGGCGACGTGGAATTCATCCTTCACTGCGATCGGGACGCCGTGCAGCGGTCCGACCGGGTCCCCCGCGGCACGCTCGCGGTCCCGCTCGGCGGCCTCGGCCCTGGCTTCCACGCGCAGCACGCGGGTGAAGGCGCCGATATCCGCGGCCGCTTCGATCCCGTCGAGCGTCGCCTCGACGAGTTGTCGTGCCGAAACAACCCCCTGTGCCAGCAGTTCGCGCTGCTGGAGCACACCTGACGCGACGACGTCCTGGAGTTCCATCCGCTACCGCTCCTCTCGGCCCCGGTGAGCTGCCACGCATGTCCCCTGGCATCGATTCTCGACACCCCGACCGTAGGTAGTCGAGCGACCATCCCGCAAGGAATACTCGCGGCGAGTCGGTTCGGTTCACTGCGCGTTCGACGAGGTCGGGCGGGTAAACAGCCGATCCACCCGACCATTTCCGCGGCCGGCCTCAGGTCGCCTCGGTGTTTCGCGGGCCCGACCCGGTGGACCCGGCCCGCTCGAGTCCGGCATGCGTGCGCGAGTAGCCGAAATACACGATCAGGCCGACGACCAGCCAGGTCACGAAACGGACCCAGGTCTGCCACGGCAGCGACCAGATCAGGTATATCGAGAACCCGATGCCGATCAGCGGGACGACCGGCATGAACGGCAGCCGGAACTCGCGCGGCTGATCGGGTCGGGTGCGGCGCAGCACGATCACCGCGACCGACACCACGATGAACGCCATCAGGATGCCGATATTGGTCAGCTCGGCCACCACCGTGATGTCCAGCAACCCGGCCATCAGCGCCGAACCGATGCCGACGATCCAGGTCACCCGGGTGGGGACCTTCCGGACCGGATGAGTTTTGGCGAACCATTGCGGCAGCAGGCCGTCGCGGCTCATGGCGAACCACACGCGGGTCACGCCGAGCATGAAAGTGAGCACCACGGTGACGATGCCGACGATGGCGCCGACCGCGATGATGTTCGCGACTCCGGGCTGCCCGACCGATTCGAAGGCGGTGGAGAAACCGCTGGTCGGGCTGATCTCGGTGTATTTCTGCATGCCGGTCAGCACCAGCGTGGCCAGCACGTACAGCACCATGGCGATGGCCAGCGAATAGATGATCGCCTTCGGCAGGTGCTTCTTTCCGTCGGTGGACTCTTCGGCGGCGGTGCTCATCGCGTCGTAGCCGAACACGGCGAAGAAGACCGTGGCCGCGCCGGTCCACACCGCGCCCACGCCGAAGGGGAAATACGGGGTGTAGTTGGAGCTGTCGATGTGGAATACGCCGAGTACTACGATGAGCACGACCAAGGCGACCTTGATGCCGACCGCGACGGTCTCGAACCGGCCGACGCTGCGAATGCCGCGGGACAGCAGCCAGGCCGTACCGAGGCAGAACAGCATCGCGAACACATCGATCACGTGGCCATCGCCCGTGCCGGCGGCGCCCATCAGCCAATCCGGCAACGTGATGCCGACCTGCCCGAGTAAGAACTTGAAATACCCTGATACGCCGATGGCGACCACCGCCGCGACCGCGATGTACTCCAGCAGCAGGTCCCAGCCGATGAACCAGCCCGCGATTTCGCCGAGCGACACGTAGCCGTAGGTGTAGGCGGACCCGGCTTTGGGCACCATACCGGCGAATTCGGCGTAACACAGCGCGGCGGCGGCGCTGGCTACACCCGCGATGAGGAACGAGATGAGCACCGAGGGCCCGGTGACGGAATGTGCGACCGCACCGGCCAAGGTGAAAATCCCCGCGCCGATGATGCCGCCGACGCCGATCGCGGTGAGCTGCCACAAACCGAGTGACCGCGCGAGCCGCTCGTCGGCGGGAGCGGCTTCCTCCTCGATCTCGCCGAGGGGTTTGCGGCGCATCATCTGGCTGCGTAACTGCGCGAGGGACACGGATATCCTTTCGTCCACTGCGGTACGCGCAGACGCGGTAACAAACCCGCAACGCGGTAGGCGCTGCCGATCAAATACCGCGAAATGAGCGCAGGAAGAATGCGATGTTGGCCGGGCGTTCGGCCAATCGGCGCATGAAGTAGCCGTACCACTGGTCGCCGTAGGGCACGTAGACGCGAAGCGTATGGCCCGCCGCGACCAGCCGCCGCTGCTCGGCGTCCCGAATGCCGTGCAGCATCTGGAACTCGAAGTCGCTTCGGGCACGGCCGGTTTCGTGCGCATACCGCAGTGCCTCGTCGATGAGCGCGGGGTCGTGTGTGGCGACCATGGGATATCCCTTGCCTTCCATCAGGACACGCAAGCAGCGCTCATAGGATTCGTCGACCGCGGCCCGGCTCTGATATGCCACGGTCGCGGGCTCGCGATAAGCGCCCTTGCACAACCGGATCCTCGATCCCATACCGGCGAACATCCGGCAGTCTTCCTCGGTGCGTTTGAGGTAGGCCTGCAAGACCGTGCCCAGCCACGGAAAATCCACCCGCAGCTCGCGCACGATCGCCAGCGTCGAGTCGGTGGTGGTGTGGCCTTCCGCGTCGATGGTCACCGAGATGCCCGCGTCTCTCGCGGCGGTGCAGATCTGGTGCGCGTGTTCCCGGGCGATCGCGTACCCGTTCTGCGGCAGCGACTGGCCGAGCGCGGTGAGTTTGAGCGACACCTCGAGCGGGCGCACGGGGTGCTCGTCCGCGGCCCGCAATTCCGACAGCGCTGACAGCAACCGCAGATAGTGCGCGACGGTGGCGCGGGCCTGGTCGAGGTCGGTGGTGTCCTCGCCGAGATAGTCGATCGATACGCAGCGGCCGGAGTGCAACAGCGCTGCCGCCGTGGTCACCGCGGTGTCCTCGGTCTCGCCCGCGACAAAACGGTCGACCACCTTCTTGGTGGTGGGAATGCGGGTGATCGTGCGCTCGATGCGGGGCGAACGGGAGGCCGCCAGCACGGCGGGCCGCAGCAGTCCGGAGAAGGCCATCACAGCTCCTGGTGCGGGTAACGGTGGTCGGTCGCGGGGACGAAGGTTTCCTCGAGCGTGCGAGCGGAAACCCAGCGCAGCAGGTTCTGTGCCGAGCCTGCCTTGTTATTGGTGCCGGAAGCGCGCGACCCGCCGAAGGGTTGCTGCGCGACGACCGCGCCGGTCAGGCCGTACGGCGACCCCTGATCGACCAGGCCGAGCGTGGATTCGAACGCGCCCGCCCTCGAATCGTCGTAGCCGTGCACGGCCAAGATCGGGCCGAAGTATTCGGTGCGGAATGCCGCGGCGTGCCGGTGTGGCTGGACCACCTCGAGCGGTTCGCCCTGACCGCGCCGGTGCTCGCCGCCGATGACATGGTGGATTTCGGTCGGTGTGGCGGCAAGCTGGGTCGGCTTCGCCTGTCGGCGGGCGCGTTCGGTGCTGCCCGGGGCGTTGTCCATGGATTCTCCTGCTGGGTGGGGCGGCCGGCGCGCCTTCGCTCGGCTCGGGCGACGTGCGTCAGTGGCGCCTACTAAGTGGTTTTCCGGTAGGGCGAAGTCAACACCGGAAAACTGCCCGAAGAATGAGCCAGTCGGACAAAGATAGGGCGAGTGCGTTGTCGAGTTGGCCGAAGGATGGGCATGGCCGGGGATGCGGAGTTGGTCGGCACAGAGTTGGTCGGTACAGAGCTGGTCGGCACAGACGTCGATTTGTTCGGCCTGGCGCAGATGATCGCGCAGAACGCGGGCGGGATGGTGTCCATCGAGGACCCGCAGTCGCACGTGCTGGCCTACTCGGCGTCCGACGAATCCGCCGACCAGTTGCGCGTGCTGTCGATCCTGGGGCGGGAAGGGCCGCCCGAGTATCTGAGCGTGCTGCGGAAATGGGGTGTGTTCGACCGATTGCACAGCAGCGACGAGGTGATCGACGTGCCCGCGCGCGAGGAGCTGAACATCAAGCGCAGATTGGCGATCGGCATCCGGCATACCGCGGACTCGGACGCCAACGTGGTGCGCGTGCTCGGCGCGATCTGGCTGCAGCAAGGCGATCGGCCGCTCGAGCCGGACGCGGCCGAGACGCTGCGCGGCGCCGCGGCCATCGCGGGCCGCCTGATCTCCCGCAGCCTCGACGCACCGAGCACCGAGGCGCTGCTGATCCGGCGACTGTTCGGCGCGGAAGGCGGCGCGGTCGACGCGGCGGCCGTGGCGAGGGCATTGAACCTGCCGCCGAACGGGCCCGCCGCGGTGGTCGGGTTCGTCAACACAGCTACCCCGCAAGCCGCCACCGAGCCTACGGTTCTCGGCGGCATTCTTCGCCTGCGCGCCAGCTCTTTTCGCGCGGACTCGGTGATCGCTACGCTCGGTGATCGCGTTTATGTGCTGCTACCGGGTTACCGCTCCGCGCAGACGGTGACCGCCTGGACACGGCAATTGGTCGAACAGTTGGAGACGAAGCGCTCGCTGGCGCTGCGGGCCGCGATCGCCTGCCCGGTCGCCGATCTCGGCCGGGTGGCCGACGCGCGAGCCGAGGTCGATCGCGTTCTCGACAGCACCATCGCGACGAAGCGGCGGGTCACCACCCTCGCCGAGTCGCGGACGGCGGTGCTGCTCGGCGAGCTGCTCGATCTCGTCGGCTCCCGCGCCGAACTGCACGACCCACGCTTACGCGGGCTGCTCGACTACGACCGCAAACACTCCGCCAGCCTGCGCGACAGCGCGCAGAGCTATCTCCGGGAACACGGCGACGTCCGCGCCGCCGCCGCGGCACTGCGCGTGCATCCGAACACGCTGCGCTACCGCATCCGCCGAGTCGAGGAAATCCTGGGCATGAACCTCGGCGATCCGGCCGACCGGCTGTTACTGGAGATCCAGCTCGCACTGCACCGCCGCACACCCGACGATGTGACGATGGTCCGCCCGAAAGGCTGAGCACCACAACGATTTATCGCGCAAACCAGGTCCGGGGAGTTCGCGGAGGCTGCCCGAGCGGCACGGAGTCGATCGCCGGTCTGTCGAATGCCGCGTTTCGAATGACCGCTGCTATGCGTACCGGGTTACGCGCCGGCCCCAGCGGGGGTGCCGGCGTCGTTGTTGCTCTCGGGCGCAGCCTGTTGCTGCCAGGCGTGGGCGGGACGGATCAGGATTTCCAGCGCAAGCAGCGCAACTACAGTGCCGAGCGCGATCCATACCACTACGAGTCCGGTGGGGTAGCGCCAGAACACCAGTAGGAGAGCGGCGATGCCGATGATCGACCACCGTAGCGCCACGCGTGCGCGGAACGCCGACGCCTCCACCACGTTCGGCGGACGCGATCGCCGCAGGTGCTGGATCCGGTCCATACCGCGCCCGAATCCCTGGCGTATCGCGGTGGCCGAGGCCGAATCTCCCGCCAGGTAGGCCCCGAGCGCTATGGCCAAGCCGAGCACGGCGACTCCGCGCAGCGCGGTCCGCAGCGGCACCAGTACCGTGTCGGCGATCACGGTGGCCGCCTGAGTCGACAGTACGTCCGGCGGCATCTGGTCCAGATAAATCGCCCGGGCCACGATCAGCGCGATCGCTAGGATCAGCATGCCCACCACCAGCGCAAGTCCGATGAAGGACAGCGCACGGCGGCGGCGGCCTGCCGGTGCCGCCGCGATCGCGGCCACGGCGACCGCGATCGTCACCCAGGGCAGCACTGCCGCGGCTTTGTCGAGCCAGTCGACCGCTCGTTGGGCCCGGACCAGTTCCGGGGACCGGAACAAAACGAACTGTTTGTCCACGGACGGGATCTTCTCGGCGAAGGTGAAGCCGCGCTCGAGTAGTCGGGCCTTCACGTTGTCGAAGACGGTGCGCAGGGAAAGGGTCACCGTGCCGTTTTCGTCGACGGTTACCGAGGAGGGCCCGACGTGTCCGGTCGCCACCGCTACCAGCGCGGTATGGGCGGCGCGGTTGGCTTGGATCCACAGGTCCTCGAACTGCTCGCTGCGCACGAACGACAGCACGGTCTCGTTCACGAAGCCACGCGCCTGCTGGGTGATGACCGGTGCCAGGCCCTCGACCGCGCGATCCACCCGCGGTCGATTCTGCGCCGCCGGCACCGCCTCGGTCAGCGCGGCCAGCGCGTCCGCGGTCAAACCCTCGATGTCGACGCGGGCGAAGATCTCGTCGGTGACCCTATTGGCGACCTCGCTCTGCAGCACCGGATCCGAACCCAGCGGCGCCACCGTGCTGACATACCGGTTGGTGTCGAGGATCTCGCCGCGTACGAACCGTGCCGCCACCGTGGTGATCGCCAGTACCGCGACCAGCACGGTCAGGATCGCCACGGCGGTCCACCGCCACACATGCCGCGGCGGCCGCGGCGCCGATGGCGGTGCTGCGCGCACCTCCCTGCGCAGCGCGGCGACCTCCGCGCGCAACCGATCGAGCTCGGCGCGTTCACTTCTGTCGAGCCGATCGGGGGGTTTGTCCTCGGGTTTGTCGGAATCCATCGGTATCCCTCACTCCAGGAACAGGTTCTGGCAGTGCGAACGGCATCGAAACCAGCCGTGTCGGTGGTCCGCCTACTCCTTCCTTGTCCGCCGCGGGCAACAGCGGCGGCGCTAGGGTGCCGGTGGGGTGCGCGGCGTCGCCCCGGTCTCGGGGGTGGGTGGCGTTGCCCCGGTCTCGGCGGAGCGATCCGCGAGTTCGGTGGGCGCGGGATTCCAGGTCGAGATGGCCCAGATAACCACGACATCGAGGGCGATGATCAGGGTCGACCAGAGCGGGTAGTACGGCAGCCACAGGAAATTGGCGATGATCGACAGCGCCGCGATCACGATCGCCATGACACGTGCCCAGAGTGCCCCCGTGATCAGCGCGATGCCGGTGGCGACCATCACCGCCCCTATCGCGATGTGGACCCAACCCCAGGCTGTGAAGTCGAACTTGAAGGTGTACTGCTGGCCTTGGATGAACAACTCGTCCTGAGCTACGGCCGAGACTCCCTGTAAGAACTGGAGAATTCCGACTGTGGTCATGATGATCGCGGCTGCGATCGATGCTCCGGCCGCGACCCCTTGTTCGACCCTGTTTCTTTCTCGGTCGACGTGCATGTTCTCCGACATTGCGATCCCCTTTCGAAGCAGGACTTGCATGTGAAAGTATTCGGTTATTCACGCCGCGTCGAGATTAGCACCGCTGTTGCTGTGAGTCCTGAGATCATGCTCGAACCGACGCCGACCGCAGAATTTTCCGCCTACTTCGAGTGTGTAGCCGTAACAGAGTTACGACTGAATTCCTTGAAATAGGTTGACCGTGACCGAAACCGATGCCGATATGGTAGGGGCTTTTGACTGTCTCGTGACCGAATTTGCCGATGGACCGCCGAATGGATCGGCACCGCCCCTGCTGCACGACCCCGCCGAGAGCGGCATACTCCGCGTTCGGGCGCGGATCCGCGATCCCGCACACCGGCGACCGAGGTCGGCGGAGAATCGTTCATAAGCTGCTCAAACCGTAGAAAAGGGCGCGATCATGTCCGAGAATTCAGCGATCGAGAAGGGAGCCGCGGCCGGAACCGCGATCTCCGTCGCGGGACCGGATGAGCGCGCTGACGCGGCCGGTCGATGGACCAGGGCCGACCGCGCCGAATACGGTAAGGCGGTCCAGCACCGAACACCTTTCGGCGTGATAGCCGAGTATTGTCCCGCCCCTGACCGCGACCCGGTCGGTCTGCTCGAAATCCAATCGGCGACACGGATTCCCGAACTCGTCCCGGTGCGGTATGGGCGAATGGCTACTGCGCCGTTGGCCTTCTACCGCGGCGGCGCCGCGATCATGGCCGAGGATCTTTCGCACGGCCGGACCACCGGGCTGATCACCCAACTGTGCGGCGACGCGCACCTGAGCAATTTCGGGCTCTTCGCGACACCGGAACGCAAACTCACCTTCGACCTCAACGACTTCGACGAGACCTACCCCGGCCCGTTCGAATGGGATGTCAAACGACTCGTCGCAAGCCTCGCGGTCGCCGGACGCGACAACGACCACAGTGCCAAACAATGTCGCAGGTGCACTCGCGCTTGCGCCGCCGAGTATCGCGAAACCATGGCGTACCAGGCTGAACGTGGCGAGCTCGCGGTCTGGTACTCCGCGATCGACGCCGTTGCCCAGCTGGATGAGGTGCGGGAGGTTCTCGATTCCTCGACCAGGAAACGCGTCCAGAAGACGATCGACAAGTCGTGGGGCCGAGACAGCGTCCACGCGCTGTCCAAGCTGACCACCGTCGTGGACGGGCAGCCGAGAATCATCAGCATGCCGCCGCTGATCATGCCGATCGAGGAGATCTTCACCGAGACCGGCGCCGAGCAGCTGAACCGGACACTGATCGAACGGCTGGCCCACTACCGCGACACGCTGCGACCCAACTCGCGAGCCCTGTTCGATCGGTTCGAATACCTCCAAGCCGCACGCAAGGTCGTCGGCGTGGGCAGTGTGGGCACCCAGGCCTGGATCATCCTGCTGCGCGGGCCCGGCAACGACCCGCTGTTCCTGCAGGTCAAGGAAGCCCGGCCAGCGGTGCTCGCCGAGCACGTCGACGGTCCGTCGTTCCCGAACCAGGGCGAACGTGTCGTGACCGGGCAGCGGCTGCTGCAGGCCGCCAGCGATATCTTCCTGGGCTGGCAGCAAGGCCCCGGCGAAGATGGGGTGGTGCGCGACTTCTACGTCCGTCAACTCCGCGACGGCAAAGGATCCGCCGTCGTCCAGACCATGTCCCCCGAGGTCATGACTCGTTACGGCCGTTTGTGCGCACACGTGCTGGCCCACGCGCACGCACGCGCCGGCGACCGGTTCGCGATCGCCGGTTACCTCGGCACGGACGACGACTTCGATGACGCACTGTCGGCTTTCGCCGAGAATTACGCCGAGCAGAACGCACGCGACCATGCCGCGCTGCGCAAGGCGATCGACGATGGCGCGGTCACCGCCCGGCTGGGGGTATAGCCGGTGCACGGCAACAGGTCGAACTCCACCCTCGTGCTGGCGGTGCTGGCGTCGGGCCAGTTCTTGATGACTCTCGACAGTTCCGTGATGAACGTGTCGATGGCTACCGTCGCCCAGGACCTCGGCACCACGATCACCGGCATCCAGACCGCCATCACCCTGTATACGCTGGTGATGGCATCGCTGATGATCACCGGCGGCCGGGTGGGCACCATACTCGGCCGGCGCAGGGCATTCGGGTTCGGTCTCGTGATCTATGGTGCGGGCTCGTTCACCACCGGGCTGGCACCGAATCTGCCGGTTCTGCTGCTGGGTTGGTCGCTGCTCGAGGGGATCGGCGCTGCGCTGATCATGCCCGCGATCGTCTCCCTCGTCGCCGGGAATTTCGCTCCCGAGCGCCGGCCCGCGGCCTACGGACTGGTGGCGGCGGCAGGGGCGATGGCCGTCGCGGTGGGCCCACTGCTCGGTGGCGCCGTGACCACGTTCGCGTCGTGGCGGTACGTCTTCTTCGGTGAGGTGGTCGTGGTCGTGCTGATCCTGCTGGTTCTACGCCGGGTCGAGGACGCTCCAGCGAACCGGGTTCGGCTGGATCTCGTCGGATCGGTCCTGTCCGTGCTCGGGCTCGGCATGGTCGTCTACGGCGTGTTGCGGTCCAGCGAATGGGGCTGGGTGCAGACGAAGGCCAACGGCCCTACCGTGCTCGGATTGTCGCCGGTCATCTGGCTCTTGATCGGTGGCTTGCTGCTGTTGTATCTGTTCTTGCGGCGGCAGACCTATCTGGTGGAGCAGGGCCGCGACGCGCTGGTTGATCCGAGCCTGCTGGGGAACCGGCAGCTCGCCGGAGGGTTGAGCATGTTCTTCGCGCAGTTCGCGGTGCAGGCCGGGGTGTTCTTCGCGGTGCCGCTGTTTCTGTCGGTGGTGCTCGAACTCAGCGCGGTCGAGACCGGGGTGCGCATCCTTCCGCTGTCCCTCGCGCTGGTCCTGGCTGCGGCGTGCATCCCCCGGTTCCGGCCGCATGCCGATCCGCGCCGCGTTGTTCGCCTGGGTCTGTGCTCGATGATCGTCGGAGTTCTGATCCTCGCTGCCGGCATGGATCCGGGTGCCAACGCGGGCGTCGTGTCGATTCCGATGCTGTTGATGGGACTGGGCCTGGGCGCCTTGGCTTCGCAGCTGGGCGCCGTCACGGTGTCCGCCGTCCCTGATTCGCAGAGCGCCGAGGTCGGGGGATTGCAGAACACCGCCAGCACTCTGGGTGCGTCCCTGGGTACCGCGTTGATCGGGTCGATCCTGATCGCCACGCTCACGTCGTCCGTGATCGCGGGCATCGAGCACAATCCGGCTGTGCCGGCCACCGTGCAGGAGCAGGCCGGGACGGATTTGGCTGTCGGAGTGCCATTCCTGTCCAACAGTCAGTTGGCGGGTGCGCTCGACAAGGCCGGCGTCGATGCGACCACAGCTGACGCCATCCTCGCGGTCAACTCCGCCGCCCGTCTCGAGGCGCTGCAGGTGGCCTTCGCCGTAACCGCTCTGCTCGCGATCGCGGCGCTGTTCGGCACCGGTCTGCTGCCTCGCCGACCGGTCGCCCCCCAGGACACGAAGGCCCCGCGCACACCGGACGGGGCGCAATAGCGGAACGGTCGTCGCCAGTGCCGCCACAGCCCGAGGTGGCGCCGGGCCCGCAACGGATTTCGTCCGGCGTGGACTTGCTCAGCAGCATAGTTTCGGGCATGCTGTGCGGTCCGGGCACAAATAGCACACCCCCCTTCTTCTCGGGTCCAGTTCACCCAGCCGCCAAGTTGTCAGCACGCTTTGTCGGGTCGCGGTTCATCCGGGGTTATCTCCTGGCGCTACCGTTTTCGGTACGCGGAAGAAGGAGCCGGCGGCATGGAGTTCCGACATCTGGTTTCGTTCATCACAATCGCCGAAGAGCTGCATTTCGGCCGCGCAGCGCAGCGCTTACACCTGACGCAGCCCAGTCTCAGTGCCCAGCTGCAGAAGCTGGAGAAATCGCTCGGCGTGCAACTGGTCGCACGCAACTCGCATGAGGTGAAACTGACCCCGGCGGGCCGGGAGTTCGAGAATCAGGCCCGGCTCATCGTCGCGCAGCTCGACCGCGCGGCCCAGGCCGCGAAGGCGACCGCCGAGGGGCGGGCGGGCACCCTCAATATCGGCTACAACCTTCCGGCCAGCAGGCATGTGCTGCCGGACGCGTTGAGCAGGATGACCGATCGGCATCCCGACATCGTGGTCTCGCTGTGGGAGAAGCGCACCGGCCCACAGCTGGCCGCGCTCGGCGACGGTTCGTTGGATATGGCCCTCGTGTACGGACATCCGAGCACGACCGACTTCCGGTACCGGCGGCTGCTGCACCGAGTGCCGCTGGTCGCTGTGGTCGGGCGAAGGCACCGTTGGGCCGATCGGCCCGGTGTCCCGTTCTCCGAACTGGAAGGCCAGGACTGCGTACTGTTCGGTCGCGAGCAGTGTCCGGCCATGTACGACTCGATCTTCCGCGCTGCCGCGGACTCCAGGATCTCCCTCGCGATCACGCACACCGCCGACGATCCCGGCGCCACAGCGCACATGGTTTCGGTGCGCCCACTGGTCGGGTTCGCTTCGTTACCGCGCGCGATTTCGATGGGCATGGGCACGGCCGGCACCGGCTCGGTGGCGGTGAAGCTGTTCGATCCGGTGCCGACGCTGGATTTGTACGCGGTGTGGCGTGCGGACGAGGCCAATCCGGCGGTGCGTTTCTTCTTGGACTGTGTCGATTCTCCGGCACCGGCGCATATTGATATTGCCCGCGCGATGTCGGCCTGAGCACGTCGATAGGTGATGACATTCGCGCGGTAGGAACCGCGCTATCGGCAAAGCCGTAATTCGATGCCGGCGACCAGAATTAGACATTGTGAACACAGTGTCTGTCGCCGCGGTCTCGGTGAGTGAGAATGGATTCGATCTTGCCGACACCGCGAGTTTGTACTCGGTGATTTCCGGCGCTGCCGCTGATCACCCGGATCGGCTTTCGCTGTGCGATGCCGATGGAAAACAACTCACCTGCGCCGAGGTCGACCGCGCGGCCCGCGCGCTCGCCTCGGCGCTGGCCGCGCGCGGTGTCGCGGCAGGTGATCGGGTCGCCGTGCTCGGTCGCACGAATCTGGCCTGGGCGCTGCTGGATTGCGCGCTGCTGGCGCTCGGCGCGGTGGTGGTGCCGGTGTACCCCACATCCTCGCCCAGCCAGATCGAGCACATCCTGCGCGATAGCGGCAGCGGGTATTTCGCCGCCGAGAGCGCCGAAGACGCCGGACGCTTGCGGACGGCGGGAGCGGGGGAGGTCTGGACCTTCGAGCAGATCGCGGAATGGACTGCCGGAACGGTCGATCCGGGACTGGACGCCCGCATCGCGGCCGTCCAAGCGAACGACCTGGCCATGATCGTGTACACCAGCGGCACGACAGGCGTGTCCAAGGGATGCCTGATCACCCACCGCAATATGTTCGTGTCCTCGGCCAACACGGTGCGCCGGACCGGTGACCTCTTCGATGGGACGACGGTGCTGGCGTTGCCGCTGTCGCACGTGTTCGGCCAGACCATCCTGTTCGCCTGCCTGTTCGGCGGTAGCCGCACCCACCTGCTGCCGGGCATCCCGGACCTGGTGCCCGTCCTGCCGACACTGAAGCCGACCTTTTTGGCCTTGATTCCCTACGGCCTGGAGAAGATCCGCAAGTATTGCCGCACTCTGCTCTCCGAGGACGAGGAGCGGGAGGCGGTCGAGCGCGGCCTGGACCTGATGCGCGCGCAGAAGTCGCCGGAACCGGTCACGCATCCGGTGGCCGCCGCGCTCGGCGGTGAGCTGCGGTACGTCATCTCCGGCGGCGCCTCGCTGGACGACTCGACCGTCGGGTTCTACGCGGCGTTCGGTGTGCTGCTGCTGAACTGCTACGGGCTCACCGAAGCCGCCACCGCCGTCACGGTCAGCGCCCCGGAGACCAACCGGCTCGGCACGGTCGGCGCGCCGATCCCCGGCACGTCGGTGGCCATCGCTGAGGAGGACGGCGAGGTGCTGGTCGGCGGTCCCCATGTGTCACCGGGTTATTGGGGCGCGGCCGCCGACCAGTCGGCAGTGGACGCGCAAGGCTGGCTGCACACCGGTGACATCGGGGAACTCGATGACGACGGCTTTCTGCGGATCACCGGACGCAAGAAGGAGATTCTGGTGACCTCCGGCGGCAAGAACGTCGCCCCGGCACCGCTCGAGGATCGAATCCGGTTGCATCCCTTGGTGTCCAACTGCATGGTGCTCGGCGACGGCCGCGATTTCGTCGCCGCACTCGTGACGCTGGACCCGACACAAGTGCAGCGCTGGCGTGCCGCCGAACCGGACGGCGATCTCACCGCCGCCGTCCAGTCCGCCGTCGACGACGCGAATTCTCTGGTCTCCCGTGCCGAATCAATTCGGGCATTTCGGATCGTGGACGGCGATTTCACCGTCGAGGACGGATTGTCGACTTCGTCACGAAAACTGCGCCGCACCGCGATCGCGAAGGCATATGCGGCGGATATCGAACTGCTGTATTCGGCGCCACGACCCGCACGATAGCCGCGGCCGATCGGCCGATGAATCACGGCCCGCCGCGGTGGTTGTCCGGCTGCGGCGGCCACAGACTCGAAATCGGAATTCGACTACCGGAAAGTGATGCGAACATGTACGACGTCATCGTTGTCGGAACCCGGGTCGCGGGCTCCCCTCTGGCCATGCTGCTTGCCAGGAAGGGTTACAAAGTGCTCGCCGTGGACCGGGCGAGCTTCCCCAGCGACACCCCTTCGACCCACTACATCCACCAGTCCGGGCTGAACGTCCTGAAGTCGTGGGGACTGCTGGACGAGCTGCTCGCCACCGGAGTGCCGCCGATCCGGCGCCTGAACTTCTCCTACACCGGCATCGTCCTGCAGGGCTTCGCCAAATCGTCCCCCGACGTCGTCGATGCGGTGTACTGCCCGCGGCGCACGGTTCTGGACAACATCTTGGTCAAGGCCGCCGGCAACGCCGGGGCCGAAATGATCCAGGGATTCACCGTCTCCGAGCTGGTATTCGACGGTGACCGCGTCGTTGGCATCCGTGGCGCGGTCGGTGACGGCGCCGAGCAGGAGTTCCGCGCCAAGCTGGTGGTCGGCGCCGACGGCGCCAACTCGACGGTGGCCAAGGCGGTCGGCGCCGGCGTGTACGACGCCTCGCCCGCAGGGTGCTTCATCTACTACTCCTACTACGAGGGGGTGGACTGGGGGATGCAGCACCGCACCGGATTCGGGGAGCAGCAGTTCGCGTCCTGGCCCACCAACGACGGGCTCGCGCTGGTCGCGGTCATGCGCAAGCGGGACCGGTTCCGCGAATTCCGCACCGACCCGGACGCCGGCGTGCAGGAAATCGTCGACCAGGTCGATCCGGAATTCGGTGTGCGTCTGCGCGATACCGGCAAGCGGGTGGAGCAGTTCCGGCCGATGCTGTACCCGGACAACTACCGTCGGCAGTCCTACGGCCCGGGCTGGGCGCTGGTCGGCGATGCCGGCTACCACAAGGACCCGTTCACCGGCTGGGGCATCACCGACGCGTTCAAGTACGGGCAGCTGCTGGCCGATCTCGTGGATGAAGGACTGTCCGGCGCTCGTTCGATGGACGAGGCACTGGCCGAATACCAGCGCGAGCGCGACGCGCAGAGCGCCAGCGCCTACGAGATGGCGCTGGACCTCTCGGAGCTGGTGCTGACCCCCTACTACGACTCGGTGTTCCGCGCGACCGCACTGGACGCCGAGTACACCACGAACTTCTTCGGGCTGATCGGCGGAATCTACCCGCCGGAGAAGTACTTCGGCGAGCAGGAGCTGTCGGCGCTGTACGAGAAGGTGAACTTCCCGGTGGCGGACCGGCACGTCAGCAAAGACGGAGTGACGGCATGAGTGCCCCCGTCCTGACCGCGCTGGGTGACAGTTTCGTCGAGGGGCGCGGCGACGCCGCGCCCGGCGGCGGATACCGCGGCTGGGTGCCGCGGCTGGGCGGCCAGCTCGGCCTGCGGCCCGCCGCGGTGCGCAACTTCGGCGAGCACGGCGCCACGACCACGGTCGTGGTGCAACAGCAACTGCGCATGGCTGTTTCGGGCCGCGCCGGCCTCTACGGTGTCGTGGTCGGGGTGAACGACCTGGTCAGCGATTTCAACGAGGATCGGTTCGCCCGCAACCTAACTGAGCTTTTCGGCGCGCTGCGCGCCAGCGGCGCAACGGTGTTCACCGCCAGCTACCCCGACATCCCGGCGCGGCTGCCGGTGCCGGACGGATTCCGCGCGCTGCTGCGCGAGCGTTTCGTCTTCGCCAACGCGGTGCTCGCCGACGTCGTCGCCGAGACCGGCACGCTGCTGCTGGATATCGCGGCCCAGCCCGAATGGGAACGGCCGCAGATGTGGACCGCCGACGGTCTGCACCCGAGTTCGCTCGGCCACCACCAGTTCGCCGCGGGCGTGGCCGAGCTGATCGCGTCGAGTACCGCAACCACCCTGGCCGCTTGATCTACCACCCGGTTCGAGAGGAAATTTCGTGACAGACGACAGACGCCTGGCGCGCAACCCGATCGCCATCGTCGGGATGTCCGGGCTGCTGCCCAATGCGCACAACCATCGCGAGTACTGGCAGAACATTGTCGACGGCGTGGACTGCACCACCGAGGTTCCGGCGTCGCGCTGGAGCCTGGACGATTACTTCGACGCCGACCCCGCGACGCCGGACAAGACCTACTCGCGCCGGGGCGCCTTCCTGCCCGACGTCGAGTTCGACCCGCTGGAATTCGGGCTGCCGCCCAACCAGCTCGAAGTGACCAGCACGATGCAGACGCTGAGCCTCGGCGTCGCGCGTGACCTGCTGCGCGACGCGGGCGCGGTGGATTCGGGGTGGTACGACCCGAGCCGCACCGGCGTCGTGCTGGGCACCACCGGCCCCGTGCCGCTCATGCACCCGCTGGCCGCGCGGCTGTCCACGCCGGTACTGAAGGAGGCGGCGCGCTCGGTCGGCCTGTCCGACACCGACGCCGACGCCATCGCCGACCGGTTCGTCGCGGCGTTCGCGCCGTGGGAGGCGAATTCGTTCCCCGGCCTGCTGGCCAACATCACCGCGGGCCGGGTCGCCAACCGGCTCGGCCTCGGCGGCATCAACTGCACCGTCGACGCGGCGTGTGCCGCCTCGCTGGCCGCGCTGCGCACCGCCATCGCCGAACTCCAGGACGGCCGGGCCGACATGATGATCACCGGCGGCGTGGACACCGAGAACACGATCTTCATCTACCTGTGCTTCAGCAAGGTCGGCGCGCTGTCGGCCAGCGGGCAGATCAGCCCGTTCTCCGCCGACGCCAACGGCACGTTGCTCGGTGAGGGCATCACCATGCTCGCGCTGCGCAGGTTGGCGGATGCGCGCCGCGACGGCAACCGGATCTATGCCGTCATCCGCGGTCTCGGCTCCTCCAGCGATGGCCGCGCCAAGAGCATCTACGCCCCGCGTGCGGGCGGCCAGCGCGTCGCGCTGGACCGGGCCTACGCCGACGCCGAGATCTCGCCCGCCGATGTCGCGCTCATCGAGGCGCACGCCACCGGCACTCCGGTCGGCGACAAGACCGAGCTCACCGCGCTCAAGGAGCTGCTGGCCGACGCGACCTCCGAGACCGCGTTCGCCGCGCTGGGCAGCGTGAAGTCGCAGATCGGCCACACCAAGGGCGCGGCGGGTACCGCGAGCGTGATGAAATTGGCGCTGGCGCTGCACCAGAAGGTGCTACCCGGAACCATCAACGTGTCCGCGCCCAACGCCGAGATCGCAGCCACGGACGCGCCGTACTACGTGAACACCCGCACCCGTCCCTGGATCCGCGACCCGCAGCGCCCGGTGCGCCGGGCCGCGGCTTCGGCATTCGGCTTCGGCGGCACCAACTTCCACGTCGTGCTGGAAGAGGCGGACGGCGTCCGCGGCGCGAATCCGGTACTGCACCGGACCGCGCGCGCACACCTGTGGCACGCGGCGGACGTGGCCGGTCTGATCGACGCGGTGCGCAGTGTCGCGCCGAGCGACGGCGGCGATATCCCGGAGGATCACGCGCGCATCGGATTGGTCTCGGTCGACGACGAGAACGCCGCGCACCTGCGGTCGCTCGCGGTGGACGAACTGGTCCGCAACCCCGACGCGGTGGCCTGGGATCACCCGGAGGGCGTGTACTTCCGCGCCGCCGCCCTGCCCGACCGCAAGGCGGGCGCGCTGTTCGCCGGGCAGGGCAGCCAGTACGTCGACATGGGGTTGGAAGCGGCGCTGAACAATCCGGCCGTCGGCGCGGCCTTCGACGCCGCGAACGAGGCCTTCGCCGGTGCGCCGGTGCGCCTGTCGTCGGTGGTCTTCCCGCCCCCGGCGTTCGACGACACCGTGGCCGCGGATCAGGAAACGGCCTTGCGCCGCACCGAATTCGCCCAGCCCGCGATCGGGGCGCTGTCCGCCGGTCAGTTCACCGCACTGTCGGACTACGGCTTCGCCGCCGACGGGTACCTCGGCCACAGCTTCGGTGAGCTGACCGCCCTGTGGGCCTCCAGCGCGCTGGCCACCGCCGACTTCTTCGCACTGGCGCGAGCCCGCGGCGTGGCCATGACGCCCGCGCCGGGTGTCGAGGCGGGGACCATGGTGGCGCTGGGCGTTTCCAGGACCACCGCCGAGGAACTGCTCGACGGTGTCGAGGACGTCTGGATCTGCAATCACAACGCGCCCGATCAGGTCGTCGTCGGTGGTGGTGGTGAGGGGATCGCCGCCGTCGTCGCGCGCTGCGGCGAGCGCGGCGTGGCGACGCGCGCGCTGCCGGTGTCCGGCGCCTTCCACACGCCCTATGTCGGCCACGCCACCGCGGCGTTCGCCCCGGCGGTCGCCCAGGTGCACATCGGCACGCCGGACGCTCCGGTCTACGCCAACACGCCCGGTGTCGGCTACGGCGGCGATGTGGACGTCAACCGGGCCGTGCTGACCGAACAACTCGGCAAACCGGTGGAGTTCGTCGCCGCGCTCACCGCGATGCGCGCCGCAGGCTGCACGGTCTTCGTCGAGTTCGGGCCGAAGCAGGTGCTGACCTCGCTGGTGCGGCGCACCCTCGGCGACGATGTGATCGTCATCGCGACCGACTCCGGCCCGATCGGCAACAGCGATCTCGCGCTGACCCGCGCGGCGGTCCGCTTGGCGGTGCTCGGATTCGGCCTGAACGGGATCAACCGCCATGCCGCCGCCGGGCCGGAGGCCGTGGCCGCCGACCGCGCGATGACCGTGACGATGTCGGCTCCGGAGTACGTGCCCGAAACCCGGCGCACCGCCTACGCCGACGCGCTGGCCGACGAATACCGGCTCAGCGTCCTCGCGGCCGCCCCCGCCGCGGTCGCTCCGGTCGATAATCGGCCTGCGCTCGTTGCCCCTGCCGCTCCGGTCGACAGTGTGGTCGATCACCAGCCCGTCGTCGAGAACCGGGCCGTGCCAACCACATTCACCGCAGCATCGGAGACCTCCGTGTATCCCACACCGCAGCCCGGCGACGCCGGCTCGGACGCGCTGGAGAGCGCGCTCGTACAGCACCTGCACACGCACGGTCAGTTCCTGGACGGCCAGCTGGATATGGCCCGCGGCCTGGCCGGCGCACTCGGCGACGGCCGGCTCGACGCGGCCACGGCGCGCGCCATCGAGGCAGTCACCGACCACGGCGTCGCGATCAGCCACAGCCACGCGCGAGCCAGCGAGGTACTCGCCCAACTCGTCGAGCTGGAAAGCGGCTTCGCGCCCGTATCGCGGCCCTCGACTCAGGTCACTCGGCCGGCGCCCACGCCGCGCGCCGCGATCGAGCCGGCGCCCGTCCGCCGTCCGCTGGCCACCGCCCCGGACGCGCACACGCACCGGGCCGTGCCGGAAGCCGTTGCCGCACCGGTCACTACGGAGGTGACGAACGGACACGCGCCGAGCGTCCCGGTCGAGGTCCCTGAGGCTCCCGTGGCGGCTGGTCAGGTGACCGGTGATGCGTTGCGTGCCGCGCTGCGTGAGGTGGTGGCGGAGAAGACCGGTTATCCGGTCGAGATGGTGGATCCGTCGATGGATCTGGAAGCGGATCTGGGTGTGGATTCGATCAAGCGGGTGCAGGTGATCGGTGCGCTGCAGGAGCGTTTCCCGCAGTTGCCGAGCCTGGGCCCGGAGCAATTGGGCACGGTCCGCACGCTGGATCAGATCGCCGACCTGCTCGGGGCTACCGGCGCGCCGACCGCAGCCGCACCGGCCACAGGGTCGAACAGAGCCGCTCCCGTGGCCGCTGGTCTGGTGACCGGTGATGCGGTGCGTGCGGCGCTGCGTGAGGTGGTGGCGGAGAAGACCGGTTATCCGGTCGAGATGGTGGATCCGTCGATGGATCTGGAAGCCGATCTGGGTGTGGACTCGATCAAGCGTGTGCAGGTGATCGGTGCGCTGCAAGAACGCTTTCCGAACCTACCGAGCCTGGGCCCGGAGCAGCTGGGCACACTGCGCACGCTGGATCAGATCGTGGTGGAACTCGCCGGTGCGGCGGGTGGTGATGTCCACCCAAAAGCTGAGGCCGCGGCGGGAACGTCGCGGCACGCCGTCGAACTCGTCGCCCTGCCGCCACTGGATCGGGCGGTAGCGCCCTACCGCGAGGGAGCACGGGCGGTACTCGTCGATCCGACCGGCGCCCTCGGGGCCGACCGGACGCAGCTCGCCGCCGCACTGACCGAACTCGGATGGACTGTGCGCCAAATGAATTCGGTCAACGACCTCGACCCCGTGGGCGAACCTGTCGACGCGTGTGTGGTCCTGCTCGGCGGCCATGCCGACTGGGCCTCGGCCCAGCGCTACCTGACCGACGGCATTTTGGCGGCCGGACGTGCCGTGCCACTGCTGCGCGACGCGGCGGGGCGAGCGGCCTTTGTGACGGTCACACGGCTCGACGGTGCGCTCGGCTTCCTCGGCAGCGCGCAGCCGGAGCGCGCTCTGCTCGGCGGCATCGGCGGAGTGGTGAAAACCCTGGCTGCCGAACAACCCGGACTGTTCTGCCGGGCGCTGGACGTCGATCCAGCCTGCTCGGCGCGGAAATTGGCCGAGTTCGTGACCGACGAGCTGTTCGACCCGGCCCGCGACACCCTCGAGGTCGGCATCGGCGCGGCGGGTGAACGCCGCACTCCGGTGCCGAGCGGACATGCCGCCGCGCGCACGGTGACCCCGGTGCGTCCGGTCGCCGAGCAGGATGCCACGGTGCTCACCGCCGACGATGTCCTGGTGGTCACCGGTGGTGCGCGTGGTGTCACGGCCACCTGTGTGCTGGCGCTGGCCGGGCGCAGTGCGGCGCGCTTCATTTTGCTCGGGCGCTCCGATCCGGTCGCCGAACCCGGCTGGGCGGCCGGAGTTTCCGACGCGGAACTCAAGCCCGCCGCGGTGCGGGCGCTGGCCGCGACCGGCGTCACGCCGCGCGATATCGAGCGCACCGTATCCAGTGTCCGCGCCACCCGGGAGATCCGTGCGACGCTGGCCGCACTCGGCCCCCGCGCGGAGTATCTGGCGGTAGACGCCACGGATGAGCAGGCCGTCACTGCCGCCCTCGCACCGTTGCGGGACTCGATCACCGGCGTCGTGCACGGGGCGGGGGTGCTGGCCGACTCCATGATCACGGACAAGACCGCCGAATCCATCGCCCGCGTGCTCGATCCCAAGATCGCCGGACTCGCCGCCGTACTCGGCGCGCTCGGCGAACTGCGGCACCTGGTGTTGTTCACGTCGGTGGCGGGACTGTTCGGCAATGCCGGCCAAGCCGACTACGCGGCCGCGAACGAAGCGCTGGCGCGGTTCGCGGTGAGCCTGCGAAACCATCGGCCGGACTGCCATGTCACCGCGATCGACTGGGGTGCCTGGGACGGCGGCATGGTGACTCCCGCGCTGCGGGAGCACTTCCGGACCCGCGGCGTCGAGCTGCTCGACCCGCAGGTCGGCGCGGCGGCGTTCACCGAGCACTTCACCGCGGCGCGTGCCGAGGACACGGTCGTGCTCATCGGTCCCGCGAAGTCGTTGTCGGATACCGCGGGTGTAGCGCAGACGGTGCGGGCCCGGCGGACGATCACCGAAATCACTGCGGACCCGATCATCGCGGCGCACCGGATCGGTGCGCACATCGTGCTGCCCGCGACGTTCGGTCTCGGCGCGATGATCAACCTCGCCGAACGGCGTATGCCGGGGCGGACGGTGGTCGGCGTCCGGGACTTCCAGGTGCTCAAGGGGATCGTGTTCGACCATCCGGTCGATGAACTCGAACTCGAAGTGGCACCGGGAGCGGAGCCGTCCTCGGTGCGTGCCACGGTGCGTGGCGAGAACGCCGTCCGGTTCGGTGCGACTCTGGTGCTCGCCGAAGCCGCCGATCAGCCGCCGCGCAAGCAGGTTCCGGGCGGGCCGGGCAGCGACGCGAACATCTACCGCGACGCCGTCCAATTCCACGCACCGGCGTTGCAGGGGTTGCGGCGGATCCGGTCGGCCTCCGACGACGCGATCGTCTTCGAATGCCAACTGCCTGCCGCCACCGTCGCGGGTGGAGCGTACGCGGGGCGGCTGCACGATCCGGTCCTGGCCGACCTGATCCTGCAGGGACCGCCGGTGCTCGGCCACCGGCTGCTGGGCAGCGCCTGCCTGCCGCTCGGCGTGGGCCGGATCGACTACTTCCGGCCGTTGCCCGTGGGCGAGTCGTTCCTGCTCATCGTGGACAACCCGCGCGCCGGACGGGTCGACGCGCGGATCGACGCTACCGCCACCACAGCGGATGGCACTGTACTGCAACGATTTTCGGACGTCACAGTGGTGACGACACCCGATTTGACGGAGAAGTTCCAGACCTCGGTGAGGCGGTGGATGGCATGACAACGCTGGAATTCGACGGTATCGCGTTCGATCCGTTGAACGCGCCTGCCGCGGACACGCGGGGCGTATCCGGCTCGCCGGCGCCTCAGCCGGATCCCGGCGGCGCGGGTGCGCTCGAGAACCCGCCCGCTGCGAGCTCGGAGGTTTTCCGAATCAGCGGCGATCTTGTGGAATCGACGCCCGCTGCGCCGGTGGCGGGGATGGGGACGGCTGGGCGCGCCGGTACAGCCGGCCCGCTCGCGGAGATCCGCTTCGGCGTCGTCACCGCGCACCGGGCGGCTCTGACCGCGCAGTTGGCCATGCAGCGGGCGGTGTGGGCGCGCGCGCTGCGCAGCGGCGGCGCCTCACCGTCCGGTTCGCCCTTCGGTGAGGTCGTCCTCGAGGGCGGCGACGCCGCAACGATCGCCACGGCATCCGGCGCCATCGCGGCCGAGTCGGCGTTCAAACCGCTCGCCCGCACCGACCGCACTCGCCTGGACCGGGCGGCGCTGCTCGCCCTCGCCGACGGAGACCTCAGCGGCGTCTTCGGACCGGCGTACCGGCGCTCCGGAATCGCGGCGGCCGCCCGGCTGGCCGGGTCGACAGCCCTCGCGCTCACCGAGGTGACCACCATCGAGCTGTACGGCGGCACGGGCAGCGGCCGGGTCGAGGCGCGGTTCGAGGGTGACCCGCGCGCGGCCGCGATGCAGACCGCGGAGGTATTCGCGCTGTACCTCGGATTGCCGCTGGTGCTGTCGGGCAGTTCGCTCGTCGCCGAATGCGCGGGCGCGGCCGACGCGGTCGCGTCCGGCACGATCACGCTGACCGTGACCGCACTCGACCTGGTGCCTCGGCCGCATGTCATGGGCACCGCGCGCGTCGCGGGCGCGGAAGGCGCGTTCGATGTCACGGTCACCGTGGTGGAGCGTCCCGGCAGTGGAGTCGGGCCGGGTCAGGTCTCGGACAGCCTGCTGCTCAACGAGTTCCACATGGTTCACCTCGCCCGTGGCGACCAGAGCATCGCCATGGGCCCGGAGTTCGCGGAGTACACCGGCGTGCGGGCGACCCGCTTGCCGACCGGTGGCCTGCTGCTGGTCGACCGGGTGCTCGACTTCGACGGCAAGCGCGGCACCTTGGACGGCGCTTCCTACACCACCGAATACGACTCCCCGGCCGACTCCTGGTATTACGGCGACACCGCGAACGACTCCATGCCGCACTTCGTCTACATGGAGACCTCGCTGCAGGCGGCGCTGCTGATGGGCTACTACGCGGGTCCGACGCTCACCCAGCCCGGCACCACGCTGAGCCTGCGCAACCTCGGCGGCACCGCTACCGTGCTGCGTCAGGTCGACCTGCGGGACAAGACGATCCGCCAGTCCTCCCGGCTGCTGTCCACCACCATCCTGCCCGGCTCGTCGCTGCAGACCTTCGATTACACCCTCAGCGTGGACGGCGAACCGTTCTACACCGGCGAAACCATGTTCGGCTACTTCAGCGACGAGGCGCTGGCCAACCAGACCGGCCTCGACGCGGGCCGTCCCGCGCCGACCTGGCTCGCGGAAAACCCCGGCGCGGACGTGCGCGTCATCGACGTCGCCGCCCGCCGCGCCGATCCGCGAGCGCGACTGTGCGCCCGGCGCACCCTGGCGCTGATCGACCGGGTCGACGTGGTCGACGGCGCAGGCAAGTACGACGCGGGTTACCTGCACTCGCTGCGCGAGATCGACCCATCGGACTGGTACTTCGCGCGGCACTTCCACCTGGACCCGGTGATCCCGGGGTCGCTCGGGGTGGAATCGGTGATCCACGCGATCCAGGAGTGGATGCTCGACGCCGGCCTCGCCGACGCCATCGGCGATCCGGTCTTCCGCATCCCCGCCGACCGGCCGTTCAGCTGGCGCTACCGTGGGCAGTTCCTGCCCACCGACGGCACCGTCGAACTGGAAGTTCACCTCAAGGAGATCCACCGCGGATCCAGCGGCGTCACCGTCGTCGCCGATGGCTCGTTGTGGAAGCCGGGACTGCGCATCTACGAACTGAACGACCTGGCGGTCGAACTGGCCGATCGAGGGGAACGCTGATGACCACATCCGCGGCCGATGTCCTGGCGACCACCGCGGAAGACATCACCGCCGTCCTGTCCGACCTGACCCGTCCGTGCTGGATCGTGCGCCACGAGGGACGAGTGGGCGCGATATCCGACGAAAGGACCGCGGCACGCGCCGAGGTTCTCGCGGCGGTGGCCCCGCTGCCGCCGCAGCAGCTGGGCGATCGGCGGTTCGCCGCCGCCCACGGTGCGCGCGCCGCGTACGCCGCGGGCGCCATGGCGAACGGCATCGCCTCGCCCGCTCTGGTTTCGGCGATGGCTCGCGCCGGGTATCTCGCCTCCTACGGTGCGGCGGGCGTGCCACCCGCGGCGGTGGACGCGGCGTTGGCCGAGCTGAGCCGCACGCTGACCGGAAAACCCTTCGCGTGCAACCTGATCCACAGCCCTTCCGAACCCGCGCTGGAGCGCGCGATCGTCGACGCGTGCCTGCGCCACGAGGTGCGCTGCGTGGAAGCGTCGGCGTTCATGGACCTCACCGGCGAGGTCGTGCGCTACCGCGCGGCGGGGCTGGCCGTCGACCGGCAGGGCCGCGTCGAGGTGCGCAATCGCCTGATCGCGAAGGTCTCCCGGGTCGAGGTGGCCGAGCCGTTCCTGCGGCCCGCGCCCACCCGGTTGCTGCGCGCGCTGGTCGAATCCGGCGACCTGACCCCGGAGCAGGCCCGGCTCGCCGAACAGGTGCCGATGGCCGACGACATCACGGCCGAAGCCGACTCCGGCGGCCACACCGACCGCAGGCCGCTGCTGGTGCTGCTGCCGGAGTTGATCGCGGCCCGGGATCGGCTGGCCCGCACCGTGCCCGCCGCGGCGGCGGTCCGGGTCGGCGCGGCAGGCGGCATCGGCACCCCCGACGCGGCGGCCGCGGCCTTCGCGCTGGGCGCCGCCTACGTGGTGACCGGTTCGATCAATCAGGCCACCCAGGAGGCGGCCCAGTGCGACACCACCAAACAGCTGCTCACCCAGGCGGCTTTCGCCGACTGCACCATGGCGCCGTCCTCGGACATGTTCGAGCTGGGCGTCCAGGTGCAGGTACTGCGCAGGGGCACCATGTTCGCCGCCCGCGCGCAGCGGCTCTACGACACCTACCGCGCCTACGACGGCATCGATGCGATCCCGGCCGAGTCGCGTCGCGATCTGGAGGCCACGCTGTTCCAGCGGCCCCTGGAAGCCGTGTGGGACGACTGTGTCACGTTCTTCACCGAGCGTGATCCGGCCCAACTGGTGGGCGCCGAGGAGGACCCGAAACGCAAGATGGCCCTGGTGTTCCGGTGGTATCTGGGGCTGTCGTCGGGGTGGAGCATTCGCGGCGACGCCGGCCGCGTCGCCGATTACCAGATCTGGTGCGGGCCCGCGATGGGCGGGTTCAACAGCTGGGTGGCCGGAAGCTACCTGGCGGCACTGCGCAACCGGCACGTCGCCGATATCGCCGACCAGATGATGCTGGGCGCGGCCTACCTGACCCGGGTCGCCCAGTTGCGTACCGCGGGTGTGCGATTGCCCGCCGAGTGCGCCCGATTCGTGCCCCGGCCGAGTGAGCGGCGATGACGACGGGCACGGCATGCTGATCGTCGACCAGCGCATCGAGGCGCTGGTCGGCCCGGGCTCGGCGCGCCACATCGAGCCGCCCGCCACCGCGGTCGTCGATCGGTCCCCGGACCGGTGCACGGTCATCGCCCGGATATGCAGGGCACCGGCCGAGACCGGGATCCGGGGTCGCGGCGTCGCCACCACGGCCGAATCCCCGCACGACATCCTCCACCATCCCCGCTACCGCGCCGCGAACCACGGCACCGCCCTCATCGGGCCCCTCACCACGGTGTCGCGCGTCGCCTCATAAAGCCGCCGCTATCGGACGCGGTGACGGCCCGCGTCCGATAGCGGCGCATCCTCGTCGGCTCCGAACTCGCCGAGCTTCGACGCTGCTACGCCGGAAACGCGATCGCGGCTCGGTATGCTTCCTTTTGTGGCACGGGTCTGGTCGGTTCTGTCGAGGGGGCTGAGTCTTGTTCAGCTGACCTGGGTGGCCGTGCTGACCCTTGTTGTCGCGGTCTCGCTGCACGTCGACGGCCCCACCGCGGTTGTTGGTGCGGCAGTCGCATTGGTTCTGCTGCTGGCCATCACCGGGCACTCCGCACGGCCGCTGGTATTTCTGCCTACAGACTCGGCAACCGGCCCTCGGCGCGACGAACAGCGTCTGCGCGGCGCTTTCCGTCGGCAGAGCGCCCCTGACACCCCGGGACGGCCGCGCCGTCCACGAGCACCCGGACGGGTTCTGGCCGCCGTGTAGCGCCTGCAGCGCTACATCGGCTTCGGTCTTGGCCCCTGTCCATTCCGACGCGGTACTTTCCATGACCAGCGTCGCCCCCATCCGCACGAGGCCGCGTGATGCGCTCGTGCAGTTACGAGGTGCTCGGTGCTCGACTTCATCTACTATCCCGTCTCCGCCATCCTCTGGTTTTGGCACAAAGCCTTCGGCGCGATCCTCGGACCCGACAACGGATTCGCGTGGGCGCTTGCCGTGGTGTTCCTTGTGTTCACTCTTCGGCTTCTGCTGCTGCGCCCGGCGACCAAGCAGATCCGGACCGCCCGGCAAATGCAGCAACTACAGCCCCAGATCAGCGATCTGCAGAAGAAGTACGCCGGCGATCGGCAACGCCAGGCGATCGAGATGCAGAAACTGCAGAAAGAACACGGCTTCAATCCCTTGATGGGATGCCTGCCGGCCCTGGTGCAGGTCCCTGTTTTCCTCGGCCTGTACCACGTGCTGCGGTCGTTCAACCGCACCGCAACGGGGTGGGGCCAGCTGGGCATGACACCCGAGGCCAATGCCGCTACCCCGAACTATGTCTTCAGTACTACCGACGTCCAGTCGTTTCTCACCGCACGCCTGTTCGGTGCGCCGATCTCGGCAGCGATCACCACCCCGGACAAGGTGCTCGCTTCGTTCGCGCCCTACGGGGGAGTCCCGGCGGTTACCGCGATCGCCGCGGTCGCCATCTCGCTGATGCTGATCGCGGGCCTCGCGACCCACTTCAACGCCCGCGCGTCACTGGCCAGGCAGAGCCCAGAGTCCGCCACGAACCCCCAGGCGGGGCTCATGCGGAACCTGATGTTGTGGGTCTTTCCGGTGGGCGTTCTCGTCGGTGGGCCGTTCCTGATGATCGCGATCTTGTTGTACTGGGTCAGCAACAACATCTGGACATACGCTCAACAGCACCTCATCTTCGCCCGGATAGACCGAGAAGAGGCTGCCGAGCAAAAGACGATTGCCGATCGTCGCGCCGCCGCAGCCCCGAAACCTGGTGCCCGCCCAGCCGATCCGAAGAAAGCCGCAGGAAGTGAGAGACGACGCGGCAAAGCCACGTGAACCTCGAACTCGCGTTGCGGGCACTGCCCGCGCGGCAGCGCCCGCAACGTGTCAACTCGACCTCGGCAGAGGTTTCGCGATGCAGCACTTTCACCGCTCAGTGCTCCCGTGATGTGTCCGGCTTCAGGCGTCCGGCGCTGATCAGCGTTTGGCGTGCTGCCTCCTTGCGGGGGCATTCGGTTGCGCGGCAGCCTCGGTGCTGCTGCATGGTCGCGTGCGCTTCTTGGACGCTCAAGGGCCACTCGGGGGCTGCGTGAGGCCAGCTTGTGGGCCCCCGTCGGCTGGCTCGCCACTCGGCTTGGACACGATCCACGATGTCTTGGACGCTGGGTCCTCGCTCAGACGGATCGCCATCGTCGTGCCACCAATTGAAGCCCATTGCCGTATCAATCCTCATGTCATCTATGGGTTGGGAGTCGCCCGAGCCGGGGGAGCGCCCACCCCGGCTCCGGGACGTTTCTGGGGTATCCGCCCATTCACGGAGGGCGGCGAGGTAGTGCGCCAACACCGCGACGGGCAGCCGGTTCCAGGGAGCCGGCGGCCCGACGAAGGGTGTTCGGGCGCCGGGCCGACACGGGATACGAAGATGGGGCCTGGCATCTGCCGTCCAGTTACCTCGAGTCCGACGAGTCGGTCATCGATGCACTCGTGCGGGAGGCCGCCGAAGAGATCGGTGTGGTGATCGCCCCCGAAGACGTGCGATTCGCGCACGTGATGCACAATTCCAGCTCCGGCGGCCGGGTTGCCTTCTTCTTCCTGGTCAGCAGCTGGGCCGGGACTCCGATCAATCAGGAACCGGACAAGTGCGATGCGCTGGAATGGTTCGCGCCATCCGAGCTGCCCGATCGGATGATTGCGTATTGCCGTGCGGCCCTGAACTCGATCGCTGTCGGCCAGCAGTTCTCGGTGTACGGCTGGTAGGCGGTCGCCGTGTCCTCATCGAACGCCCACGGCTTATCCCGCCTCGAGCACATCCCTACCGCGTGCCGTCCGTGCAGTTCCGTCGTCTTCCAACAGCAGCCCAGACGGAATGATCAGTAGCTCGACCATGCGCCATCGACGTAGCCCGCTCCGTTTCAGGAGCGGGCCGCCGGCGTTGTCCCATCCCCAGATCGCGTAAGCCGAGGGGGCTCGATGCACGAGATGGCAGTACACACGAACGACCTACCGCAGCGAACACCCTTCCGGCACGCCGATCACGAGGTATCCGACCGTTCGCATCTTCACCTGCTCGGCATGGCGGCATACACCTCCAGCGGAATCATCGGACGCCCCTCGGCGGCGACCGACGTCAAAGGGAAGGCTGTATTGGACGCCCTGACGAAGTCGTTCGGTGAATATTTTGCGCTGATTGCAGATACGGAAGGGTAGGGCGTGTCCTCAAAGTGGTTGTGGCTGAATTGCTTTCTGTGATTCTGTGATCGCATGAGTCCAGAACTCGTACGAATTCTCGAATCTGCTTGTTCGGTGGCCGGCACCGCTGGATCCGCGACGCCGATCAAGCTCGGGAAGAACCCGATCTTCCGCCTACCGGGTGGCGTAGTCGCCCGGATCGCGCGGCTCGGCCAGCAGGACGCCGCCGACCGTGAACTACGCGAGGTCCTCACCCGCCGAACCGCAGCGAAAGCAGCACCATGACCGCCACGACGGCATCCAAGGAAGTACTGGAGGAGGCAGCCCTACAAGCCGGGCTCGAGCTGGATCAGCCGGAATCGATCCGTGAAGGATCCCATGCCATCTACCGGGTCGGTGACATCGTGGCGCGGATCGGAAGGCCGGGCAGCCTGCAGGATGCCCAGCGAGAGCTGCGAGTATCGCAGTGGCTCAACAGTTCTGGCATCCCCACGGTGGAGGTGGTAGCGGAACTGCCGCAACCGATCGTTGTCGGCGACCGACCCGTGACCTGGTGGCATCTCATTCCGGACCATCGGCCGGCGACGCCTGCCGAGCTCGGCGCCATGCTCCGTGCACTCCACTCGTTGCCACCGCCGACCGATCCGGACTTGCCGCGATACGACCCCTTCGGTGATCTACGCGCCCGGTTGGCAACGGCTGGCACGGTGAACGACGATGACCGAACGTGGCTGCTGACGCGATACGACGAACTACGCCGGCAACATGACGAGTTGCCGGATCCGGTACGGATCGCGGTGATTCATGGTGATGCGTGGCAAGGCAATCTGGTCGTGCCGCCATCAGGTGTTCCGACGGTGCTGGATCTCGACAAGTTGTCGGTCGGCCGGCCGGAATGGGACCTTGTTCAGCTCGCTGTCGACTACTCGGACTTCGCTCGGATTCCCGAGGCCGGCTACCTGTCGTTCGTAAACGCTTATGGCGGCCAGGACATCACGGGATGGCCAGACTTCAGACTCTTCGCCGATATCCAGGAGCTTCGCTGGGTGGCGTTCGCTATAGGGCAAGCCGGAGCAAGCGAGGCTGCTGCACAACAGGCAAAGCATCGGATTGCTTGCGTGCGGGGGCAAGCACCGCAACCGTGGGTATGGGAGGCCCTCTAGGCAAAGCAGGTTTATCGGCGCACCTCCTAGCGCGCAGATCCCTGCCGACGAGCCGTGTCTTCGATCTGTGTGTGGCGTACTACGCACCATTGAATTCGGCGATTATTGTCTGAATCGGTCCGCCCATCAGGGGCAGCTGAGTGGAGGGATTCGACGAATGAAGTTCGAGAAAATCACTGTTGCCGTTTTCATGGCCATTTCAGCTGTGGGTATCACTGCCGCAACCGCCCATGCAAAGCCGGCCTCGGCGGAGCAGCCTACTGCGGTGGACACAATTTCCGGTGTGGATCATGGAATCGACTACCAGATCACCGTTTCGCCAGTCGACAGGGCCATTATCACTATCGACGAGAATGGCAGGTCCGAGGCGGACGGCCGCACCCTGCCCCTGACACCGACCCCGACGGCAGAAGATACTGCGCAACTGAAGGACATCAGCTCCTACGACCGGCTCCAGGCGCAGATCAACAAGAACCTGCCCGGCGTCGTCGCCGGTGCCATCGTGGGCGGCCTCGTCGGCGGGGTGTTTCTGCCCCTGATCTGGGGGATCAGCATCCCCATGGGCGCGCTGATCGGTGGAACCGTCGGCGGATACGTCTTGGGCGGCCCGGAGTTCCTCGACGCAGTACAGGCGTTCGCCACCGGCCAGCCATGATCACGAGCAGGTGAAATAGCGGTCGGCGCCGCCCTACTTCAATCCCGACCGCACGAACGCGTTGACAATATGCCGTTGCAGCAGCAGGTACATCAGCAGGACCGGGAGGCAGGCGAGGCTGGCCACCGCCATCATCGGTCCCCACTGGTCGCCCTCGGTGCCCATGAAGCTGCGCAAGCCGAGTTGGAGCACACTGTTGGATTGCCGCAGGACGACCGCGGGCCAGAAGTATTCGTTCCACGCGTTGATGAACAGCAGGATCGCCAGTGCGGCCAGCGCGGGGCGCAAGTTCGGTACGACCACGGTCCACAGGATCGACCACGAGCGGCGGCCGTCGATCTTCGCCGCGGCCACGAGCTCCTTCGGGAAGCTCGCCATGTGCTGCCGTAGCAGCAGCACCGCGAGCGCCGAGCACAGCGTCGGAAGCACCACGCCGATCAGCGAATTGATCAGGCCGAGCCTGGTCAGCAGCACATAGTTGGGCAGCATGGTCACCTGGAACGGCACCAGCCAGGTGCCCACGAACGCCAGATACAGCACCCGCTGGAACGGGAAGGTGTACATCGCGAACGCGTACGAGGCCAGTAGCGCGACCAGCAACTGCCCCGCCGCCGACAGCACCGCGACGAAGAAGGTGTTGCCGATCAGACCCAGCACATCGACCTTCGCGGCCGCGTCGCTGTAGTTGGCGAACGAGATCGGCCAGGGGATCGGTGCCAGCGAGGTCACGTCCTCGGGCCGGCGCAACGAGGTGGCGAACAGCCAGTAGATCGGAAACGCGCACAGCACCGCGGTGACCGCGAGCAGAAGGTGGCTGCCCGCGGTGCGTAGCCGGTCAATCGTCATGAAAGGAAACCTTTTCCGAGATCCACACCAGGATTGCGGCGAGCACTCCGAATCCGGCGAACAGCAGCACACCGGCCGCGGCGCTGAGCCCGGCGTCGAAGCTGTGGAACGCGTAGTCCCACAGCAGGTAATAGATATTGGTGGTCGACTGCGCCGGTCCACCCTGTGTCATCGAGTCGATCAGGGGGAAAGTCAAAGTGGGACTGAGCAATACCGTGGTCAGCACCAAGAACAGCAGGGTGGGCAACAGCAGCGGCAAGGTGATCCACCGGCGGATCTGACTCGGGCTCGCGCCGTCCACCATGGCGGCCTCGTCGTATTCGCCGCTGATACCCGCCAGTCCGGCCCAGACCACGAGCACCGCGAATCCGAGCAGCTGCCATCCGGTGATCCCGATGATCACCTCATGCGCGGTCTGTGCGTCGTAGACCCAGTTGCGGTCCGAGCGCAGGATCTGGTCGATGAAACCACTGCCGGGGTGCAGCAGCCAGCGCCACACGGCCGCCGCCGCGACCGGCGCGACGAGGAACGGCGCGAAGACGAACGCGTGATAGACGGTGCGCGCCCGGCCGTGCACCCGCCTGCTGGCCAGCGCGATCAGCAGTGGCAGCAGCACCGTGAACGGCAGCATGCCCACGATCAGGACCCCGGTGCGGCCGATCGAGTCCCAGAAGGCCGGAAGATCGAGCAGCCGTTGGTAATTGCCGAGGCCCACCGGTTTCATCGGCGCGGTCGGCAGCAGGTTCCACGAATACGTGGACAGCTCGACCGCTTGGACCAGCGGCCGGTAGATCCACACGACGAGCAATATCAGCGCGGGCGCCAGATACAGATACGGCACGGCGAGCCGCCCCGCCCGGCGGAACCGGGCGGGGCGGCGCGACGACGCGACCGGATCGAGCGTTTCCGCGGTCAGTGCCGGGGATTCGACGACGAACATCCGGTCACCCGGCCTCCGCGGCCAGCGCAGCGAGCTGTTCGAGCACGTCCTGCTTGGGCCGGTCGTAGACGACCTCGGCGGGCGTCGCCTCGATGGCGGTGGCCACCAGCGTCGAGCCGAGCAGATCGATGCGGCTGTACCCGAAGCCGGTCAGGCCACGATGCCGGTCCACCGGCGCGATCGGATCGATCCGGTAGGACAGCGCCGGACCGATCCAAACCGGTATCCCGGCCAGCGCCGCCGCGCCGGTGAGGTGGTTGTGCCCGCAGATGATCAGCCGCACGTCCGAGCCCGCCAGCACCTCCGCCAGCCGCTCCGGCTGCTCCAGCCGCAGGTACTCGGTGGCGGCGATCGGGGAGCGGATCGGCGGGTGGTGCAGTACCAGCAGGGTGCCGTGCCGGGCGCGTTCGCGCAGCTGGTCGGCGAGCCAATCCAGTTGCCGTTCCTCCAACCGCCCATCGTGCCGTCCCGGTGTCGTGCTGTCCAGCGCGATCACCCGCACGCCCGCCACATCGACCACCTGATCGTGGGTGACGTCCGGATCGACCGATGCGGCAGCTACACCGAGCATCTCGGTGGCGAATGCGGTGCGCTCGTCATGGTTACCCATCACGTAAACCGTTTTCGCGCCGAGCTCTTCGGCTACCGGCTCGACGGCCGCGCGCAGCCGCCGATACGCCTCGGGTGACCCGGTGTCGGTCAGATCTCCCGAGAGCACCAACGCGTCGATGCGCTGTCGTGATGCCCGCAGCTGCTGCAACACATGGGTGAGGTTGGCGTAGGTGTCCACCATCCCGTGCACCAGTTGTCCGGCGGGCCGGATATGGGTGTCGGTGAGCTGGACGATCGTCGCCATGCTCATGACGGGGGAAGAAGTTTGGCGCCCTGGTCCCGGGCGGCGGTGAGGGTGGACCGCGGATCCTTGCCCTGGAACACGATGGCCTCGACCGCATCCATCATGCCGTCGCGGATCTGCAGATAGTTGGTGCCCGGCATGGAGATCCACGGCTCCATGTTTCCCAGCTGGGCGACGTTCGGCGCCAGCAGCGGGTTCTGCTTCGACCACGCCTGCAATCCGTTCGGATCGTCCATCAGGCCGGTGCGCAGCGGCAGGTAGCCGATGCCCTGCGAGATCTTGGTGTAGGCGGATTCGCTGGTCAGGAACTTGATCAGCTCCCAGGAGGCGCGCTGCTTGGCCGGGTCGTTGGACAGGATATGCAGCGAGGCACCCGAATTCGTCGGCACGGTGGGCTTGCTCGCGAAGCTCGGCATCGGCGCCGCCCGCAGGTCCCATTTGTCCTTGGCGCCCGTGACGAAGGTGCCCTGGATCGCGCTGGTCTCCAGGATCATGCCGATCTCACCGCGGGCGAACGCCTCGTAGCCCTGCTTCTGGTTGAACTTGGGCATGCCGCCGGAGTTGACCAGCTGCTGGCTCATCGCCGCGACCTCGACCGCGGGCGCGTCCGCGAAGGTGAGTTTCGTGCGGTCCTCGGAGATCACCCGGCCGCCGTTGGAACGCACCATCGACTGGAAGCACCAGTCCTTGGCGGTCTTGGTCAGGCAGTCGACGTAGACGCCGCCTTTACCGGTCTTCCCGGTGATCGCCGTGGCGGCCTCGGCGACCTGCTGCCAGGTCGTCGGGGGCTTCGCGGGATCGAGTCCCGCGTCGGCGAACAGCGAGGCGTTGTAGTACAGCACCGGAGTGGAGAACACGAACGGAACGCCGTAGGTGTGGCCGTCCCAGTCGGCCAGCGTGCGCGCCTTCGGCGCGAAGGGATGCGCGGCGCCGTCGAAGTTGCGCTGCACCTCCTGCTTGCCGACCAGGCTGTCCAGCGGCTTGGCGCCGAGCTGGTGAATGGTGAAATCCAGGTCACTGAAGCCGAGCTGCGCGACGTCCGGCGGCGCTCCCGCCACCATCTGGTTCTGGATGCTGGAGATGGTGTCGGTGGCCGGGTTGGGGCTGTTGCCCTGCGGCTTCTGCGCGGTCACCGTGATGTTCGGGTGCTTCGTGCGGAAGTCGGCGATCAGGGAGTTGAAGGTGTCGGTCCAGGCGCCGGCGAGTCCGTAGTTGTAGGACTCGAAGACGATCGACACCTGCTGATCCGGCTTCAGCTCCGGAATCAGTGCGGCGTCGGTATTCGAGTCGGTGGTGGTGCTCCCGAGTCCGCCGCAAGCGCTGAGCGCGACGGTGGTTGCGAACACCAGGCCCAGAATGGGCGCGGTGCGTTTCACGGTGTGTCTCCTCATCGAGTTGGGATGTGGGGGGTTCAGGCGACGGCTACGGGTTCGTCCGCGCTGTCGATTCGGGTGTCCTGCCGCGCTTGCTGCCAGGTCAGGCGCAGCCCGGAGGCGGCATGGAACAGGTGGATGTGCGCCGGGTCGACGCGCAGCGCGACACTGTCGTCGACCGTGACGCCCGCGGGGCGGGGCGCCCGGGCACAGAGGATGCGGTCGCCGGTGGTGAGATGGATCAGCTCTTCACTGCCCAGGTTCTCCACCATCGTGACCCGGCCGCGAATATCGGCGCCGGCCGGATCCAGCCGCAGGTGTTCCGGGCGGATACCCGCGATCACCTCGAGGTCGTCACCGAAATCCGCGGCGCTGATGGCCAATTCGGTGTCGATGCCATCGGCCACCACACGCAGTGCGCCGTCGCGCTCGGTGACGACAGCGGGGAACAGGTTCATCGGCGGCGCCCCGAGGAATCCGGCGACGAAGGTCGAGCGGGGCCGGTCGTAGAGCTCGGTCGGCGTGCCCACCTGCTCCACGCGGCCCTCGTTGAGCAGTGCGATCCGGTCGGCCATGGTCATCGCCTCGACCTGGTCGTGGGTCACGTACAGGAAGGTCGCGCCGAGCCGCTGGTGCAGCGCGATCAGTTCGGCGCGGGTCGCGCTGCGCAGCTTCGCGTCGAGGTTGGACAGCGGTTCGTCCATCAGGAACGCGCCCGGATCACGGACCATGGCGCGCGCCAGGGCCACTCGCTGCCGCTGCCCGCCCGACAGCGCTGCGGGCCGGCGCCGCAGCAGCTCGGTCAGCCCGAGTATCGCGGCCACCTCCGACACCCGCTCGGCGATCGTCGCTCGGGATACGCGCCGGGCGCGCAGGGGGAAACCGATGTTCTTCGCGACGGTCAGGTGCGGGTAGAGCGCATAGCTCTGGAACACCATGGCCAGATCCCGCCGCTGCGGCGCCTGATGGGTGATGTCCGTGTCGTCCAGCAGGATTCGGCCGCCGGTCGGGTCCTCCAGGCCGGCGACCATGCGCAGCAGCGTGGACTTGCCGCATCCGCTGGGGCCGAGCAAGACCAGGAACTCGCCGTCGGCGATGTCCAGGCTCACCTCGCGCACCGCGTAGGTCGCGCCGAATTGTTTGGATACCGCTTCGATTCGCAGTCGTGCCACCGATACTCCTCAGCTCGGCAGCTCGCCCGCGGTAACCCAGACCGCCACCCTGGCCGCGATCGCAGGCGAGTCCTTCAGCCACAGGAAGTGGTCGCGGTGCTCGACGGGTGAGTTCTCGTCGATGTGCCACTGGGTCACCCGCGCGCTGGGCATCCGGGAGACCAGGAAGTCGACGTTGGACTTCGGGCCGAGCACGTCGTCGGACAGCGAGATGGCCAGCACCGGCGCGGTCATGGTCCGCAGCAGCGTGTTGTACCGGCGAGCGCTGCCCTTCGGGCGGTAGTAGCTGGTCAGCGAATGCATCGACCAGTCGCGCATGACGCCGCCCGGCATCGGGGCCGGGATGAGCACGCCGCCGGGCCAGTGGCCCTTCCACCGGGACACCAGGCCGATCCACTGGATCTGGCTCAGCGCCTCCCACCAGCGCCGCACACCGAAAGCCCACCAGAACACGGTGCCGGTGCCGATGACGGTCACGCCGGCGATCCGTTCGGGCTCGGCGGCGGTGAACAACAGCGCCAGCTGGCCGCCGAGGCTGTGCCCGAACAGGTGGATCGGCGCGTCGGGGAAGCGTTCGCCTACCGCAGCGACCAGCGCGGGCAGGTCGGTTTCCAGCATCTCGCGGTAGCCGAAATCGCGGTGCAGTCCCAGCTCCGGCTTGGCCTCGCCGTGCGCGCGCAGATCGGTCATAGCGACCGAAAGGCCCTGGGCATGCAGCTCTTTCGCCAGCGCGAAGTAGTTCTTCGCCTTCATTGCCATGGCGGGCAGGATCAGCACGACCGGCGTGTCCGGTTTCTGCGCGGGCAGGAAGCGGACGGTGAAGACGACACCGTCAGCGGTGCTGACCTCGGTCGACTCCAGCGTGCTGAATTCCGGGCGATGCTGCGGTGCCGTGGTGGTCATCGGTCGCCCTCCGGAATGGTGACGTCGCAGACGTAGTCGAAGGTGAACTTGGCGACGGCCACGTCGCTGTCATCGAGCAGCGTCGCCTTGCCGGACAGCTCGAACCGGTTCGACGCGGTCGCGGCGAGGACGTCGGCGAGCTCGCGCTCGTCGACCGTGGCGATAGCGCGAATGCGGCCGACGGCGGGCTTGCGGTATGACGCGGTCGCGCCGCGCAGCACCAACCGTTCGACGCTGCGCAGCCGGGTGGCCGCGGCGCCGACGAACGCGGCCGCTCCGCCGATGTCGGCGGCGGTGAACAGCGCACCGGCGTGCACGGTTCCCATATGGTTGCGCACCGTGCCGGTGGCGGGGATCTCGACGACAGCCCGTTGCGGGCCGATTTCGGTGATCACCGTGCCGACCTGACGGCCGAACGGAACCAGCTCCTGCGACACGGCGCGCAGGTATTCGTAATCGACGGCAGCGCAGTCGAGTTCGGGGTAGGCCGCCGCGAATCCGGCGATTTCACGCGTGGTCATAGTGTCTCCTTCAGCGTTTGGCGCGCAGCGCGCGGCGGGCGATGGACCAGCGCAGGACCTCCGACGGTCCCTCGTAGATGCGGAAGGCCCTGGCTTCTACCAGGAATCGGGCAACCAGGTGGTCCTCGCAGACACCGAGGCCGCCATGCAGTTGCACCGCCCGGTCCAGCACCCGCCAGACCGCCTCGGAGACGAACGTCTTGGCGATCGACGCGTCGTGGCGCGCCTGCGAGGACGTCGGCCCCTGCGCGTCGATGGTCTCGGCGGCGGTGCGGATCACGCCGCGGGACGCGGCGATGTCGATCTCGTTGTCGGCGATCAGCCCCTGCGCCAACCCGTGCTCGGCGATCGGGACGCCGAACGACGTGCGCGTGCCGATGTGCTCGATGGTCAGCCGGTGCGCGCGCACGGCCAGTCCGAGCCAATTCATGCAGAACACCAGACGCGAGGGCGCGAGCCGGACCTGAGCGAGCGCCAAGCCCTGGCCGACCTCGCCCAGCACGGCGGAATCGGGCACCTCGCAGTCGGCGAAGGTCACCTCGCAATGGCCGCCCGGCGCGCTGGTGTGATCGAGTGTCGGCATCCGGCGCCCCACCCGCAGCCCAGGGTTGTCCTGGTCGACCAGGAACATCGTCGGCCCGTCCGCGGTGCGGGCCACACAGATGGTGAACGCCGCGCCCTGTGCGCCCGTGGTGAAATGCTTGGCGCCGTTGATGATCCAGCCGGAACCGGTCTCCTCGGCGACGGTTGTCAGCATGCCGGGGTCGGATCCGGCGCCGGGTGCCGGTTCGGTCATCGCGATCGCGGACCGGACCTCGCCCGAGGCCAGCGGCGCGAGGTAGCGCTGCTGCTGCTGCTCGTTCGCCACATGCGCCAGCAGGTGGATGTTGCCGTCGTCCGGCGCCCACGCGTTCAGCGCGATCGGTCCGAGCAGGCTGGCGCCCGCGGCCTCGAGTACCTGCGCCTGGGCGCGGGTGTCCAACCCGAGCCCGCCGTACCGCGGATCCGACAGCGGGCCGAAGACACCGGCCTGTTTCGCCTTCTTCTGCAGCTCGAGCCGCAGCGCGTCGTCCATCATCCGCCCGTCGACGACGACCTCGCGTTCGACCGGGACGACCTGGTCTCGGATGAACTGGGTGGTCTTGTCCACCAATTGCGCCACAGTGGTCATGGCGTCAGTCTCCGGTGGTCCGCGCGTGCGGGCGGGGGCGATAGTCAACGTCGATTGCGCGAATCGACTGCCTGTTCCTCCGCTGCGGGCCCGGCACATCTCGGCCACGGTGATCGCGGAGACATTGCCGGGCCGAGGGACGGAAATGACTGATATAGCGGTACGAGTCTGGCGTCGCCGCGACGAGGCCGTGGGCGTGTTCGCGCTCGATCTGCGGGCCGTCGACGGCGGCGAGCTGCCGTCGTGGACACCGGGTGCGCACGTCGACGTCGCGGTCGGCGCGGCAGGTGTACGGCAGTATTCGCTGTGCGGCGATCCCGCCGACCGGTCGTACTGGCGCATCGCGGTGCTGCACGAGCCCGACGGGCGCGGTGGTTCGGCCTACCTGCACCGGGCCGCGCAGCCCGGCTCGGTGCTGCGGGTCTCGCTGCCGCGCAACAACTTCGAGCTGGTGGCCTGCGCGAGTTATGTCTTCCTCGCCGGGGGGATCGGGATCACCCCGATCCTGCCCATGCTGGCCGCCGCGCAAGCGTCGGGAGCGCGCTGGTCGCTCTACTACGGCGGCCGCACCCGGCAGCACATGGCCTTCGCCGACGCGATCACCGAGCGCTATCCGCGAGCGCACCTGCTGCCGCAGGACGAGCATGGGCTGCTGCCGCTGGCGCGGATCCTCGACGAGGTCCGCGACACCGTCGTGTACTGCTGCGGCCCCGAGCCGCTGCTGGCTGCCGTCGAAGCCGAGGGAGCGCGACGCGGTGTGCCGGTGCATCTAGAGCGTTTCGTGCCGCGGCCGGTGCGGTTCGCCCCGAACGAGGCGTTCGAGGTGCGGTTGGCGGCCAGCGAACGGACGTTTCAGGTCGGCGCGAACCAGTCCATCGCCGACGTTCTGGAATCGGCCGGGATCGGCATCGTCACCTCATGCCGCGAAGGCACCTGCGGCAGTTGCGAAACCGCTGTTCTCACCGGCGATATCGAGCACCGGGACAGCGTGCTCACCGCGGCGGAGCAGGCGCGTGGCGACACGATGATGCTGTGCGTCTCGCGGGCGAAGTCCGGCCGGCTCGTGCTCGATCTCTGACCTGCCGGCCGTGATCCGCGGCTGGCGTGCGGCGCGTTCGACGTGGCCGCTTTCCCGAGAAAACCCGAGAGGAAACAAACCAGGATGAGGAAAATCGTCGCGGTGGCCGCAGGTCTGGTCGCCGCAGTCGGGATCGCGTCCGGCTCGGCCGGTGCGCAGCCCGACACGCAGGACGCGGTCGACTTCACCGCCTACGCCACCGACACCCAGTCCATCGTCACGACGGACGCCGGCTCGATGGTCGTCGAGGACGGCGTGTTCAAGATCAAGGCCGTCAATGGCACCGTGCTCGCCGGCATGCCGCTGAAGTTCCGGGTCGATGACTTCGAGTTCCCGATCGCGGCCGACATCGCCGACCACACCGCGACTCTGACCCCGCAGTTCGACATGACGCACGCGGCCTACAAGCCGGTCGCCCTGCCGTTCGAGGACAAGGCGCCCTGGAAGAACGAGTACGACCGGGAACAGGCCGCCTGGTCCCGGATGACCAGCACCATCACCATGGGCGCCACGCTCGGCACCCTGGTCGGCGGCATCGGCGGCGCCGCGGTCGGTTGCGTGCTCGGCGGAATCGCGGGCGCGACCGTCGCCTCCGCGGCGATCATCGGCCTGTTCGGCGCGTTCATCCCGGCCGCCGCGATCGGCTGCCTCGGCGGCATCGTCGCGATCGGCGCCCTCGGCACCATCGCGGGTCAGTTGCTGGTCACCGCCCCGGTCGCGATCGGTGCGGCCATCCAGTACTTCTCCACCATCAACCAGCCTCCTGTCCAGGCGAAGTAGGTAGTGGCGAAGAACCCGACGTCTCGTTCGTTGGGGGACACCCGACCCCGTTCGGCCACCGGGCCGGGCGGGGTCTTCGCCGTTCGGCGGCGGGGACCCGGTTGCCTGGGCCACCGCCGCGGGGAAGCGAAGTCGGTGTCGAGCCCTTCGATGGTCGCCGCGCTGGTCAAGCCCCAGCGCGGGACCCGGTCCTTGCGGCGGAGTCGCTGCCCGCGTTGGTGCCGGAGTCGCCGCCCGTCCTTCCGTCCCGCTGTCTCGACGTGTTCGCGCCGGAATGGGGTCCCGCGTCTGCATCCGATCGGCTCGATGCACTTGTGGTGGAGTCGTTTCCCGCGCCGCGCCCAGGCTGACTCGGCGCTCCGGTGTGGGGGTCGGTTCCGGCTTTGGTCGATCGGGTCGGTGTTCCTGCGGTGTCGCCTGCCGCACTTCCACCGGACGGGTGCGATGTGCTGGTGGCTGGGCCACTCGCTGCCCCGCCACTCGCAGCGTTCGGCGTACTCGCGGCTTCGCCCACCGGGGACACCCTCGACCGAGCGGACGCGTTCGCCGTGGAATCGATCGGTGTGGAATCGATCGGTGTGAGCGCGTCGCGCACCGTTGCGAGGTCGACCGCGGCCGGCACCTGCGGGGGCCGCGAACTCCCGACCGTCGGTATGGTGAGATCGGCGGGTATTTCGGCGCCTGCGCCGGTTCCCGGTCGCAATCCGCCGGTTCCCGAGGTGTCCGACCGGACCGGCGCCGGTGGTGTGTTGCCGGTGGATGATGCCACTATGGTTGTGTCCGGCTTCGGCGTGGAATGCGGCGCGTCCGGCCGTTCGGCAGCCAGAGCAGCTTCGGCTTGGAGTGTCGAATTGCGGTAGCCGACAAGATAATCGGTGCTTATGCGCACGGTATGCGGCTGGTCCGAGCCGGCGCGGACCGCATGCCCATCGCTCTGTCCCGGACGGTCCGGAACGTATGGAATGAGCGGAATGAGCGGGACAACCTCGCGCGCATCCAGCGCTTGTGCCGGCGGGCCGCTCGGTTCGGCAGGATTCGCGCCGTACAGCGCCACCACACCCGCCGTAGCAAGGACAGCAGCGGCACCGGCCAGCGCCGCGAGACCTTTCGCTGGATGACCGGTCCGTGACGGAACCAGGAGTTCGGCGCTGCCGAGTCCGCGTTCGGCCAGGACTGCGGCACCGGTCGCGATGCACTGCGCGGGATCGGACGCCGTGACCACCCGGCAGCCGAGTTCGTCCGCGAGCACCTGGGCTACCTCGACCGGCCGGGCCGCGCCGCCTACCAGCAGTATTCGGTCGACATCCGCGGGTGCCAGCCCGGCGACCCGGATGCACTCGTGCAGCAGCGGAACCGATGATCGGACGAATCCGGCGCGCAATCCGGCCACCTCCGCGTCCGGTAGCTCGCTGGGCAAACCGGGTGCGGTGGTGTCCGCAGTGCGATCGTGGGCGTAGTGGGCCAGCAGCGTGCTGAACGCCCGCCCACCGAGCGCCGACGAGCGCAGCGGGCGGCCGACGATCCGGGCGCCACCGCCGGGCTCGGTCCGCAGCAACGTGATGTCGAGACCGCTGCCACCCAGATCGTAGACCAGTATTGCTGCGGAATCTTCTGGCTCGCACTGCGTTTCGAGCCAAGCCGCAGCGGCGATCGGTTCCGGTGTCAACGCGATTCGCGCCAACCCGACGGCATCGAGCGCTTCCCGCAGCGCGGACAATTCCTCGACGGAATATATTGCCGGACAGGCCAATACCGCATCGGCGTTCGAATCAATCGCGTCGATCAAATAACTCGCCATCGCCGCGACGACTTCGGCATCGGACAGAATGGGGTCGTCGGCAACCGGTCTCACAGTGATTTCAGCAGCGGAATCCCGAATTTCGGTCAGGTACGGCACAGCGCCGTTGGCTCCTGGCCGCGCGGCCTGCGTGCGGCAAATTCGTATTCCTTTCTCGACTCCTCCGGATACGGCGGCCGCCACCGAGTTCACTGTGCCGACACTCAGACCAACGCCACACATAACCCATTCCCATCGTGTTCGGGTCGGTCGTGCCGTCCCTCATCCGGCACGACCTTTACCCGACCGAGAGGATAGTTTAGCCTGACCTAACTAATTTGCTCGCATCGTCTCGTTCGGAGGAATCCGTGACCGGCATCCCACTCGCCGACACTCCCGGCCCACTCGCCGTCGCACCCGTCATCGTGGTGCTGCCGGGCCCGCGTGCCGATACCGTGCGGTGGGGCGAGCGCCATACCGGCGCCCGACTGGCGGGCGGTAGTCGGCGGTGGCCGGTGGCGGAACCCGAGAAGCCGCTGAACCTGCACGATTCGTGGTGGACCCTGGCCGCCGCCGGGATGCTCGCGGCGGCGGCGTTGGCGGCGGCCGTCTGGGTCTCCGTCCATGTGGTCGTCCATCCGGTCCTGCACACCGCCGGGCTGTTCGTGCACCTGGCCGCCCTGGTCGTCGGCTTCGGCGGGGTGCTGATGGCGGACTACCTGGTTCTGCGCTGGCTGGTCGGGCGCAGTACCTTCGCGGCGGCGCTGCACGGCACCAGCCAAATGCATGCGCCGATCTGGGCCGGGTTGGTCGGTCTGATCGTCAGCGGCTGCGTCTTGGAGCCGAACATCGCCTCGGTGTTGACCCGGACCAAACTGGTCCTGATCCTCGTCCTCACACTCAACGGGCTCCAGGCGCTGATGCTCAGCAAGCACCTCGAGCGGCACCGTTGGGCCCAGCTGTCCCCGCGTGTGCTGGTCTGGGCGGCCGCTACCGGCGTGATTTCTCAGATTTGCTGGTGGGGGGCGGTTTTCATCGGCTTCTGGAACGCCGAGCACTGAGGGCGAGTCGATTTCTGCGGCACTCGCCGACCTCTCGGCGGGTGCCCCAGCCGACGACCGGCCCCATGCCGGCCACCTTGTGCTGTCCCGTGACCCGTCGTCGTGGCCGGCGATATGGTGAGCTCGTGCGGCTGCCGTCGCCACGTCCTCGGGCCCACCGCCCGATTCCGGTCCTGCCGGAGCCGGTCCGGCGACCGGCATCCGCTCGTGCCGGTCTGGACGCTGTCGTCGCAGGCCGATCCGTGCTATCGAAGACAGATGACGCCGACCCGCTCCTCCTATGATGTCGTGATCGTCGGCGGCGGCCACAACGGTCTGGTGGCGGCCGCGTACTCGGCGCGGGCCGGGCGGTCGGTGCTCCTACTGGAGCGGCAGCGGCACACGGGTGGCGCCGCGGTGTCGGAACGGGTGTTTCCGGGCGTCGACGCGCGGCTGTCGCGGTACTCGTACCTGGTGAGCCTGCTGCCACGGTCGATCGTGGACGAGCTGGGATTGCGGTTCGCGACGCGACGGCGACAGATCTCGTCATATACGCCGGTCGGCGACGGTGGCCTGCTGGTGTCCGCGCAGCAGGCGCGGACCGAGGCCGGTTTCGCGCGGCTCACCGGCTCGGATCGGGAATTCCGGGCCTGGCAGCGGTTCTACGGCGCCACCGGGCGGCTGGCGCAACGGGTGTTTCCGACGCTGACCCAACCGCTGCCCACCAAGGACGCGCTGCGCAACCTGGTGGACGACGCGGCGGTCTGGGAAGCGCTGTTCGAGCGCCCGTTGGGTGAGACCATCGAGTCGACTTTCGACAACGACACCGTGCGCGGTGTGGTACTCACCGACGCGCTGATCGGCACATTCACCCATGCACACGATCCGTCGCTGCGGCAGAACCGCTGCTTCCTCTACCACGTGATCGGCGGGGGCACCGGCGATTGGGATGTCCCGATCGGCGGCATGGGCGCGCTCACCGACGCGCTGGCCGAGGCCGCGCGTACGGCCGGCGTCGAGATCGTCACGGGCTGTGCGGCCACGAGCATCGAAACCGACGGCAGCACCGCCGAAGTCGGCTATTCAGACGGAAAGGTCGGTGCGCGCTACGTCCTGGTGAACGCCGCACCGTACACACTTGCCGAGTTGCTCGGCGAGCCGCTGCCGCCGAAACCCGAGGGCGCGCAGCTGAAGGTGAACATGCTGCTGCGGCGGTTACCGCGGCTGCGCGACACCAACGTAGAACCGCGTGAGGCCTTCGCCGGCACTTTCCACATCGGTGAGTCGTACGCCCAACTGGATCGAGCCTATGGCGAGGCGGCGATCGGACGGGTTCCGTCCGCTCCGCCGGCCGAAATCTACTGCCATACTTTGACCGACCCCACAATTTTGACGCGCGACCTCGCCGAGCAGGGCGTGCACACCCTTACGCTGTTCGGGCTGCACGCACGGGCGAAACTGTTCGCCGCCGATCCCGCGGGCACGAAGACGGAGATGGTGAAAGCGACGCTCGCGCAATTGGATTCGGTGCTGGCCGAGCCGATCGCGGACTGTCTGGCGACGGATGGGAACGGCGCGCCGTGCCTGGAGGCGATGACCCCACCCGAACTCGAGCGCGAGGTGGGCCTGCCCGGCGGCCATATCTTTCACCGAGATCTGGCCTTTCCGTATCTCCCGGAGGACGCCGACCCCGCCGACCCCGCCGCCCGGTGGGGCGTGTCGACCGGCCATCGCAACGTGTTCCTGTGCGGTGCGGGGGCGATCCGAGGTGGCGGGGTCAGCGGGATTCCCGGGCACAACGCCGCGATGGCCGTGCTCGCCGATACGGCACGCTGAGCTGGGACTAAGGCTTCACCGCGATCTTGGCGTTGCGACCTGGCGTCTGCGTGGCCGCCGCGGCGGCTACCGCGGCTTCCAGCGCATAGGCGGCTTCGATGTCCAGCCGGAGCACGCCGCGGGCCGCGAGGTCGACCAGCTCGGCGACGAGCCGTCCGTGCTGCTCGGCGCCGATCTCCTCGATCCGCTTGGCGGCCCAGAAGCCTTTGACGACGATCTGCTTGAACATGAGCCCGGCCGGATCGAGTTGCATCGGCTGCCCCGAGAGCAGGCCGAAGGCGATCAGCTGACCACCCGGCGCGAGCAATGCCAGTTCATCGGCTGCCGCGCGGCCGCCCACTTGATCGATCGCCCCGGCGATCGGGGTACCGGAGGTGACCGCGTCGACCCGCTCGCGCCAGCCCTCGCTCTCGGTGTCGAGCACCGGCTCGTAGCCGAGTTCACGCAGCGCGGTGACCGAGGCGGACCCGCGCACGAGATTGAGCACGTGCAGACCCCGTTGCCGGGCGAAGACGTTGACGAGCCTGCCGACAGCGCCGTTGGCGGCATTGATCGCCAGCCACTGGCCCGGTTGCAGATCCAGGTCTTCGATCACCAGCAGCGCACTCAACGGCATGGCCAGCAGCTGGGCGGCGGTCTCATCGGGGACCGTGTCGGGCAGCGCGATCACCTGCCGGGCCGAGGCCAGGAAATACTCGGCCCACACGTTCTGCGCGCCGAACACCGCCACCCGCCGGCCGACCGACAGGCCACTGACGCCGGGACCCACCGCGTCCACCCGCGCGACCGCCTCGCTGCCGGGGATGGCGGGCAGCTCCGGCCGATTGCGGTACGTACCGCGCACGGTGGCCAGGTCGTGATTGTGGATCGGCGACAGGATCAGCGCGAGCCGCACCTCGCCCGGACCGGGTTCCGGTACCGGGCGTTCCGCGGTGGTGAGCACGTCCTCCGGTTCGCCGAATGCTTCGATGACTACCGCACGCATATCCGCTCCTTCGCGATCAGTCTTCGGCGAGCAGGACGTCGACGTCGATGTTGCCGCGAGTCGCGTTGGAGTACGGGCACACCTGGTGTGCTTTGTCGGCGAGCGCCTGCGCGTCCGCCCGGGACAGATGGGGCAGCGAGACCTCCAGAGTCACCGCCAGGCCGAAGCCGCCCGCGTCGTTCGGGCCGATGCCGACCTTCGCGCCGACCGCGGAATCGTCGGTGTTCGCGCCGGCCTGCTTGCCGACCAGGCGCAGCGCCGAGTGGAAGCACGCCGCGTAGCCCGCCGCGAACAGTTGCTCGGGGTTGGTGCCCTCGCCGTCGCCGCCGAATTCCTTTGGAGTGGACAGATCCAGGTCGAGCTTGCCGTCGGTGGTGCGGGCGTGGCCGTTGCGCCCGTCGCCGGTGGCCAGGGCTTCGGCGGTGTACAAGATCGGCATGTGGTGTTCTCCTTCGTTCAGTGCGACATCAGGGAGTTCGTCAGTCGCCGCAAGGTTTCGCGCAGCGCGAGGACTTCCGCTGCGGACAGGCCGCAGGACTCGGCCATCTCGGCCGGGATCCCGCACGCTCCGGCGCGCAGCGCGCGGCCACGCTCGGTGAGCTGGATCTCGACACGACGTTCGTCGGCCACCGAGCGCCGCCGCTCGATCAGGCCCGCTGCCTCCAGCCGCTTGAGCAGCGGGGACAGCGTGCCGGAATCCAGGGCGAGCGCATGGCAGATATCGCCGACACTGCGTCCGTCGCGTTCCCACAGTGCCAGCATCACCAGGTACTGCGGGTAGGTGAGCCCGAGTCGTTCCAGCTTCGGGCGGTAGGCCGCCGTCATCGCCCGGGACGCCGCGTAGAGCGGGAAGCACAGTTGCTCGTCGAGGGTGAGGCTATCGGCCATGAGCAGTAATGTAGTGCACAACTATATTGTGCACAATAGATAAGGCAGTCGCCCTCGTCACACCGGTTCTTCGGCGAGACCCTGAGCCCGAAGGCAGCCGGGATGCGAGTCGCTAGAGACCGCCGAGGCGCGTCAGCGCATCGAAAGCGAGGTCGAGGCCGCGCCACAGGGCGTCGATCCCGGCGATCGTCGCCGGTACCAGGGCCGGGTCTCGCAGGGCAAGACCGTTGGCGAAGATGACGACATTCGCGCCCGCGTCGGCGAAGCGGAGCAGCGGACCGGTCGCGACGCCTTCGCCCAGCAGTTGGTCCATGCCGTCGCCCAGGAAATAGAGCCGCCACAGTGGTCCGAGGTCGGCGCCGTAGACCGCGTTCGTCGAGCTGACGATCAGTGCGCCCTGCTGGGCGATCGCGTCGACGATGCGGAAATAATCGGGTGCGTTGGCCGGTGTGCCGCCGACCGCCGCGACGGAGTAGGACAGGTCGACGGTCAGGTGGGCGTTGTAGCCGGCCATCGCGATGCGGGCGGGGGACAGTTCGCATCGGCGGGCCAGGTCGAAGTAGTACGCCCAGTGGGGTTCGGCCGGCGCGCCGGTGAATTCGGCATGCACAGCGCGCAGGAAGCGCGACAGCAGTTCGAGACTGATCCGGTGTGCCCACTCCGGGTCGGCGAATGACGCCGGGTCGCGTTGCAACGGCAGCACCGCGGCGTGTTCGACCTCATCGAGCCCGAGCGCGAACAGGCCGCGCCGGTCACGATGGCGGACCAGGATTTCGGTGATCCGCCGATGATGGTCGATCGCCTGTTCCAGTTGCTGCAGCGACGAACCGGTCAGCGTCGTGGTGTCGGAAAGCGTAGCGACGACCGCTGTTTCGGTGGGTGCCAACGGCGTGCCGCAAGCTGCCTCGATCGACGCGGCGGAGGCGGTGGCGCCACCTGGAAACCCTGGCACCAGAACACCGGCGACCAGCACGATTGTCGAGAAAAACTGGCGCAGAGATGTATTCGACGCGGCTACGCGGCTGTTCGGCATCATCGCTCCGGAGGTGGTGAATCGAGAAAAGCGCCCGAAGCGACTCTGCTCGGTGCGGTGTCGTCCGCGAAACAGTAGTGGCGCAGGGCGGGTCTCGACCCTAACCGAGCTGGGCGTCCGGCGCCGCGCGGCGGTCAGCGCTGCGCGGAACAAAACCCCGCGGACCCGGTAGGCGAGCAGAACTCGGCGATGTCGGAGCTCAGCGATCCCGCGATCAGCAGTCCCGCGCCGAGCAGCAGCGCACCGACCGCGATCGCGCCGAACACGAATACCCAGAGCAGGCCGGGTAGCCGGGTCAGCCGCGCGAGTTGGTCGGCGTCGGAGTCGACCTCGTGATGGCGAGAGCGTCGCTGCCGGGAGCGGCTACGCTGCAGTTCGGCTACCGGACGTGCCCCCGCGAGCAGCAGAAACCACGCGCCGAGGTAGGCGAAACCCGCCTGCAGCGTGTCGGTTCCGAACCAGGACACCACGAAGACCGCGCCGCCCAGACCCAGCACGGTGATGCCGCCGTACACATTCCTGATCTTGATCAGCAGCGCCGCCAGCAGCGCGATGGCGGTCCAGAGCATCAGCGTGATCCGGCTCGCCCCGAGCAGGGCGGCGAACCCGAGACCGAGCAGCGGCGGCGCCGGATAGCCCGCCATCGTGGTGAGGATCATCCCGAGGCCGTAGGGCTTTCCGCTCGACACCGTCAGGCCCGACGTGTCCGAATGCAAGCGGATGCTGTTGAGCTTGCGGCCGGTCAGCAGCGCGACTACGGCGTGCCCGCCTTCATGCGCGATCGTGACGACGTTGCGGGTCAACCGCCAGATCGGGGTGTAACCCACCAGCACGAGCGCCGCCACCGCAGCCGCGACCACCAGCCACCACGGCGGTTGCGCCTGCGTCGTCGTCAGACGGTCGACGATGGAGACGCCGCGCTCGACAAATTCCGCTCTATCCACCGCCGCACCTTAACCGCCCGCCTACGCCCGCGCTCGGGGCCAGGTTTTCCGGTCACGGCAACGGCCGTGACGGTCAGGCGGTGAGCGTCAGACCGGCGGCAGCCGACTCCCGTGCCTTCGCCAGCAGGTGGACGGTGGTGACCGCGTCGCGTGGATCGACCGGAACCGGTGCGCCGTCGAGTACGGCGGCGGCCATCGCGGAGTAGAACGCGGGGTAGTCGCCCGGCGCTGTCGGTAGCGGCGCGAAGTCGGGTTCGGCGCCCAGGACGCCCCAGCGCTCGGGTCCGACTGCGCCCCATGGCATTCCGTCGTCGGGGCGGCGACCGGACCGCAGTGCATCCTCCTGCGGGTCGAGCGCATACGTGAGATAACCGGCTTCGGAGCCGAGTACTCGAAAGCGCGGGCCGAGTTGGGCGGCGACAGCGTTCATCCAGAGCTGGGACCGGACGCCATTGCTGTGCGTGAGCGCGACGAACGCGTCGTCGTCGGTGGTGATCCCCGCGCGGCGCCGGTCGAGTTCGCAGTACACCGAGCGCACCGGGCCGAACAGCGTCACAGCCTGATCCACCAGGTGGCTGCCCAGGTCGAGCAGAATGCCGGCGCCCTCTTGGTGGGAGCCGATCTCCCGCCAGCTGCCCTTCGGTGCCGGACGCCAGCGCTCGAACCGCGACTCGAAACGATGCACTCGGCCCAGCTTTCCGGTCGCCACGAGTTCGCACAGCGTCCGGAAGTCACCATCCCAGCGCCGGTTCTGGAAGACCGACAGCGGCAGCCCGGACCGCCGCGCTCGCGCGAGGAGATCTTCGGCGTCGGCCACCGTGACGGTGAACGGTTTGTCCACCACCACCGGGAACCCGGCGTCGAGTGCCCGCCGGGCCAGTGGCGCGTGCGTGCGGTTGGGTGTCGCGATCACCACCAGACCGATCCTGCCCGGCGCGGTGAACAACTCATCCGGGTGCCGGACCACGCGTACCCCCGGGTGCTCCCGGCGTGCCTGCTCGGCGCGTTCCACCGACGACGTGACCACCACCGATACCCGCATCCGAGGATCGGCGGCGATGAGCGGAGCGTGGAACACCGACCCCGCCAAGCCGTACCCGACCACAGCGACTTCGAGGATGCTCATGGTGCGACGCTACCGCTGCTGGTTGGCTCGGCTCCGCGCCCGACGCCGCGAGTTTCCGGTCTGTTCAGCGCGACGGCGCCGCCGAGTACTCCTGCTCAGGCCGTCCGGTGCTGCCATAGCGCAGGCGCATGCGAACGGTACCGCTCGAGACGAGGGCGGCGAGATAGCGTTGCGCGGTCGCGCGGGAGACGCCGATGGCGGTGGCCACCTCACCGGCGGACAGCGGCGCGCCTGCCTCGCGAATGGATTGCAGAACAAGGTCTTTCGTTGGCGAGGACACCGCCGCGGTCGGCGGGGTCGCGGTAGTCGCCGGGCGCAACGCCTGCAGCGCGGCGGAAACCCGGGTGTTGTCGATCTGCGCAGTGGCGAGGATACGCCGGTACCGAGCGTACGCGGCCAGCCGCGCGGCCAGTTCGGACTGCGGAAACGGCTTGACCAGATAGGCCAGGGCGCCCGCGGAGATCGCCGCTCGCACCGCGTCGCTCTCCGTGGCCGCGGTGAGAATCATGGCGTCACAACGGATCTCGCGAACGAAATCGATGCCGGAGCCATCCGGAAGGTAGACGTCCACCAGTGCGAGATCGATCGACTCCGCCGCCACCAATGCCCGCGCGGCGGCGAGGGTGTTGGCGGTGCCCGCCACGGCGAATCCCGGAATGGACTCGACGATTCCGGCGTGCAGGTTGGCGACCCGGAAATCGTCGTCGACGACCACGACGGTCAGAGCTGTTGCGGCCACGGCACCTCGCTGTCGACCAGCACTCCGGGGATGCGGGCGATGAATTCGGCGCCCGTGAGCGGCGGCCGGCCGCCACCCGGACTGGACAGCCGCACATCGCCGCCATGGGCGCGCGCGATCTGTCGGATCAGGGCGAGTCCGACCCCGCGACCACCCGGGACGGTGGGGTCCTCGTGGGTCGAGGTGCCCTCCGTGAACAGCGCATCGACCAGCGCCGGCGCCACTCCGTCACCGCTGTCGGCGACAATGATGTGCAATGTCGAATCCTCCTGCACCAGTTCGACTTCCACCTGTCGCACCGGGCGGTGGCGGACGGCCTCCATCGCGTTGTCCAGCAGATTGCCGAGCACCGTCGTCACGTCCACCGGATCGGCGAGGCTGCCCTCGACCCAGGTGTTCGGTCCGAGTACGAGATCCACGCCGTTCTCCCTGGCATGCGCGGCCTTGGCGGCCAGGAACGCCTGCAGGTACGCATCGTGGATGGCATCGATGCCCGGTGTCGCCGGGCCGAGCGGGCCCGCGCCGATCAGCTCGTCGATCGACCGGGACGCCTCCTCGACGCGCTCACTGTGCAGCAGGCCGCTGATCAGGTGCATCTTGTTGGAGAATTCGTGCCGCTGGGCGCGCAGCACCGTGCTCATCGACTGCACCGCGTCCAGCTGTCTGGTCAGCGATTCCACGTCGGTGCGGTCGCGCACGGTGAGCACGGCGCCGAGATCGCGTCCATCGCGGCTGACCCGCCGCGCCGAGACGATGACGATGTGTGAACCTACCGTCGCCGGAGCGGGTTGTTCGTCCAGGCTCCGGAATGCCGCCAGCACGCGAAGGGGCAGCCCGATCTCGTCCACCGGTCGACCGATGTCGGCGGCGATGCCGAGCAGCCGGCGGGCCTCGTCGTTGACGAACGTGGTGCGCCACGACGCGTCTACCGCGAGCACACCGGCGCCGATGCCGTGCAGCACCGCGGCCTGGCCACGGACCAGTTCGGCGAGCTCGTCCGGCTCCAGCCCGAGCGTCAGCCCGCGCCACCACCGGGCGAGCAGGATCGAGCCGACGATGCCGACCAGCAGCGCCGCGCCGACCAGCGCGCCCGCGGTGCGCAGATCGTCCAGGAGTTGGTCGTGCACCGCGTCGGTGGATATGCCGACGCTCACCGCGCCGACGACGCGGTCGGAATCCGAGGTGAGCACCGGCACTTTCGCGCGGACCGAGTCGCCGAGGGTGCCGCGTTCCTCGGTGATCGACTCGCGGCCCGCGAGGGCTTCGGACGGGTCGGTGCTGACGTGTTCGGCGAGTCGGTCGGGGTCGGGATGCGCGAGCCGAATGCCCGCGTCGTCGGTGATCACCACGAACAGCGCCCGGTTGCGCCGGGTCGCCTCCACCGCCAGCCGCTGCAGCGGACCCGAGGCGAGTTCCTGACGCACTACGGCGTCGTCGGCAACCGCGCCGGGCGCGTACCGGGCTACCTCCGCGCGCACCACCGGGTCGGCGGCGACAGTGCGCGCGACGGCCAGGGCGCGCTGCCCGTAGGTGTCGCGCAGCCGCTGATCGCTGAGGTAGCCGAACACCGCGAACGCGACACCGAGCGTCAACGTGACGACCACGATCTGCGACAGCAATACCTGGGTCCGCAACCGCACGGCCCGCGCGCCTTCAGTGGCCATAGGCGCAGCCTAGACCACTCCGGGGGCCGTGAGCAGAATGCGCAAAACCGGCGAATCCCGCGTTTGTGCCGGTTGTGCGCACAAGCTCGGCGGTGTGACGGGTGACACGTACGGTCGCTCTGTCCCGATCTCGCAGGAGTAGGAAGCAATGACGCAATCACTCATCGAGCTGCGGAGCGCGACCAAGCGCTTCCCCGGCACCGGCGGTGGCATTCACACTGCCGTGCGGAACTTGAACCTCGCGGTGCGACCCGGCGAATTCGTCGCCGTCGTCGGTCCGACCGGATGTGGCAAGTCCACCACGCTGTCGCTGGTGTCCGGGCTGGAACCGGCCTCGGCCGGCCGCACATTGGTGCGCGGCAAGGATGTCCACGGCATCCCGGACGGCATCGGCTACATGTTCCAGCAAGACGCGGTGCTGCCGTGGAAGAGCGTGCTGGACAATGTTGCGCTCGGTCCGCGCCTGCGCGGCGCGTCGAAAGCCGACGCGCGCGCGAAGGCATCGGCGTGGGTGCGCACGGTGGGCCTGGCCGGTTTCGAGCGGTACTACCCGCACCAGCTGTCGGGCGGTATGCGCAAACGCGTCGCGCTGGCCCAGACGCTGGTCAACGAGCCGGAGATCCTGCTGATGGACGAGCCGTTCAGCGCGCTGGACGTGCAGACCCGCCAGCTCATGCAGGACGAGTTGCTGCGGGTCTGGGCGGGGACCAACGCGGCGGTCATCTTCGTCACCCATGATCTGGAGGAGGCGATCGTGCTCGCCGATCGGGTGGTCGTCATGACCGCGAGCCCGGCCACCGTCTGCGGCGACTTCCCGGTCGGGCTCGCGCGGCCGCGCAGCGTCGAGGATGTGCGACTGACCACCGAGTTCCGCGACATTTACCAGGAAATCTGGGAAACGCTGCGCGATCAGGTCGAGGCGGCGCGAGCGAAGGGAGCCTCCCGTGTCGCATGACGTGCTGGTCGCGGGCACCGCTGCGGAGCCAGTGGTGGAGAACGAGACCGAAGAGCAGATTCTGGCCAGGGTGCGAACCAATGCGCGCCGCGCCCGCGTTCGCACCTGGGGTCTGCGCGCCGCGCTCGTGGCGCTGTGGCTCGGCGCGTGGGAGCTCACCGCGACCGTCTGGATCGACCCGTTCTTCTACTCCAAGCCGTCGCTGATCTGGGCGCGGCTGGTCGAGTGGTTCACCGAGGGCACCCAGTTCGGCTCGATCTGGCTGCAGATCTACACCACGGTGCAGGAGGCCGTGCTCGGCTTCGCGATCGGAACGGTGGCCGGTGTGGTACTCGGCGTGCTGCTCGGCCGCAGCCGGTACTGGGCCGAGGTGCTCGCGCCGTTCATCAAGGCGCTCAACGCGGTTCCGCGTATCGTGCTCGCCTCGCTGTTCATCATCTGGTTCGGCCTCGGACTGAGTTCGAAGGTGGCGACGGTCGTGGTGCTGGTGTTCTTCGCGGTGTTCTTCAACGCGTTTACCGGTGCGCGCGAAGTGGACGGCAATGTCATCAACAACGCCCGCATCCTCGGCGCGAGTCGCAGGCAGGTGCTGGTGTCGATCGTGCTGCCGAGCGCGACCACCTGGATTCTGTCCAGCCTGCACACCGCCTTCGGTTTCGCCCTGATCGGTGCGGTGGTCGGCGAATACGCGGGCGCGAGCAAGGGTTTGGGCCTGTTGATCAGCAATGCGCAGGGCACCTTCGACTCGGCCGGCATCTACGCGGGCATGATCATCATCACCGTGATCGCGCTGATCGCGGAATGGGGGATCGGCATGGCGGAGAACCGGTTGCTGAAATGGCGCCCGTCGCAGGCGACGTCGAACCACGGGATCTGATCATGACTCTTCGCAGACATTGGGCGCTTGCCGTCCTCGCGGTCGCGGCGCTGCTGCTGACCACCGGATGCCGGGATTCGCGCACCATTCCGATGACCGATGGCCGGCCGCAGATCACGATCATGGTCGGCGGGCTGGAGAAGGTGATCTACCTGCCCGCCATGCTCACCCAGCAACTCGGCTTCTTCAAGAGCAACGACATCGACGTGCGGCTGCTCGGCGAGCAGTCCGGTGCCAACGCGGAAACCGCGCTGCTCAGCGGCGACGTGCAAGGCGTGGTCGGGTTCTACGACCACACCATCGACTTGCAGGCCAAAGACCAGTGCATCCGCTCGGTGGTGCAGATGTCGGACGTTCCGGGCGAGGTGGAGCTGGTCTCGACCTCCGACGCGGCCACCATCACCTCGGTTGCGGGCCTGCGCGGCAAGAACCTGGGCGTCACCTCGCTCGGTTCCTCGACCGACTTCCTCACCCAGGCGCTCACCGGCAAGGAGGGGATGACCACCGCCGACTACACCCGGGTGAAAGTCGGTGCGGGACAAACGTTCATCGCGGGCATGAACCACAACGGCATCGACGCGGGCATGACCACCGACCCGACTGTGGCGCAGATGGTGAACTCCGGCGACGCGCGGATCCTGGTCGACATGCGCACCGAGGCGGGTACCAGGGCCGCACTCGGCGGCTTGTATCCCGCGACGTCGCTGTACATGAGCTGCGCGACCATCGATGCCCACCCGGATATCGTGCGCAAGCTCGCCGCCGCGTTCGTGCAGACGCTGCAATGGATCAAGACGCACACCCCGCAGGAGATCGCGGAGAAGATGCCGCCACAGTACGCGAGCGCGGGCAAGGACCTCTACGTCCAGTCGATCCGCGACTCGATCGGCATGTTCAACGGCGACGGGCTGATGAAAGCCGAAGGCGCGCAGAACGTGCTGGAGATCCTGGGTAAGTATTCGAAGAACGTTCGACCCGTGCGTGATCGCATCAACCTGTCCGAGACCTACACCACGCAGTTCGTGGAGGAAGCCTTGCGCGCGCCGCGACAGTAGCGCGTCGCCGGTGCGAGTTCGCGAGCCGCCCGAAGGCCCAGTAGTCTTCGGGCGGCCTGGCCTTCGGGCGGCCTGGCTTTTGCCTGGCGAGCCCGGTGACGGTTCAGCCGTTGACCGGTGCCGCCTCGGCCGCGGTGAGTTCGGCCTTCCACGCCCGGAAGCCTTCCTCGGTGCGCCCGCGGCGCCAGTAGCCGGAGATCGATGACGCCCACTCGGCCGGCACGCCGCGCTCCTTGCGTACGTAGCGGCGCAGGTCGTGCATCACCGCCTTGGCCTCGCCATGGATGAACACCTGGACTTGTCCCGGCGCCCACGGGGCTCGGCGAACGGTCTCGGCGAGCAGTTCGCCCGGTGGTCGCACACCACGGTGCAGCCAGGTCAGCTCGACGCCGTCCGGTTTCTGCAGCGGGAGTTCGTCGTCCGGACCGGCGACTTCCAGAAACGCGAGCCCCGTCGCGTCCGCCGTCATCGCCTCGAGCGCGGTGGCGATCGCGGGCAGCGCTGCCTCGTCACCGGCGAGCAGGTGCCAGTCGGCATCCGGGCGGGGCGAATAGGCGCCGCCGGGCCCGTACAGGTCGATGGTTTCGCCCGGTGCCACTGCGGCGGCCCACGGTCCGGCGATTCCCTCCATGCCGTGGAAGACGAAATCCGCGGCGATTTCCCCGGCGACCGAGTCGACCGCACGGACGGTGTAGGTGCGCAACACCTCGATCCCGTCGCGCGGGAAGATGAACTTCACGTACGAGTCGGTGTACGCGCTGGGCGCGAAAGCGGCGAAGCCGGGGCCACCGAGATGGACCCGGATCAGATGCGGCGTCAGCCACTCGGTGCGTTGCACGGTGAGGGTGGTGCGAGGACGAGCCAAGAGAACCTCCGATAAGCGCATAATTAGGGTTGCCTTATTAAGTTACCTGGTGTTGGGCTCAGGCTGCGGACAACCGCTGACAGCGCGTCGTGCGGGGACAACAATGACGACCATGACGCAGTTCGTGCCCACACCGACCCATGCCGTGCAGCAGCGCTATCGCGATTCCGAGCCGGTCGAGCCCCCGCAGTGGAACCAGGTCTTGCAGGTTCTGCACGAGCATCGTTCGGTGCGCCGCTACCTGCCCGATCCGGTGCCCGACGCCACACTGCGCCTGCTGATCTCGGCCGCGCAGTCCGCGCCGACCTCGTCGAACTTGCAGGTGTGGAGCGTCATCGCGGTCCGGGACCCGCAGCGCAAGGCGCGCCTGGCCGCACTCGCGGGCGACCAGGCCCACATCGTGCAGGCGCCGGTATTGCTGGTGTGGACTGCCGATTTCGCGCGACTGCGCCAGCTCGCCGACGACCGCGGCGTGCCGCTGGAGGGCGCGGACTACCTCGAGTCGAGCTATGTCGGATTCGTCGATGCCGCACTCGCGGCGCAGAACGCGGTTGTCGCCGCCGAATCGCTCGGGCTCGGCACGGTCTACATCGGCGCGCTGCGCAACAAGCCGGAAGAGGTCGCGGCCGAGCTGGCCCTGCCGCCGCAGGTGTTCGCCGTCTTCGGCTTGGTGGTCGGTCACCCGGACCCCGCCGAAGACGCCCGGGTGAAGCCCCGCTTGCCGCAGGCGGCCGTCCTGCACCAGGAGACCTACGATCTGCAAGCCCAGCGCGCCCATGTGGCCGAGTATGAGGGCCGGATCGCGGAATTCTATGCCGAGCAGCAACTCTCGCATTCCTGGACCGAGCGTGTGCTGGGCCGGCTCGCCTCGGCGGCCAGCCTCAACGGCAGGCACCGGCTGCGCGAATCGTTGACCAACCACGGCTTCCGGCTGCACTGATCTGCGGCCGCGGTGGGTCATCCGCTCAGGCCGGTGGCCCACTGACAGCCTCCGCCGTGACCACGATCCGGCGGTGTGGTCCCGCGACCCGGCTGCTCCAGCTCACCACGAAGCGGTCGGGCTGTTCGGGTCGCCGCATCGCCCGCAGCGCTCGGCTACGCGGCGACCTTCTCCTTGATCAACTCGAACGAACGGACACGGTCGTCGATGTCGTAGACCAGCGTGTTGATCATCAGCTCGTCGGCCTCGGTACGGCGCAGCAGGTCGGTGAGCTGAGCGCGCACCGTCTCCGGCGACCCGAGTAGCTGCCCGGCCCGGCGCTGCCGGATGAACGCCCGTTCCTGCTCCGACGGCTGGAACGCGGCGGCCTCCTCCGGCGTCGCCATCGCCCGCGGCGTCCCGCGGATGAGATTCAGGAAAGCCAGGTCGCGCGGTACGGCGAGGGTTTCGGCGCGCTCGTCGGTATCCGCGCAGATAGCGGCGAGCGCCAGCATGGCGTGTGGGCGCGGCAAACGTTCCGAGGCCCGGAAATGCTCGCGATACAGCGCCAGCGCGGGCTCGGTGTTATCCGGGGCGATGTGGTGGGCGAAGGCGAACGGCAGACCCAGCACCGCGGCGACCTGCGCGCTGTAGCCGCTGGAGCCGAGCAGCCAGACCTCCGGCTCCTCGCCGCGGCCGGGTGTCGCGGCGATGCCACCGGGATCAGCCCCGCGGAAGTAGCCGAGCAACGCCGCCAACTCCTGTGGGAACGACTCCGCCGACAGCCCGTTCTCGGTCCGTCGCAGCGCCCGCGCGGTCGCCTGGTCGGTCCCCGGGGCACGTCCGATGCCCAGGTCGACGCGCCCCGGATGCAGCGCGTGCAGGGTGCCGAATTGCTCGGCGACCACCAGCGGCGCGTGGTTGGGCAGCATCACGCCGCCGGAGCCGACCCGGATGGTCGAGGTGGCGGCCGCCAGGTGGGCGAGCAGCACGCTGGGCGCCGAGCTGGCGATGCCGGGCATGTTGTGGTGTTCGGCGACCCAGATCCGGCGATACCCCAAAGCCTCGGTGCGTCGGGCCAATTCGGTGGTCGCGTCGAGCCCCTCGCCGGCGGTGCGGCCGGACTGCACCGGCGCGAGATCCAGTACGGACAACGGGACGTCGATCATGGGTCTCCTTCAGAGTGCTGACCCCCAATGCCAACGCCCCGAGCGCCCGGAGTATTTCGCGGCTGTGTCACCCCGGTGGTGGCGCGGAACACCCCGACGGTCTCCTGCTCGTCCTGCTCGATCCCGTATTCGCTGAGCGTGACGACGACCGTGCCGCTGGGTGGATCGACGTAGCCGTACCGGCCGTGCAGCCGGCCGACCTCGGCGAAATCGTGGATCTTGGCGTTGCGGCTCGGCAGCTGCGACATGACAACCCGATCGGCGGTGCGCCAGATCCCGCCGATCCCGCTACGCCGCCACAAAAAGCGCGGTGGCGCCGATCGCCTCCACCACGCAGTAGAACCAATTGGGGTAGAAAGCCGTTCGTTCGTCGAGCGCCGCGGATATCACCCGTCCGAGCGCCATGCCAGCAAGGGCGGCGCCGACCGCGACCATGATTCCCGAGCGCAGTGATCCGATGTCCAGTGCGGCGACGGCGAGCACGGCCGCCATCGCCACGCCGAAGCCGCCGTACACGGCGCGCACTTCATAGCGTGCCGACGGCTCGGTGAGCTGGATGCCGAACGGCTGGATCAGTGCGGCGGGGGCACCCAGCGCGTAACCGCCCATCCCAAGAAAGAACACCCCGATGATCGCGCATACGGCCAGCGCCACTGCTTCCTCCGCGTCTGTTTCGGTCATACGTTCCGTAAGCTTCGAAGCGTATCGGGACGGCCTTCGAAGACCGGCGCTCTTCGCGCCTCGAGCGCCAACGTATTCGAAATTCGCCGCGCACCAATGCTCGTGCAGCGAGGCCGCGCTGGGTAGCGTCGGGTGCAGGACATCGAGGGAGGAGACGACGATGGCGACGACTGCCGATGTGCTCACCGACGGGTTCGAGCGGATCAAAGAGACGGTGCACGAAGCGGTGGACGGGTTGACGCAGGACGCACTGGTCTACCGGGTCGAACCGGGCGCCAACTCGATTGCCTGGCTGGTGTGGCATCTGACCCGGGTGCAGGACGACCACATCGCCGATGTGGCAGGCACCGAGCAGGTGTGGACGGGGCAGGGCTGGCGCGACCGGTTCGGTCTGCCCGTCAACGAGACCGCGACCGGATACGGCGACCGGGCGCCCGACGTGGCCGTCATCCGCGCCCCGGCCGCGCTGCTCACGGGCTACTACGACGCGGTGCACGAGCAGACGCTGCGTTTCGTCCGCGAACTCGGCGACGGCGACCTGGACCGCGTCGTCGACGTCCGATGGGACCCGCCGGTGACGCTGGGTGTGCGGCTGGTCAGCGTGATCGCCGAGGACTTACAGCACGCGGGTCAAGCCGCGTTCGTGCGAGGTGTGGTCGAGCGGACGAGATGACCGGCAGCGGGAACCCGGCACGGCGCGTTCGGTCGATGCCGCGATCGCACGCGCTACCCGAACAGGCCGCCCAGCACGCCGCCGCTTTGACCGGCCTCCTGGCCGCCACCGGTGCCGCCCAGGAAGCCGCCGGGCGGAAGTTCGGAGGGTTGCACGATGACGAAACCGCGGCCGGAAAACGACAGTGTCATCCCCTCGCCGGTGCTGCGGCCGATCAGCCTGCCGAGGCCGAACGAGTCATTGCGCTTGATTCCGGTCTGCAGGCTCGACGACCAGGCGACCGCCGCTTGCGGATCGGCGTAGGTCGGCTGATCGACGTTGAGCACCACCGGCGTGCCGTGCGTGGTGATGGCGATGCGGCCGCGGCCGGTGAAGACACAGTTGAACAATCCGGCGTTGCTGGCGAATCCGGCGGCGCCCTGCACCATTCGGATGTCGTAGCGCAGGGTGGAATCGAAGGCGAGCACATTGGCGCCGTTGATGGTGAGGCCGTCGGTCCCGTCCAGATCGATGGTGTGCACGTCGGCGGCGCCGTTGGCGACGAACAGGTCGCCGCGCCCGGAGACCTTCATCAGCGGAACGCCTTCGCCGGTCAGCCGCTGCTGGATCGCCCGCCCGATGCCGCCGGCGCCGAGCGCCTGGAAGTGCAGGTCGCCCTGGTAGGCGACCATCGATCCGGCGCGCGCCAGCACCTCGCCGTCGACCGCGACCTTGATCATCTTGCCGCCCTGTTTCTGGATGCCCGCACCGGTCACTTCGGCGTGGCTGGGGGCGAACAGTTCGCTCTGCATCGGCAGTGCTCCTTGCTGGGGTGAAGGCAGCTGGGGTGAAGGCATCGGTGGTCGCGGCACCGCGGCGGGGGCGGAGTAGGCCGGTTGCGCGGGATCGGCCGGAGGCGGTGGATACGCCGGAGGCTGTGGATACGCCGCAGGCGGGGGATAGGCGGACTGCGGCGGGGGTTGATGTGACGGAGGCGCCGAACCCGCCGCTCGAGGTACGGGCGGGGGAGCGGGAGCAAAAGCAGGTGGCGGGTTCGATGCGGTCTCGTCGTCGATGTGCACCCCGAATGCCGTCGCGATACCGGCCAAGCCGTTGTCGTAACCCTGGCCGACCGCGCGCACCTTCCATCCGCCGCTGCGCCGGTAGATCTCCACACACACCACGGCGGTCTCGGTGCTGAGGCCGGACATCGGGAAGGCCACCGTGCCCGAGGCGGCCGCGATGGTCGCGCGGAGCGAGCCGACGGCCGCGAAGGTGCGCGGCCCGCTGCCGTCCAGGCTGGCGGTGACGACGACCCGGTCGACGTCGCCGGGTAGCGCGGTGGTCTGGATGTCCACCACGTCACCGGCGCCCTGGCCGTGCCGGTAGGTGACGCCGGGCGCGACGGGTTGGTTGAAGAACACGAAGTCGGCGTCGGAGCGAACTGTTCCCGCGGCGTTCAGCAGCAGCGCGGAAACGTCGACGGGTGCCGAGCAGGTCACGGTGACCGTCAGCCGATCGCCGGGCGCGGGGCGGTTCTCACCGCGGGCGAGGTCGGTCACGGCAGGCCGTCCAGTGCGCACACGAGCAGTCGGATTGACATGCGATTCACGGCCTCCAGTGTGTCGCGCGCCCGGAACATGCGCCAGAGGTGCGGTTCACGCGTTCGCCCACCAGCACTTTCGTCCACCGGAGAGCCGCGTGGCGATCCGACCGGGTGCCGCGCGATACCGAAAGGGCACGATTGCCGAGTCACCGGCAAGGTGGGAGCGGGCGCGACGCCGAGCGGATGGCGTGCACCGGCCGGTGATTCGCGGACGTCGCCAGGACTGCCACGAGTATTCGCGTCGGCGTCGGCCATTCGGTGCTGAAGTGCCGGATCTGCGGGCTGCGACGGTATGCCCAGGGCAGATCGGACGCGGCGGGATTCGAACCGATCGGTCTCTCGCCGCAACTTTCGTGCTGTTCAGAGGAGTTCGGCGTACATGATGCCGTCGAGGATGCCGAATTCGACCTGCCCGGGAAACAGGGGTGGTGTGCCGGCGGCATGCGTGGCGTGGTCGAGCGCGATGGTTTCGGTCGCCCACCGGTACAACGGCTCCGGTAGCCGAAGGACTCGCCGGTCGGTGCATCGAATATACGGGTAGGTGGCCTCGTCGGGCCGGGCCAGGGGGTTGTGGATGCGGAGAGCGGCGATGTCCAGGACCAGTCCGGTGTGCTTGGCGGAGGCGACGGTCGGTGGCCGCAATTCGATGTCGTCCATGACCGAAGACGGTAGCTATAAGGATGCCAGAATCGGGCTATTCCGTGTGAATGTCCGGGGGATTAGGGGGAAGTGGGGGGACGGCGAGGTTCATCGATTCAGGTGAACCCCACCGCTACCACCAGCAATCGCGGCCGGATTGGGCATACCGGTTCCGCGTAGGATGTCCCGGAGCCACCGGAACAGCGCTGAGCCTAGGCGACGCTGAACATTCGCGGTGGAGTTTCCGCGGAATCGTTGCGCACCGGGTACCGGCCGGACCGAGCGCGGTGCAGGGTAGCTGACCGGACCTGAGGATGCTGCACGGGCCCACTCGGATTATGATTTCGGCAACATGAAAAGAGCTGTGCGCGTTCGGCATCCGGCACGGCCACGTCGGCGATTCCGTTTGCCCAGGAGGGTGTGAGAACGTGTTGTATGGAGTCATAGCGGCCATAGTCATGACGTTGTTGGGGGTGGCGGCTGTGGCGATGGTGTGGGATCCGCGCCGCCACGAGATCCACGAGCATGACGTCGATGTGGACGATAGGAGCTCTGTGCCAGAGCAGTACGCGGGGCAGGGTAGTGCCGAATGGCCGCGAAAGGAGATGTCGCAACGGTGGTAGCGCTGGGAATAGCGGCGGCGGGGCACGACTGCGCGACCTGACCGGATGACGCCGGTCGATCGGCGAGCAGGGTGGCGGTGCAGCCCTGGGGGCGTTCGCGATCTACCGATTCGATCAGGGGAGACGCCGTCCGCGCCCCGATCGTGGGGGCGTCAGTCCACGGTGAAGTTGCGCCAGGACCCGTGCAAGCCCTGCCCGCGCAGCGAAGTGCTGTGCCCGTCCTCGATCGGATGCAGCGTGATGATGCCGAATCCGATCTGCGCCGTTACCGGCAATCGCGCAGCCCGAGTGGTGTACACGGGCGAGTCGTCGACGTACCAGCCGACGGTGCCCGCGGACCGGTCGATGGTCACCGCGTACCGGTGGAACTCGCCGGGCTTGATGTCGACGCCCGCCAGCGGCGCGTGCACCACGTGGGTGAAAGCCTGTTCTGTCGGAACTACGCCGGGCACGAGCAGCCGTTCATGGATCGCGTAGGCGCTCCTGCTGGTCGCGATCAGGTCGAACACCTGGGCGCTGCCCATGTCGAGGACGTTGAACGCGGCGAATCCGTCCCGGTAGTCCTCGCCGGTGGCGCCGATGTTCGCGGCGGCCATCTCCACGGCGAACGTGCGTGATCCGGTTGTCAGGTCGAACGCCTCGGTCGACACCAGCAGGTGCTTCGGGTTGTCGAGAATCTGGACCTCGGCATGGGACCGGGTGAAGGCGTTGATGCGGACCGTCACGGTGCCGTCTTCGATCTCGGTCTCGGCGGCGGGGTCGGCGTAGCGCCAGGTTCGGTCCGCTCCGAGCGGGACCTCCAGAAACCGCCACCGGTCTGCGCGCAGATCCGGTCCGTTCAGGTCGTCGTATGTCATTGCGGCATTACCTCTCTGCCAGGTCGTCATCCGTGGAATCGGACTGGTTGTTCGAGCTCGCCGATCGGCGGCGCAACGGTGTGACGACGCCGTTGGTGGAGCCCGCCTTGAACCCGACGCCGCCCAGCAGGAGCCTTTCCTCGGTGAGCCGCGGGCGCAGCGCGGGACCCATCGGCCACCAGTCGTCGAGTTCGACGACGCCCGGTTCGAGCAGCTCCAGATCGCCGAAGTAGGAGGTGATCTGCTCGCGCGTGCGGTACCAGCCGGAGCCCAAACCCATTTCGGTGAAACGTCGTTGCAGCTCGATGGCCATATTGTGCGCATCGGACCCGTCGGCCGGGTCCCAGAAGTGGGTGATCGCGACGTACGAACCCGCGGGGAGCACGTCGATGTACTGACGCATGATCCCGGCGGGATCGAGCGCGTCATCGACGTGATGCAGGATGCCGCACAGGATCAGCGCCAAGGGGCGGGTGAGGTCGAGATGCGGCGTGACCTCCGAGTGCGCGAGCAAGGTCTGCGGCTCGGTCAGATCGGCAGGCACGAAATGGGTGTACTCGTTGCGTTCCAGCAACACTCGGCCGTGGATATTGCACACCGGGTCGTTATCGACGTACACCACGCGCGCCTGCGGATTCTGTTGCTGCGCGATCTCATGGGTGTTGCCGACGGTCGGTAGCCCGGCACCGACGTCGAGGAACTGTTCGACGCCGGCGGTACCGGCGAGATATCGCACTACGCGGTGCAGCCAGCGGCGGTTCATCCAGGCGACATCGCTCTGCCGCGGCGCGACCTCGGCGACCTTGTCGCGGACGAAGCGGTCGACCTCGTAATTGTCCTTTCCGCCAAGGGTTGCGTCGTAGACGCGTGCGATACTCGCGCGGGTGGTGTCCACGCCGACCGGAATCCTGACGCCGGTCTGGGGAGCACTATCGGCCATGGCGACCTCTCTTTGCGTGTCCGCGGCCTGGCTGACCGGCCCGGGGTCCGCTGATTTTCCGGGTAATCGGTGCGGATGCGTTCGGCCGGAGCCGGGTTCGGCTACTTTGCGGCTCGTGCGCCGGGACGGTGCGGCACGCATTCCGGCAACAATCCGCGCTGCGCATGGGTGACACGCCACCAGTCGACCCCCGATCGACGTCGAACCGGTCCGACCCGCCGAGGGCGCAGTCGTACGCGCGTGCGACGCTCGGGATACTCGGGTCGAATCCCGCCGGCCGGATCGCCCGTTCCGCTGACGCCATGGCTCTCCTTCTCCGCGCGGCCACCGTCGGGGGCGACTCTACGCACACCGGTTCCGGCTCGCCTGGCATTGACGGCAAAACTTATTGCGTTGCCCCTCATGCGAATACATGCACATGCACCGAAATTCGCGGTTCCCGCTCGCGTCATGATCCGGCTTCGGACTACGGCCGAGTAGGATCAACAGCCGACATCAAGTGAGCTGTGATGGTGGAGGCACTATGCCCCGCGGTCTAGTATCCGATCGACCGGAGGCACGCATGATCGACGATGAGGTCGGCGACAACGCGGAATTCCCTGCGGCAGAACGCGGTCCGACTGTACTGCGGATCGCGCTGGGTAGCCGATTGCGTCAGCTCCGCGAGGGCTGTCGGATCACCAGGGAGGCCGCGGGCGACGCCATCCGCGGTTCGCACGCCAAGATCAGTCGCCTGGAGCTGGGCCGCACCGGGTTCAAGGAACGGGATCTGCGCGATCTGTTGACCCTCTACGGCATTGTCGATGCCACTGAACGCGAAACGTACTTCGAGCTGGCTCGCCGTGCCAACGACCCCGGATGGTGGCAGCGTTACAGTGATCTGCTCCCGCCCTGGTTCGAGACCTATATCGGCCTGGAACAGGCCGCCACCACGATCCGCACCTACGAGGCGCAATTCGTGCCGGGTCTGCTGCAGACCGCCGACTATGCGCGCGCGGTCATCCAACTCGGCAACAAGGACGAGACCGCGCGCCGGGTCGCCATCCGCATGCGCCGCCAGCAGATCCTCGACCGGGTAGCCGCCCCGACGCTCTGGGCGGTTATCGACGAGAACGCGCTGCGTCGGCCGGTCGGTGGGACGCAGGTCCTGCACGAGCAGGTCGAGCACCTGGCCGAGATGGCGGGACGTCCCAATGTCAGGCTTCAGGTGCTGACGTATGCGGCCGGAGGGCACTCCGCCGCGGGCGGGCCGTTCAGCATTCTCCGGTTCCCGGAGCCCGAATTGGCCGACATCGTTTACACCGAGCAACTCACCAGCTCGCTCTACTTCGAGAAACAGCGCGACGTCGAGCTGTATATGTCGGTCATGAACCGGCTCAGTGTGGAAGCGCTGTCGCCCGCAGACAGCCTGCGTTTCCTCCGCGCGTTACTGTCCGAGTCTCGGCCTGGTGAGCGAAACGCCTGATTCACGCGCGGGTGCGTGTACCGAAGGATGATCATCCCGCGACGCGGCGGCAACAATTTTCGCCGCGACGCGGCGGGGGGCGATGTGGCAGTATGCCTGTCGAGGTCGGGGTCTGAGAATCGACTCGGGCACTGGCTGGTTCGGCCGCGGCGGCCCCAGCACTGGTTGGGGTCGCCGGCGCAGCCGACGCGACCATACGAGATCTCTGCTTCGCCCGAGCGTTACGGCGTCGGGGCAATGCTACGGTCGCGAGCCCGGACGCGGGCGAAAATCAAGGTGTCCAGGTGATCCGGCCGCCTTGGAAGTCTTGGGCTTTACCATTCTGGAAGTCGTATTCGTCGCTGGTGGGGTAGCCGTAGCGGCCCGCTTCGCCCCCCGCGGCTTCCCAGGACTCACGGATTGCTCCCCAGGTGACGTGTGTGCCGGTAACGGGAGACCAGTAGATGGCGCCGCCGCCGAAGAGGTTGTAGCGGCCTGAGCCGCCGCGCGCCGGTGATTCGTCGGTGATGGGAAAGCCCAGTGGGCTGTTCTCCCATCCAAAGGATCCCCACTTGTCCCGGATCGTGCCACCGACCTGGTGAGCGGCAGTCCCGATGGACCAGTAGATAGAGCCGTTCTGGAAAACGTTGTACCGGCCGGGTTTGGACGGCGTCCCCGCTTCGCGCGTGACGGGATAGCCGAGCAGGCCGCCCTCGAACCCGAGGTCGCCCCATTTGTCCCGGATGGCGCCGCCGACTTGCTGGGCTCCGGTGTCAGGGTGCCAGTAGATGGAGGAGCCGCGCTCGAAAGCTTGGTAGCGGCCGCCGCGGGCGGCGGGGGATTCGGGGGAGACGGGGTCGCCGAAGAACGCGGGTCCACCGGCCTGGTCGTATTCGACCTCGATCGCGCCACCCACGTCGAAGGGACCGATCGGGCGGGCCGCCGCGTCGGTTCCGGTGCAGGTCAGCAGGACGCCGATCACGGCGGCCGCGGCAGGTACGCCGTGCGTGCGTGATCGGTGCGAACGACGGTGCCGTGCCAAGTGAACTCCTCGAGCATCTGGTGTCGGGTGCGAGGTGGAGCTGAACCTATGGTCGCCGTGCCGCATCAAACTACCTCTCGACAACCCGGCTCGACCGGATCGGACGTGCATGAAACGCTGTGTGTCGCGGAGGGTGTCGCTCGTGGCCGCACAGTCCGCCATCGAAGCCCAGCCCCTGTCTTTCGAGTCCTGAACATCTTGCGGTGCTGCCCGCTTACGGTCGCACCTTTTCGGATACGGGCGTCGCGTGCTGGTCACCGGCCGGACGCCGGAGGTGAACGACGGCGTGTCCCTCGGGTCGAGAACGCCGTCCTGGTGATCCGCCGGACGCGCGGGCGCGGATGCTCGATGCCCGCGCCGCACCGTTAGGGTGAGCCGTATGGTCGAGTCGACACGAATCGTGCTTGCTTCCCGGCCGGCGGGTGCGCCCACGCCGGAGAATTTCCGGATCGAGACCGCGGAAATCCCCGCTCCCGCCGAGGGGGAAGTGCTGCTGCGTACGTTGTACCTGTCGCTGGATCCGTACATGCGCGGCCGGATGAGTTCGGCCAAGTCCTACGCCGAGCCGGTCGAGGTCGGTGCGGTGATGGTCGGCGCGACGGTGGCCGAAGTCCTCGAATCCCGTGCGCCATCGGTATCGAAAGGCGATGTGGTGCTGGCCTATTCGGGCTGGCAGACGCACGACGTCGCACCTGCACACGGCCTGCGCGTACTCGATCCGGCGAAGGCTCCGGTCTCGACCGCGCTGGGTGTGCTCGGCATGCCGGGATTCACCGCGTACGCCGGACTGAGCAGGATCGGCAAGCCTCAGCCCGGTGAGACGCTCGTGGTTGCCGCCGCCACCGGGGCGGTGGGATCAACCGTCGGCCAGATCGCCAAGATCAAGGGCGCGCGCACTGTCGGCATCGCAGGGGGGCCGCGCAAGGTCGCATATCTGAACGAGATCGGTTTCGATGTCGCTATCGACCATCGCGCCCCCGATTTCGCCGAGCAGTTGGCTGCGGCGGTCCCCGACGGGATCGACATCTACTTCGAAAACGTCGGCGGTTCGGTGGCGGAGGCGGTCTATCCGCTGCTGAACAACTATGCGCGCGTGCCGGTTTGCGGCCTGATCGCCAATTACAATGCGACCGGTGTCCCGGCGGGTCCGGACCGGTTGCCCGCGTTCTACGGCCGTATCCTGACCAAGAGCCTCACCGTGCGTGGATTCATCCAATCCGAATTCGTTCGCGAGCTGTACCCGGACTTCCTGCGCGAGATGGGGGAATGGGTTGCCGGGGGGCGCGTTCACTATCTCGAGGACGTCGTGCACGGTTTGGCCGCCGCCCCGGAAGCCTTCATCGGCATGCTCGAGGGCCGGAATTTCGGCAAGCTCGTCGTGCGGGTCGCCGACTGATCAGCGCCCGAGCGAGCCGCCGCCGATGCCGAGGTAGACCACCATCAGGACGAACAGGAACCAGCCCGCGCCCTGCCAGATCGGCCAAGCGCGGCCGCGGCGCCACTGGATGTAGGTTTCGACGAAAGCGCCGATCCCGCCGAACAGCAGGATCGCCGACGGTGCGATCACTACGGCGGCCTGCGCGGTGGCGTCGCACAGCAGCGTGTCCGCGTTCGTGCACTCGCGCCGCGCGGCCCACCACAGGATCAGCAGGAAAACCAAGGTCGCCGTGGCCAGGACCGCGACGACGTAGGTCGCGGCGTGGCGGAACATCCGCGGATCGCGCCAGCGCTTCTCGACGTCATCGACCATATTCACCTCGCCGCACCGCGCCGTCGGTCTCTGGTCGGGATTGCCGAACGGCGACGGTTCAAACGTAAGCCTGGGCGTGGCGGCATCGTCCGGTCGCCGTGCGTGAGCAATCGTGCTATGACGGCTCTGAGCATTGTGAGACCTGAAGGTCACAGCTTGGGTGCAGTGACGCTATGCGTCGCCCCAGGCGCGCTACGGTGTGTCGCTGGGAGTGCACCATAGCGATACGCTCTAATCTTTGTCACGAGTTTGCCGGGCAACCGCCTGGAATCAGGACACGGCCATGACACCGGACCGCCGGATCGGCGGTTGTAGGCCTCGCAGTACCCGTGGCGCACCGAACTCTCGGTAGCGCAGCTCTTCGAATCTGTCTCCGGCATCACCTTCGGCATGCGAAAAGGAGCACGAACGTGAGCATGATTCTCGCCGCGCTGCACGATACCGTGATGGCGCAGTTCGACAATCCGACTCCGGAAGAGCCGCCGTTGGCGGACAAGCTGATGCAGATGGGCCGCTACTTCACCTGGTTGGTGCAGCTTTCCGGCATTACGGCGATCACCTACGGCGGTGGCAGGTTCGCGTGGGAGAAATGGAACGGGGGTACCCTCCAGTCGCCCAAGATGGTCGCCAGCGCGATGGCGGGCGGTGCGGTGGCGACCAGCGCGGGTACGATCATGAACTCCATTATCGGCTGACGCCCGCTTTGCGGACTCGTGACCACCGGCTCGACGGAGTTTCCCGTCGGGCCGGTTCTTTCGTGGTGTAGACCGATCGGTGGGCGGCACGCAGCGTCGTTCTCCCCGGCGCGGCAGCCGCTGATCCCGCAGAAAAGGTAGTCACTACACGCGGCTGGGCAGTTCCCCTGGAGCAGCAGCCCTCGCGCTTCGGTCAGCCGGGCGGGCCGGGACGGCGGATCTCGTCCGCGACCGAGCCGCCGGCGACGTCGGCCGCGACACCGAGCTCCTCCTCGTAGCTGTGGTCGAGACGAACCTCTTCGCTGTCGCACGAGATGTCCATGAGCTTGTCGGTCTGCTCGGTTCCCGGCTCTCGGTCGGGGTCGATGTCGGGCTCCTCTTCGGTCAGCCGGTCTCCGATCGGTCGAGGGTGGGCTTCCTCCCAGTGCGTCATGCCGTACCGGGTGGCTCCCGACCAGTGCTCCGGCGGGTCCATACCGGCCTCGAGCGGATCGGAATGCAGCCGGTCCTCGTCCAGATCCTCGGCGCTGCTGAGGGCAGCCGGATCGGATTCGGCCGAGTCGGGCGCGCCGGTGTTCTGCGGCGGGTCGTAGGTGTCTTTCGGTTCGGTCATAGCCGACTCCTCTCCTGCATGGAGCGACTTCCCGCCTCCGCCTCGACCAAACCCTGCTGGTGAGTGGCCGGATCGTGCCTGCGTTCGCCCGGTCGGTGGGATTCGTTACGTGGGAATCGCTACGCGGGAATTACTACAGCCGGATCGTGACGATCGGTGCCGAAAGCGGGTATGCGACTGCCCGATGCACGCCGACCGAAGGAGGATGTCGTGTCCGTTTCGGCCCGCCCGCAACATCGCGCCTGTCGATGCCGCCACCGCGGCGACGACCCCGATCCAGAGGGTTCTATCCGTGTGACCGTCGCGGCATGGGTACTGATGCTGTGCGTACTGAGTGTCGCTCTTGTTCTGCTGTGAGACCCGACCTGCCGCGAGACCCGACCTGCCGCGAGACCCGACCTGCCGCGAGACCCGACCTGCCGCGAGACCCGACCTGCCATGAGACCGGATCTGCCGTCAGAACGCAACAACGCCCGGATTTCGCCGGGTATGCCGGGGTCCGGACCACTGGCGTTCCGTGCCGCGGCGACTGCCAGGGCACGGAACAGCGGGCCCATCTGTGGCGGCGGGCCCGATCCAGCCGCGCCGCGCGGGACGCGATCCGGGTGGTCGGGCGGGGCAGGAAAGTCCGCGCGAAGGGCGCGACCTGCGTACCGGCTGCCCGTGCACGCGAGCGACGCCGGGCTCGCCCTGATCGGGCGGGCCCGGCGCCGAGGTGTCGGACGGCGAATCTGTTCAGCGTGGCTTGGTGATCATGTCCTTGGCGCGATCCATCATGGCGGCGAACGGACCGACCAGAGCATTGGCCATCGCCGACTCGACGCCGGGATGGGGGCGCGTCGGCGCCATGGCTTCGGCGAGTTCGACCGTGCTGCGCATCCGCCGCAAGGAATCGGGGTCCATTTCCTGGCGTAGCCGGTTGAACTCCTCGTTCTCCTCGTGTTCGGCGTGCGCCAGCACCGCGCGGCGCAATCCGTCCAGCTTCACCTCGAACTCGACCGAGCCGATGTCGAGATCTTCGAGATCCGACAGCTGCTTCTTCGCCTTGTTCTCCTCCTCCAGCCGCGCCTCGACGATGCCGGCGCCGTTACCGATCTCCCGGCGGGCGCGCGGGTGGATGATCTCCTCCTCGGCGGTCTCGTGCACGGCCAGCAGCCGTCGCAGTTCGACGAACTTCTTCTCGCGCTCCTTGACATCGGCTGCCTGGGCGGTTTCGAGGAACAGTTGCCGAATCCGTCCGTGTTGCTCGATCAGGAAGTCCACCGCGTCCGATGTCGAATTGATGGTTGCAGGTGACATGCTTTTTTCTCCTTCCGGGATGGCGCTCCATCTCGCCGTGACCAGGCGTGACCAACGGCGACCGGTGCGATACAGGCGCCTTCGCACAGCGCATTCCCGCGCCGCGGCCGCCGAAACCGACGGCTCGGCCGTTTGTCTCGGGCCGGTTGCCCGCGGGTCTGTCCGGACCCGCGGGCAACGGCTCGATGCAGTCGTGACCTGCGCGGTGAGGACACGCCGTCGAGCCCGCATCGGCTTTCTCGGGTCGACTTTTCTCGGGTCAACTCCGCCTGTGCATGCGACATCCAATGGTGGGTATGCGCGGCAATGACAGTGTTGCGCCGTGGCGCACCGGCGCGAAATATCCGATCGCGTGGTCGGGAGGGCTTGTGTCTTCGTTCATTTCGTTTCTCACCCTCATGCTGATCCTGCCGGGGCTGGCGACCGTGGCGGCGTATGCCACGGTCGGGGTGAGCGTGTGGCGCGAAGGGCGCCGCACGCGCGGTGACTCGGCTGCACGCCCGGAGATGCGCAGTCCATAGCGGCGATTCTCGGCTATGGTTGCGGCAGCCGAACAAATCGACGCACCAATCAATTGGGCGGGTGACCAATCGTCGGCGACCGCCGATTTGTTCGCGGGCCGTGACACGATTGATGACTGATTCTCAGCAGTTACACGGGGGCCTCTGGCGAAGCACACGGATTGGGCCGGTGTGCTGAAGGGGTGCGCCGATCGGCAGCACCATTCACAGCCCACCGTCCACAGCCCGAGGAGAGGCCATGCATTCCGCCCCCACCCCGAGGATGCCGCGGATACAGACGCCCGGGCTCGACCGTGCGCGCTGGAGTTCAGCGAGTCGGCGCGGGCCGCGGTCGATCAACGCCGACGCGGTGGCCATCGAGACCGACGCGGTGACCGGGACGACGGCATATGTGGTCGCCGACGGTGTCGGGGATCATCTCCTGGCCGCGCGGGCCGCACGCACGGCGGCCTCCGTCGCGGCGCGGGCGGCCGTGCGGCACGGTGCGCGGGCGGGAATCCTGGCGTCGCAGCGGGAATTGCGGCAGACGGTGCCGGAGCCTTCGGCCGACAGCGTGCTGGTCGTCGCGGTGCTGGCCACCGCCGGCGGAGCGGATGGGCCGTGTGAGGTGGCGTGGGTCGGCGACTGTCGCGCGTACCGGTGGAACGGGCGGGTACTGCACCAGATCACGACCGACCACACCGTCGCGGAATTGTGCCGTGCCCGCGGGCTCGTTTCTTCGCCACGGGAGAGTCATCTCGTCACTACGTCGGCGCGCACCGTGCGACCGGTCGAGATCGGCTACGCCGCAACTGGATCGAGCACAGGCAGGCTGTTGCTGAGCACCGACGGAGTGCACAAACCGCTCGGGATCGCCACGATCAAAGCACTACTCGCGGACGGGGACACGGTCGAAACCATGGCGAACACGCTGGTGGACGATGCGCTTTGCGCCGGTGGAACCGACAACGCCACCGCACTTGTCGTGGATGTGCTGGGCGGCGGGGGCGAGTAGACCGGCGTCGCGGCCACGGACAGCTGAGATCCCCGCCGTCCGTGCGAAGTTCACCCGCTCTGGGTTCGTTGCCGCCGACCAGGAGGTCGGCACAGTTGATCCCGCCTACCCGGTGACCTGATCCGGCTTCGGCTGGGTGATCCGATCAACAGCGCGGAGATCGCGTTTCAGTACGCTGACGAAGGTGTCCGAACCTGTGCCACTGACGAGACTCCTCGATGACGCGGGATTGCTGTCGCTCGAGCATCGCCTCCACCTCGAAGAATTACTGGGCGAACACGTGTGGCACGTGGATCTGGAGGGGCGGCACATCGAATTCGCCGGCGAACAGCGGTCGTTCGTGTGCACCAAGGTCCACCTGATCGGGACGGCCGACGCCGAATCATGGTTGTGGGGATGGGCCAATCCGTGGGGATATCCGCCCTCGTTGATCAAGGCGGCGGAGACGGTGCGCCGGTTCGGCTTTCGGTATCGTGTCGCCGAATTGTGCGCCGCGGAACTGCCTGTCGCCTTCCCAGGCGCGTCCCCGCAGCCGCACCAGATCGCCGGGTTGCTGGCGGACGCCGCGAAGATCGTCTGTGGGCGATGGAGTTCCTACTGCGGTGTCATCGACGGGACGTGCGTGGCGTTCCTCGTCGAACATCCCGCGTTCCTGCTGCCACCGCCCACCGCATCCAGCCTCGCTCGGGTGTTGGCCTTCGGCGTCGGTGCGCTGCCACTGGTCGATTACCGGCGTGCCGCGCACAGCTACCTGACCCGGCGGGGTCTGCGCACCGAATTTCTCGACGATTTCCGGTGGCTCGAATTCCGTGGCCACGGCGTCGCGGGCGACATCGAATTCGACGACCGCGGACAGCTCGCGAGTCTCGACGTTCGGGTGGACCTGGATCGGACGGAGCCGAAACCACCGTCGGCGCAATCATGCCGAGCATCGGTGTCCCGCGGCCGCCGGCACACGACAGGTCATCCCGGCCTCACGCCGGGATCGCGGGCCACCGACCTCGGTCTCGACCCGCGCTGATCGGCCGAGGTGCTGAGCCCGATTCGGCAGCGTCGCACCGCGGACGCGCCGGCACGCGGCTGACAACAGGATGGCGCGGTATCGTCGACGCTCCGCTCAGTGGTCGAATCCCGCGCCGGGACCGCCGATTGCAGCGGCGCGGCGAACAACGACACGGCCAGCGCATGGAACGACACAGCCGCAGACGCGTGCGCGCGCCGGGTGTCGAGATAGCTGTGTGCGCGGTCCGACCGGCCCGGTGCCCTAGGCGGTGGGCTGGGCAGCCAGGGCCCGCCGGGCATACGCGCGGACGTCGGCGTCGGTGTCACCGATCGCGCCACGTAGCGCGTCGTGCGCGGGCGGAAGGTCCGGCCATCCTGCCAAAGACAGTACCGCCGCCTTGCGCACGTCCAGGTGGGGATCGTTCAGTGCCGCGGCCAGGATCGGCACTGCCAGTTCCGGGTCGGCGCCGGCGAGTCCGCGCACCGCACCCACCCGGATCTGCCAGGCCGAGTGGCGCAGCGCCATCGCCAGCGCGGTGACGTCCTGGGGCTCGGCGCCGAGTTGCCCGAACGCGGCGAGCGCGGCGGCGCGGACCAGCGGGTCCTGGTCGTCCGCGAGGCGGCGAATCACCTCGGCGCCGCCGGCACCGATCGCGGCAAGTCCGTGGGCTACCGCGATGCGCACCTCGCGATTGTCGTCGTCGTGGGCAGTGGCGACGCCGTCGCGATCGTCCAGCGAGACCAGGGCGCGGACCGCCTCGATGCGCGCCCGATGATCCACGTCGGTGAGCGCCGCGCGGTAGTGCGCGGCGGTCCCGGCCCGCAGGGCGCGCAGCAGATCGATCACGGTGGCGCGCACTACCGGATCGGGCGAGCCGAGCCGGTCGGAAAGCCCCGCCGCCGCGGGCAACACCTCCACCAGTTCGCGCAGGCTCGCCGCGGCCGCGCGCCGGACCGAGGTCGCCTCGTCGTCGAGCGCGTCGATCAGGACGGTGGTGAAGCCCTCCGGTGTGTGCTCGGTCAGCACCCCGATCGCCGTGGCCCGCACGCCCGCGTCCGGGTCTGTCAGATAGGCCGACAGCTGTGAAACGGTGGGCTCGTCGAGCGCGAGCAGCGCGACGATGCGCGGCGACGGGACAGTCGCGGGTTGCTTCCCGGTGTCGGAGCCGACCCGGTGGTGCTCAGCGGCGAGGCCGGTGTGCGGCGCACGGCCTGCGGCCGGATGCGGCTGGTGCACCGGCACCGCCGCGGCATCGGCCGAGGGCAGATCGTCGAGTCCGGGGACCGGAACCAGGTAAGGCGCGACCGGCCGCTTCAGGAACGCCATGGTTCCGTCCGGGTTCTTGCGGAGATTGAGGTGGTATCGCCATCCGAAATCGTCACGTTCGGGCAGGTCGGCGCGCTCGTGGTAGAGGCCCCAGCGGGATTCGGTCCTGGTCAGGGAACTGCGGGTGGCCATTTCGGCGCAGTCTCGGATGAACGACACTTCAACCGCCCGCATCAACTCGTGTGGTGTGCGGGCACCGATGCCCTCGATCTCGGCGCGCATCCGCTCGAAGGTCTCCACCGCGATCCCCAGTTTGCTGGCCGTCTTGGGCGGCGCCACATAGTCGTTCACGAACCGGCGCAGCTTGTATTCGACCTGCGGCTGCGGCGGACCGTCCGGATGACGCAGCGGTCGGTAGATCAGCTCGTGTGCCGCGGCCAGTTGGTCTTCGGGCAACTCACGCGGGGCCGCGACCGCCTCGAGTGTCGACGCGGCGTGCGCGCCCGCGAGATCACCGAAGACGAACGCGCCGATCATGTAGTTGTGCGGCACGCACGCCAGATCACCCGCCGCGTACAGGCCGGGCACCGTGGTGCGCGCATGCTCGTCGACCCATACACCCGAGGCGGAATGCCCACTGCACAAACCGATTTCGGAAATGTGCATCTCGATGTCGTGGGTCCGGTAGTCGTGGCCGCGGTTGCCGTGGAAGGTACCGCGGGTCGGGCGTTCGGTGGTGTGCAGGATGCCTTCGAGCGTGCTCAGCGTCTCGTCGGGCAGGTGCGACACCTTGAGATAGATGGGTCCGCGCGCGGATTCGATCTCGCGCTTGACCTCGGCCATCATCTGACCGGACCAGTAGTCGGAGTCGACGAAGCGTTCGCCCTGGGCATTGACCTGGTAGCCGCCGAACGGATTCGCCACGTACGCGCAGGCGGGGCCGTTGTAATCCTTGATCAGCGGGTTGATCTGGAAGCATTCGATGCCGCTGAGTTCGGCGCCCGCGTGGTAGGCCATCGAGTAGCCGTCACCCGCGTTCGTCGGGTTCTCGTAGGTCCCGTACAGATATCCGCTGGCCGGCAGCCCGAGCCGGCCGCAGGGGCCGGTGGCCAGGATCACCGCCTTCGCGCCGACGGCCACGAACTCGCCGGTGCGCGTATGCAGTGCGGCGGCGCCGACGGCGCGTCCGTTGTCGGTGAGCACCCGCACGGGCATGAGCCGGTTCTCGATGCGAATCCGTTCGCGCATCTTGCGTTGCCGCAGGACGCGATACAACGCTTTCTTCACGTCCTTACCTTCGGGCATCGGCAGGACGTACGAGCCGGATCGGTGCACTCGGCGCACCGCGTACTCGCCGTACTCGTCCTTCTCGAATTTCACGCCGTAGCGTTCCAGCCGCTGCACCATCGCGAAGCCGCGCGTCGCGGTCTGGTACACGGTGCGCTGGTTGACGATCCCGTCGTTGGCCCTGGTGATCTCGGCGACGTAGTCCTCCGGTTCGGCCTTGCCGGGGATGACCGCGTTGTTCACGCCATCCATGCCCATAGCCAGCGCACCGGAGTGGCGCACATGTGCTTTCTCCAGCAGCAGCACGTTCGCGCCCTGCTCGGCGGCGGTGAGCGCGGCCATGGTGCCCGCGGTGCCACCGCCGATGACGAGCACGTCGCAGTCCAGCCGAATCCGCTCCGACAGCGGCGGAATGTTCACAATTTCTCCAAGATCTCGGCCTTCGTAGCGGACCGGTCGATCGCCTCGCGCGGGCTGGGCACCGGCACCAGGGCGCGCAGTGTGCCGCCGCCGAGCACGGCGATGCGGTCGCCGAGCAGCAGGGCCTCATCGAGGTCGTGGGTGACGAAGACGACAGTGGTGGGATGGGCGCGCCAGGTGTCGATCAGCAGCCGCTGCATGGTCTCTCGGGTCTGGGTGTCCAGTGCGCCGAACGGCTCGTCCATCAGCACCGCGCGCGGCGCGGCGGCCAGGCTGCGCGCGAGCTGGACGCGCTGACGCATGCCGCCGGACAGGTCGCGCGGCAGGTAGTCGGCGTACCCGGTGAGCCCGACCTCGGCTATCCAGCGCAATGCCGTGGTCCGGCGTTCGGTGCGGCGCGTGCCGCACAGGCGCAGGGCGAGTTCGATGTTCTGTCGCGCGGTGCGCCAGGGCAAGAGCGCGTCGTCCTGGAACACCAGGGCGCGATCGGCGGCGGGCCCGGTGACGGCGGCGCCATCGGCGAGGATCACGCCGCCCTCCGGCGCGCGCAATCCGGCGAGGGCGCGCAGTAGTGTCGATTTGCCGCAGCCGGATCTGCCGACCACGACGAGGATTTCCCCCGGCGCGATGGTCAAGTCGAGCCCGTCGAGCACGGGTTCGCCGCTGTAGGCGATCGCGACGCCGTCGAGGCTCAAACGCATCCCGGTCGACGCCGGTGCTTCGATCACCGTGGTCATGCCTCGACCTCTCTGGGCAGCCAGCGGGTGATGCGGCGGCCGGCCACCTCGACCAGCGCTGATGTCGCGAAACCGAGGACGCCGATGGTGATCATGCCGACGAACACCGCCGGATAGTCCACGATGGTGTAGGCCTGCCAGGTGCGGTAGCCGACGCCGAGACGCCCGGAGATCATCTCCGCCGAGATCAGGCAGATCCACGCCACGCCGACGCCGACCGAAAGACCGCTGAAGACCCCGGGCAGGATGCCGGGGAACACGACGCGCGTCAACACGTCCAGCCGGGACGCGCCGAGCGTGCGCAGGGCGTCTTCCCAGATCGTCGGCAACGCGCGCACCGCGTGCCGGGTGCTGACCAGCACCGGGAACAATGACGCGGTGAAGGTGATGAACACGATGCCGGATTCGTCGCTGGGGAAAAGCAGGATCGCGACCGGGACCAGTGCGATCGCCGGAATCGGCCGGACCAGTTCGGCGAGCGGGCCGAAGATGTCGGCGAGCAGCCGGGATTGGCCGAGGCCGATGCCCGCGATCACGCCGACCACCGCGGCTAGCCCGAAGCCGGTGCCGATCCGCAGCAGCGATTGGGCGATATCCAGGTAGTACCGCTCGGCGCGCAGCTGTGTGCCGAATTCGGCGACGACCTCCGTGACCGTGGGCAGCGTGTCGAAACGCAGGCCTGCCCGCACGTTGTTGATCGTGAGCAGTTGCCACACTCCGACCGCGACCGCGACCGACGCGACCCGCAGCAGGCGGGAACGCCATACCGATGGCGGGGTCGGGACGGTGGCCGACCGGGGCGCGGTGGGCTCCGCGGCGTCGACGTGTGCCGACGGGGCAGCGAGTTCGCTTGTCATCCACGTACTTCCGTGACGGCCTGGTCGTAGCCGACCGGCGTGGCCGACGGATGCGACTGCCGGTAGCGCTGGGCGGCGGCGGCCGTGGTGAAGGGCAGGTAAGTGGCGCCCTCGCGCAGCCACACCGACTTGTCGGCGAACCAGCGCGTGCCGAGTTCGGCGTCCGGGACATACGCGGCACGGACCGTTTTGCCCTGCGCCTTCGCGACCTGGATCGCGCGCAGCAGGCAGGTCGGGTCGGCGGCCGGTTGCGGCTTGTCTGTGCCGCCGAGCCACAGTTCGCCGGCCAGCGCGGGATTCTGTGCCGCGGCGCCGCAGACGGGATCGGTGCCGCTGATCGGTGTGGGGTTGGCTTTGTCGGCCAGTTCGCGGTCGTAGTCGCGGCCGGTCTCGGCGAACGCTTGGCGCAGCGGGGCGTTCTCGACGAACCGATCGATATCGAGATCGGCGAAGTCACCGATCGACTTCAGGTACGCCACATCACCTTTCAGCGCCGCGATCAGGCTCGGCTCGAGCGTGGTGTCGAAACTGGTTCCGCCGGGCCCGTTGTAGAGGTACACCACCTCCTGCGGCAGGCCGGAGCCGTCGGCAACGATCTTGGCAGCGTCGAACGGCCGCTCGCGCAGGAACTGGGTGGCGTCGAGCTGGGCGGCGAGGAACGCCTGGAGCACCTCGGGGTGCTCGGCGGCGTACGCGCGCCGGGCGACCACGCCGTGGAAGGTCGGCACGCCGAGTTCGGCGCCGTCGTAGAGCAGCTTGGCCTTGTTCTGGAAGACGAGCAGACCGGGCCACGCGACGAACTGCGACAGCGCGCTCACCTGATGCGATTCCAGCGCGGTCGCGCCGACCTGCGGCTGCTGGTTGAGTACCTCCACACCCTTGGCCGGATCGATCCCGGCCCGGGACAGGGCCTGTACCAGGGTGCCGTGCCCCGCCGAACCCACGCTGGCGGAGATCTTCTGCCCGCTCAGCTCGGCGATACTGGTCGCCGCCGAATCATTCGGCACGACAACCATGTTCAGCGCGCCCCTCGGGTTGTACCCGGTGACCGAGACGAGTTCGGTCTTCGCGCGTTCGTTGGCCTGGGTGCGGGACCCGTTGATCAGCAGGGGGTAGTCGCCCATCGAGCCGATGTCGATCTTCTCGGCCACCATTTGCGCGGTGATCGGCGCGCCCGTGTCGTAGTCCTGCCACTCGACCTGGTACTTCGCGCCACCGTTGTCGGTGATCTGCTGCAGCCGCTGTTCCAGGTAACCCTGCGCGCGCAGCAGGGTACCCGCGGTGACGGTGTTGATCGTCTTGGACTGATAGCCGATGACCACCTTGACGGTGCCCGCCGGGGCGGGGTCGGTCTTCTCCAGGGAGCAGCCGGTCAGCGTGAGCGCGGCGGCGAGCAGGACGGGAACGAATTTTACTTTCATCGGTCTTCCAGATCAGCGGAGCAGGTAGGGCATGTTGACGGTGACGGCGCCGGTCGGGCAGCGGGCCGCGCAGGGGCCGCAGTACCAGCATTCGTCGACGTGCATGAAGGCCTTGCCGTTCTCGGGGTTGATGGCCAGCGAGTCGAGCGGGCAGATCTCCACGCACAGCGTGCATCCCTGGATACAGAGCGACTCGTCGATGGTGACGGGGATGTCGGCGCGCTGGTTGACGAGTGCCATCTAGAGGACCTTCCATTCGGGGGCGCTGCGGGTCAGGCTGCCGCGCATGGTGATTCGGTCGCCGCGCATGCGGATGTACTCGAGATCGACCGGGCGGCCGTCGTCGAGCCGGGTCAGCCGTTCCAGCATCAGCAGGGGCGCGCCGGCGGGGATGTCGAGGGTCGAAGCGGTGTGCGGGTCGGCGGGCACGGCCTCCAAGGCCAGATCGGCCGAGCCCAGCGACTGGCCGCTGATGCGTTCCAGCAGCACGAAGACGTCGGTGTGCTCCAGATCGTGGCCGAGTACCTCAGTGCCGATATCGGGCACGAGATAGGTGAGATCGAGGCTCAGCGGCAGGTCCGCGAGGTAGCGCAGCCGTTCCAGATAGATGACGCGCTCGCCCGGTGCGAGTCCGAGGCGGCGCGCGACGGCGGGCGGCGCGGTGACCTGCATCGCGGCGCGGACCTCGTTGCGCACCGTGCCGTGGCCTTTGAAGGTTTCCTGCAAACCGAGCAGCGCGTCGAGCCCGTGGTCGTATTTCCGGGCGGCCACCCGCGTGCCCACCTTGGGCGCGCGGTCGATCAAACCTTCGTCCTTCAACAGCGTCAACGCTTCGCGGACGGTGTTGCGCGACGCCGCGTACTCGGCGGCGAGTTCCTGTTCGCTCGGCAGCGTGCTGTCGAACGTCCCCGCGTGCAGTTGGTGACGCAAAATGTCGGCCACCCGCCGCGCCTGATCGGCGCGCAGCCGCCGCACCGGAGTGGGTTCCGCCGCCACCGCTTCCACCTTTCTATCGCTGACCTGCACGAATAGCGACGATAGTGCGGCGGCGGCCACCATTGAGCGGCGGCGAACCCCCGGGAAATCAGGGGATGTTTTTGCGCCGGGTAACCCCCGCCCCGACCTGGCACGATGCGCGGCGGCAGGGGTAATCCGCCACCTCCGCGACGGTCGGCGGATTTCGATCACGCCGAGTCGAATTCCGCGTGGTGCCGGGAATCAGGGGCAGATCTACGGAGACGGATCGTAGGTTTTCGCACCCGTGTCGACCTGTTCGAGGTCGAGATCCGGCGACGGCAGGTGCGGCAAAGCTCCCGCTACGACTCGATTGCCTCGGGGATGCCCAGCAGCGCGGCCTGCACCTCGTGCAGGCGATCGACGTCGCCGCGGATGCCCGCGACGTTGTCGTTGTAGAGGAACGCCTCGCCGAGGCGGACCAGCGCGTAGGCCAGTAGTGCGGGTTCGAGCGGTGGGCGGTACCCGTCCTCCTCGGCGGCGCGGTTGATCAGATCCTGGACCGCGCCGACGACCAGCGGCTGCACCGGACCGTCGCCCGCGGTGAGGATGCGCAGCCCGGACAGCGGCTCGTTCTCGAAGTAGTGGCGGAATGGTTCGTTGTCGGTCATCCAGCGGTTGACCCGGTAGAGCACGTCGAGGATGCGCCGGGCGCCCGTGGAGCGGCGGCGCGCGTCCGCGCGGCGCAGCAACGCTTCGAATTCCCCGGCCAGGACTGCGCCCAGCACGCCTTCGCGGGAGCCGAACCAGCGGTAGATCGAGGCGCGGCTGAGCCCGAGTTGCCCGGCGATCGACTGGATGTCCACTCGCTCGCCGGCCAGGAACGCCTTGCGAGCGTGTTCGATGACCTGTTCCCTGGTCGCGGAGGCCGGTCGGCCGGGCGGGCGGGTGGTCCGCTGGCTGGAATCGATCACCGAGGAATGATACATCCTTGTGAACATGTATCGAAGCTGGTTCGTTCTCAGAACCAGGCGTCGCGCATGTGCAGCGTAGTCCGGTCCAGGCGGGCGAGTAGATCCAGTGCCGGTGCCGTCTTGGGCAATTCGAAGCGATAGAAGAACCGCGCCGCGTGCCGCTTGCCATTGTAGAAGTCGCCGGAACGGTCCCCGGTGGCCAGGAACTGCTCGAGCCAGATCCACGCAAGCACGATGTGCCCGAACGTCTCCAGGTACACCGAACTGTTCGCCAGCGCAGCTTCGACGTCGCCGGAGGCGAACAGTCCCGCGGTCACGTCCACCAGCCGACGCCACGCCGAATCCAGCTGGTCGGCAAGCTCGGCTGCCTCGTCACCCGCCGACGCGGCGGCGCCGATGGTCGCCTCGACCCGCTGGCCGAGCGCGAGCAGGCCGGCGCCGCCCTGCTGGGTTACCTTGCGCCCCAGCAGGTCCAGGCCCTGGATGCCGTGCGTGCCCTCATGGATCGGGTTGAGCCGGTTGTCGCGGTAGTGCTGCTCGACGTTGTATTCGCGGGTGTAGCCGTAGCCGCCGAGCACTTGGATGGCGAGGCTGTTGGCCTCCAGGCACCACTGGGAGGGCCAGCTCTTGGCGATCGGCGTCAGGATGTCCAGCAGCAGGGTGGCCGCGCGGCGATCCGCTTCGGACTCCGCGGTCCGCTGGTCGTCCACCAGCCGGGCGCAGTACAGCACCAACGCCAGCCCGCCCTCGGCATAAGCTTTCTGCGCCAGCAGCATTCGCTTCACATCCGCATGCTCGATGATCGGTCGCTGCGGTGCGGCTGGGTCGGCTGGTAGTTTGGCCCGGCCCTGGGTGCGGGTGCGGGCGTAGTCGAGTGACTCCAGGTATCCGGTGTAACCGAGCGCGGTGGCGATCAGGCCGACGCCGATCCTGGCCTCGTTCATCATGTGGAACATGCAGGTCAGCCCACGATGTGGTGCGCCGACCAGGTAGCCGACGGCGCCGGGCGCGCCGCCGGGCCTGCAGCGGCCCTCGCCGAAGTTCAGCACCGTGTTGACCGTGCCGCGGAAACCCATTTTGTGGTTGAGCCCGGCCAGCGCGACATCGTTGCGTTCGCCGATCGCGCCGTCGTCGCAGACCAGGAAGCGCGGCACCAGAAACAGCGAGATCCCTTTGGTGCCCGCCGCTGCGCCGGGGATCTTCGCCAGCACTAGGTGCACGATGTTCTCGCCGAGTTCGTGATCGCCGCCGGAGATCCACATCTTGGTGCCGAACAGCCGGTATGTGCCGTCGTCCTGCGGCTCGGCGCGGGTGACGATATCGGCCAGGGACGAACCGGCTTGCGGCTCCGACAGACACATGGTGCCGAAGAACCGGCCCGTGAGCATCGGCGGAACGAACTTCTCGATCAGATGCGCAGCGGCATGGGCGACAAGCAGATTCGCATTCGCAACGGTGAGGAACGGATAGGCCGCTGTCCCCGGGTTGGCCGCGTGGAACCACGCGTAGCTCGCCTGCGTGACGGCGGCGGGCAGTTGCGCGCCGCCCAGTTCGTAATCCATTGCCGCGGAGAGCAGCCCGGCCTTGGCGAAGGCTTCCAGCGCGTGGCCGACCTCCGGGATCAGGGTGACGCGTTCGCCGTCGAAGGTCGGCTCGTTGGCGTCGCCACGCTTGTTGTGCGGCGCGAAGTACTTGGTGGCCAGTTGCTCGCTGAGCTCGAGCACGGCGTCGAAGGTCTCCCGCGAGTGCTCGGCGTACCGCTCGCGTTCGGTCAGCCTTTCCGCGTCGAGCCACTCGTACAGCAGGAAATCGAGATCGCGCCGGGACAGCAAGGTCGACCGCATCGCCATCCTTTCGATACATGTTCGAGTCAGTGTATCTTGCGGGTCGATGTGGCGACCACGGACGTTCGCCGTCGAGGGCGTCTATGCCTGGTCGTCAGGGCGGGCGTGGCCTACTCGTCTGCTGCGCCGATTTCGGGGAGCGCTACGGCTGCGATGTCGGTTCGTGGGAAATCATCGCCCTTGAACAAGAGCGGTTCGGCGCTGGCTTTGGACAAGGCATAGGAGAAGCAGTCTCCGTAGTTCAATCCCGCTGGGTGGCGGCCTTTGCCGTAGGTGCGGTACGCGAGTCGTGCCGCGTGCGCATGCTCGGGATGTACGGCGATGAGCTCGACAGCGGCATGATGCAACCACAGATCGAGCTCTCGCCCACCGGCGTCGCCGTAGCGGCTTTCGATGACGATCGAGGTCTCTAGGTAGGTGGCGGTGGACATGTATCGCACAGGGTCCGCCTCGATCGCGGCCTCGAAGCGAGGGGCGTCCGATTCGTCCGTGAGCATGGCGACGATAGCTGATGTGTCGATCACCATCAGGACGGCAGACCGCGGTGGTCGTAGCCGAGGATCTCCTCGGCGCTGCGGTCGTCGAGGACTGGAAGTGCGGCGCATCTGTGCCGGATCGCAGTCAGCTCGGCGCGAAGCGGTACCGGACGTGCTCGCCCGGTTTCCCGTGCGAGTCGCTCACGCAGGGCGATCACAACCGCTTCGGTCATCGTTTCTCCGGTTCTGGCCGCGAGTTCACGCGCCAGCCGATCTGCTTCTGGATGCTTGATGCTCAACGCCATGTCTAGATTCTATACGAATAGGATGAATCTATAAACAGTCCGGTTACTGATCAGGCCCCGAGCGGGCCGCGGGCAGGCGCCGAGTTGAGGCGCGCGAGCGCCGGATCTTGCTGGAAGCCGACGCGGCTGGTCAGGGCTGACCGGGTTTGAGCACGATGAACAATCCGTTCGCCTCTGCGCACAGCCGCTCGCCGTCGTGCAGGGTGGCGCGGACATAGATCTTGCGCCCCTCCTGCCGTTCAGCCCAGGCGTGGACCCTGAGCTCGGTGTTCAGCGGGGTGATGGAGCGGTAGTCCACGGTGAGCGAGGCGGTTCTGGTCACCGCGCCGGACTGCACGGCGGCGGCCATGCCGAGCAGATCGTCGAAAGCGACGGCGACTTGACCGCCGTGCGCGGCGTCGTTGCCGCCGAGGTGGTAGGTGCGGAAGGTGACGTCCGCGTGGATGCCTTGCTCATCGACGTGGTCGATCACGAACGGCGGCAGTGTGATGTTGCCGCGGGCGGGCAGGTCGAGGCGGGTCCAGGCGGGTGCCGACCATTCGTCGACGAGCGCGTCATCGAGTTTGTCGTTCAGCTGCTTGAGCAGGCCGATCACCTCCACCGTCAGGTCGTCGGAAGGGCAGGCCAGGCGGGTGCGGTCCATCAGGCCGCGCACCTGTTCGATGAACTGGCCGTAGTGCGGTCCGCCGCGGGAGATGTCGTCCTTGGCCGCCTCATGGGCGGCGATGAGATCGCTCAGCGGCCGGAACCCGCCCTCGTGATGCTCCTTGCTCGGCAGCGTGTCGTCGGCCCGCGGTTCGTTCATGAGAACACGTTATCGGTTGCTTGGTGCGTGTTCGCTGGGCGGGTGCCAGGGCCCCTGCGGCGCACGGACACACCGCGGCGAATGTCGACCGCCGGCCGCGACGTTCCTGCGTCAGCGACCCACGGACTGTGTCGCCGTGGCGGATTCGAGCAATGGCTGCGCTCGGCACCCGCAGCGGCTGGACGAGAAGGGTCCGAGTCGGGCCCCTTCCGTGCGCCGGCTTTTGCCGGAGTCCCCTCGAAAACTACAGTGTGGCATCTGATTTCGAGTCCGGAATCCGCAATACACCCCGCCCGCCGCGTTCGCTCACCAGACAGTTTCGGATTCGCCATTCATAGCTGATGCAACTTTGTCTAGCTTTCTTGTGACGAGCGACACGGTCGCTATATGCTGCTCGGGCCTCGCTTCAGCGCGAAGTGAAATATCCGCACCGGTCATCGCGGATGCACGCAGGAGGAACCCATGTACGTCGCACTTTTCTGGGGCAAGGTCCGCCCGGAGTGGCAGAACGCCGAATATGCCGCGATCGGGGCTCGAATGTTCGAGCGAGCATCGTCGATGCCCGGCTTCGTCGCCCTGCACAAATTCGATGTGCCCGATGGGCGTGAGCTCGCGATCGCCTATTTCGAGACCGAGGAACACATGGCGGCCTGGTACAACGACCCCGAACATCGGGCCGTCGAGACGTTGGGGCGCAGCGAGATACTGGAGGACTACACCATCGAAATCCTCGAGATGACGCGGTCCTATACGAAGAAATCGTCGACCTTCGCCGCAACGCCGGAGGACGAGGCGGCCGCGGACGCACTGGTGGCCAACTTCTCCAGGTCCGGCGGGTCGTAGCCGGCGAGTCGGCTGATCATCCGGCGCCGCCTGGGTGGGCCGACCGCCCAGGTGGCGTCTACGTCCTGCGGATCGCAGGGCGAAGCCGCAGCGGGCATGCCTTCGGCCGGCAATAGTGGTGGATCTCCGGGGCTAGGGCACTCCCGGTTCAGCGTGCCGGTCGACCAGGGCGGGAGCGATCGCCCACGGTGCGGGTTCCGCGGTGAGCGCAGCAGTGGACGGATGCGATGCCACTGCGTTCATGACGCCGGCCACGCGGTCGGCTTGCGTGCCGCGCGAGCGGTCCAGCGCCCGTCGTCGTAGCGGACCTCGACCGGGTGGGCGAAGGCGGTAGTGACGTTATCGGTGGTGATCGTCTCCGGTGCCGGTCCTGCCGCGACGACCTGGCCGTCGGCGATGAGCATGGCGTGGGTGGTGGTGCTGGGTAGTTCCTCCAAGTGGTGGGTGACCAGGATCGAGGCGACCGCGGGATGGGTCCGGTCGAGGGTGTCGATGGTGTCCAGCAGTTGTTCCCGGGCGGCGACATCCAAACCGGTGGACGGCTCGTCGAACAGCAGCAGCTGCGGCTGCGCGATCAGGGCCCGCGCGATCAGCGTGCGCCCGCGCTCCCCCTGCGACAAGGTGGGCCAGATCTCGTCCGCCTTGCCGGTCAGGCCGACGGTGTCGATCATCGCCTCGGCGCGGCCGAGCTCGTCCGGACTGGGTGTCCAGCGCATCGGCGTATCGATCGTCGCGGTCAGACCGGTCAGCACGACGTCGCGGATCGTGAGCGGCGAGCCCAGCGCGTGGCGCGGATTCACCTGGCCGATGTGCCGGCGCAGCGGCGCCAGTTCGACGCGGCCGAGTTCCGCCCCGAGCACGCGCACGGAGCCCGAGGTGGGGAAGGTGACCGCGCCGCAGAAGCCGAGCAGGGTGCTCTTGCCCGACCCGTTGGGGCCGAGCAACGCCCAGCGCTCACCCGCGCGCACGGTGAGCGAGATCCCATCGATGATCTTCTTGCCCGCGCGGCGGAACGTCACATCGGTCAGTTCGAGCACCGGAGTGTCGGTCATGTGCATGCCTCTTTCCCTGCGGTCAGGTGGGTGCGGCTGTATTCCGCCGCAGCGGCTGGGGTTTCGAGCGGCGACCGCGTCGGCCGGCCGCTCACGGGCGGCGTAATCCGCGGACTCGGGGACATTGTGCTACGCCGCCCCCAGCGGCCACTCGCCCGCTCGGACGCGCGCCGACAGCAACCCCGCTGTCTGCGCGGCCAGCGGATGGCGCCGTACCTGCGAGATCATGCAAACCTAGCTACTTGTCCGAGGAGTTTCGGTCGCAGTCTAGCCACCAGTTTCTGCTCAGCTGCCGCGGCGGCCCGGAAGGACCTGCCTCCCGCCTTGGGGCTGTATCGCCGCCGCTCACCTTTGTCGTGACGGCCAGGAATACAGAATCATGGCTTCCGGCGGTTCGGTTGCTCGGCGGTCGCGGTGAAACGCCGCGGTCAGCCGTGGATCTCTTGACGTATGCGCCGGTACCGGGTCCGGATCCGCCGTCCGAGTGTGTCGTCGGGTGGAGCGGGAATCTCCGTGACCGTGCGCGTCTGCCATACGGGCGGCCGGGGCGCACCACTGAGCGCCCACGCCGCCTGCCGGGCGGCGCCGAGCGCAACGTACTCCGCGGGCTCCGGCACCGTCACTGTGACGCCGAAAACCTGAGCGGCGATCGTCGCGACCAGAGGCGAGCGCGCGGCGCCGCCGACGAGCAACACGCGTTTCGGTGCTACGCCGATGCCGGTGAGATGGTCGAGCGCGTCGGCGAGGTGGCACAGCATGCCCTCGAATGCGGCGCGGGCAACAATGGCGGGACGCATCGATTCCGGGCGCAACCCGTGCAGACTGCCCGTGGCGTGCGGCAGGTTGGGCGTGCGCTCACCCGCCAGATATGGCAGCAAGACCACACCGTTCGCTCCCGGCGAAGCTCGTGCCGCCAGTGATTCGAGAGTGCGAAAGTCCACACCGAGCAAATCGGCGGTCGAGGTCAGGACGCGGGCGGCGTTGAGCGTACAGACCAGCGGAAGAAATGCGCCGGTGGCGTCCGCGAATCCCGAGACCGCGCGACTCGGGTCCGCGCAGGCGCGGCTGGATCGCGCGAACGCTGTCCCACTGGTGCCGAGGGACACCACCACATCGTCTTCGGCGATGTCCAGCCCCAGGGCGGCACCGGCATTGTCTCCGGTTCCCGCGGCGATCAGTGCGCCCGACGGCGTCCGCCCGGCCGATTCGGCGGGATCGAGCACTCGGGGAAGAGCGGGTGTGCGTCCGTGAAAGGCCAGGGCGAGCAAGTCTTCCCGGTATTCGCCGTTGCTGGGCGACCAATACCCGGTGCCGGAAGCGTCGCCGCGATCGGTAGTCGGTTCTCGGCCCACCTCGCCGCGCAGCCGCCAGGTCAGATAGTCGTGCGGCAGCAAAACCTGTGCGGTGCGGTCGGCGAGTTCCGGCTCGTGATCGGCCATCCAGCGCAGTTTGGCGACGGTCAATGCCGCCACCGGTACGCTTCCGACCGCGTTTGCCCATGCGTGCGGCCCGCCCAGCTCAGCGATCAGTTCCTCGGCCGCTTCGGCGGAGCGAACATCGTTCCACAGCAACGCGTCCCGCACCGGAGTCCCCGCTGCGTCCAGGGCGACCAGACCGTGCTGCTGCGCCGCGACGGCGATCGCGTCGACGCTGTCGAGCAAGCCGGCCCCCGCGGTGCGCAACGCGTCCCACCACGCGGTGGGGTCGACCTCGGTCCCGGCAGGGTGCGGCGCCTGCGCTTGCCGCAGGATCGCGCCCGTGCCGGCGTCGCATACGACCACTTTGCACGATTGGGTTGAGCTGTCCACTCCTGCGACCGTCGTCATCCGTTCAGCCCCGATCCGATCCAGCGCGTGCCGCCGATCCCGATCGGCAGCCTTCCGACTGTTTCCAGCACAGGCATATCCACAGCTTGCACCCGAACCGCCCAGCCACGCCGCATTTCGGGTAAACGGCCGCCCCATCGGGCAGACTGACGCGATGAGCATTGTCGACCCCATTGACGTGCGCATCCGTGTGGGAGACGGGACGCCGCTGAAGGAACTCACCGAGGCCTCCCTCGGCGACCTGCTCGATGAACCGCCCGGCTCGGACCGCACTGTGCTCGAGCTCAGCCGAGGCGAGCTGCACGACATCCGGGCCAGGTACCTGGCCGACGGTGTCTACGAACTGGAACATCGGGCCGGGGTGGCGACCGAGTCCTTCCAGTTGTACACCTCCGACCCCGTGCTGGTCCGGGACGTACTGTGGGCCTGGCTGTCCGGCGATCCGTGGTGGCACGAATCGGTCGCCTGGTTCCCGGTCGATCCGGCGATTGCGGAGTTGCGTGCCCTGCGGGACGAACTCACCGGACTGCTGGACGGCCTGACCATGATGGACGATCTGACCGCGGGCATGGACGCGGCGCTGGCACGCGCCGACGAGCTGCTGGCGCTGGACTTCGCGGAACCGGATACGCCGCAGGATCAGGACTGATACCACCACGCGGTGGTCGCGATCTCGGCGTCTTCCAGTGCAAGGTAGGTTTCGGCGTCTCGCCAGCCGAGCGCCTGTAGGTCGCTTGGTAGTAGACCGGAACTTCACGACCGCAGCGATTTTCGAGCGTAATCCGTGCCCGGTGTCGAAACGGCGTCGGCTAGTAGCTGTTCAGGCTGCCCGCGGGGGCGACCACCACAGCCGAGGTGGTCACAGGCCGGGCCAGCCGTATTGGGGCGAGACGGGCGCGAGTCCGGCCCGGCGCGCGCTGCCGGGGGCGCTCGTGGTGGCGAGCTGTTGCGCGTCGGTCCGCTCGGCGACTTCCCGGCGAACCCGGTCCATGTCGAGCCAGCGAATCTGCTGTACCAGGTCATCCAGCGCGTCCGATGCCAACGCGCCCGCCTCGCAGTACACCAGCAAACCCTCCCGGAACGCCATCAGCGTCGGATACTGGGTAACCTGCGCGGTGCTGCTCAACGCGACTTCGGCTTCGGTGTCGACCTTGCCGTGCACGATCTCCGGGTACCGGTCCGACGAGGCCTCGTAGACGGGCGCGAAACGCTGACACGGCCCACACCAACCCGCCCACCAATCCACCAGCACGATCGGGTTGGCAGCGACGACGGAATCGAAATTGTGCTGGGTCAAGGTGATTGTCGGCATGGAATCCTCGTGTGGGTCTGCGCGGTGACCCTGCATCGTCGCATGGCGAACCGCGATCAGGGAGCCGTACCGGCCCGACGGTGCTCGGCCGCGAGGAAATGCGCGATACTTGTCGTGCGTTCGTACAGGTCGCGGTAGTGCCGGTAGTACTGCTCGTATTTCGTTGTGCGTTCAGGATAGGGCCGCACGGTGCCGACGATGGGATTCCACCCGGAGGTGTCGACACCGGCGGCTTCGGCCGCGAGGACCGCATCGCCGAGACAGGCACCGACGGTGTCGGCGGGCAATTGCTGTTCCAGTCCGGTGACATCGGAGACGATCTGCGTCCACAATCCACCTTTGGTGCCGCCACCCACCGCGACCAGACGCGCCGCCTGTCCGCCTGCCTCGGTCATGGCGGCCAGATTGTGCCGCACTCCGTAAGCGGTACCTTCGAGCACGGCCCGATAGAGTTCGGCACGCCCGTGCGCCAGGGTCAATCCCGCGATGACGCCCCGGGCGTCGGGGTCGAACAGGGGAGTTCGCTCACCGGCGAAGTACGGCAAGGCGAGCAACCCTCTGCTGCCGACCGGCACGTCTGCGGCGGCGACGACCAGGTCGGTGAACTCACCGCCGACGAGCCTGCGCAGCCAGTCGGTGACCGCGCCGGAGGTGGCCATGCCCGCAGCGAGCGTGTATGTGTCCGGCCAGGCGCCGCAGGTGCCCCACAAGCCGGGATGCGGGCGTGGATCGCTGAGCACTTGCACTATGAACAGGGTGGTGCCGTACATGATCATCGCCTCGCCGGGAGCGCGAACGCCCACACTGGCGGCCTCCGCCCAGGCGTCGATCGTGCCCGTGGTGACCGGCAGTCCCACCGGTAGTCCCGTGCCGGACGCCGCCTCGGCGCTCACCCGGCCCACGACCTCGGTCGGCCAAGCCAGTTCTGGCAGTGACCATCCCGGCACGATCTGATCAGCCCAGTCGGTCGCCCACGCACGCGCACGCAGGTCGTACAGCGGCACGCATTGACTCGCCGACTGGTGGTCGAGAACATACCGGCCGGTCAGCCGGTGCACCAGAAAGGAACTCGCCATCAGCAGCATCGCGGTGCGCGCGGCGACTTCCGGTTCGTGCCGGGCCAGCCACCGGGCCTTCGGGCCGACGGCCTGGCTGGTCAGCGGCGACCCCGCACGCTCGAGCACGGCCTGCGCACCGAATTCGGCGCTGAGTTCCGCGATTTCGGCACCCGCCCTGGTGTCGACGCCATAGAGCATGGCTGGTCGCAGCGGCCTGCCCGCCGCGTCGGCGGGCAGTAGACACGGGCCGATCCCGGACACCGCGAGTCCGCCGAGCGAAGCGCCGTCGGCAGCACCTGCCAAGTCGCGTGCGAGCGTGACGAAGTCGGCCCACCACACCGTCTCGGCGTCGTGCTCCACCCATCCGGGATATGGCATGGAGATTTCGTGCGCTCGTTCGGCTCTGGCGACAATCGTGCCGTCGGCGTCGGCGAGCACACCCTTGGAACTCGAGGTTCCGATGTCGATGCCGAGAAACAGCGTCATCGGGTGGACTCGTCCAGCGTGACGTCGACCAGCTCGCACACGGCACGTACCGCGGCCCGGCGGTCGCCGGGCATAGCGTGGATGTGGTTGGCGCCGAAACGGCTCGAGAAGTCTGCGGCGCGTGTGTCCAGCCGGGCGAAGGCGTGCGGCCGCCGCGTGGACTGCTTCATCAGCGCTGCGTTCGTCTCCTGGTCGTACTCTTCGAAGTTCCCGAGCATCAGCTGCATGCGGTAAGTACCGTCGAGTCGAGTGCGCCGTGCCGAAGTCATCCGGCCCGGCGCGGCCAGATGGTGTACCGATGGGCCGCCGGCGGGAAAGAAGGACACCTCCGGATACAGGTGCACCTTCGCCAGGTTCTCCGCTGGATCGCCGATGCCCGCATGCACGTAGTCGCGGTCACCAGAAATACTGATCACGCCGATACGGGCCATGCCGGTCCCTCCCGGAGGGGATGGTCGGAGAGTTCGACTCGATCAACAGATACCAGCCACGGCCGAGCTCATCGGCGCGTTTGCGGAAATCGAGCCCTGGCCGGTGCAGGCGACAACATGATGCCCACCGGTGGCGCCACTTCACAGCTGGGTCTCGCCATAGTCCCGATCAACACGCAAAGCGCACGCGTGCTCGGTCCACCGACCACACAGCCGGTCGGAAACCGCATGTGCGAATTCGATTTCGTCGAGCGGGTCCGCCGGCTCCCGATGGGTGATGCCAACCAGATGCCATCGTCCGGCCTGGTCGCGAATCAGCGTGTGATCGTTGAGTATCACGCATCCCGCTCGCTGACGCTGGGGTCGTAGATCCGTGTGAATGCCCCAGCCCACACCACCTCGCGCGCCGCCATCCATTCATGATGCCGCCGCAGCCGTCGAGATTCCGCTGTCCTGTATCGCGACCGCAGCAGAACGATCTTGTGGTGGCTTGAATCACATTTGTGTCATTCGGCCGTAGATCCCGCCGATAGGCCGTCCCTGACCTGCGAAAAGATGCGCTGCGCAGGCGATTTGACGAAGTGAAATCCGGCGCGTAACTTATTCCAAGTCAGAGCGACACGGACACCGACCCGGAGCCGAGAAGCGAGGCGAAAGCCAAGCGGAGGGACCGGGAAACGAGGTAGGACGAGGAGCGCCTGGCGATCACACTAGCTTGATCGCGAGCCTGATTTTGATCAGGTGGGCGAGATGAGCTAAGCTGGATAAGTTGCCTCACTGAAGGTCCAGTTTAATGCTGGATTGAATGTGTGTGCGTGTGTTCTTTGAGAACTCAATAGTGTGTCGATGAATGTCAGTGCCAAATTTTTTTTGGTTCCGGCCCTTTCATACCCCCGTGTGGGGGGTCGGATTTTTTTTGTCAGCTTTGTGC
>NZ_JBQWRH010000010.1:0-238403 GCF_052545115.1 Nocardia glycosmidis | reverse complement strand
CGCCGACGATTACATCGTCAAGCCGTTCAAGCCGAAAGAGCTCGTCGCCCGGGTACGCGCCCGGCTGCGCCGCACCGAGGAGGAGCCCGCCGAGCTGCTGTCGATCGCGGATATCGTGATCGATGTGCCCGCCCACAAGGTCAGCCGTGGCGGCCAGCAGATATCGCTGACCCCGCTGGAGTTCGACCTGCTCGTCGCGCTGGCCCGCAAGCCGCGCCAGGTGTTCACTCGCGAGGTCCTGCTCGAGCAGGTCTGGGGCTACCGGCACGCCGCCGATACCCGGTTGGTGAACGTCCATGTGCAGCGATTGCGCGCGAAGGTCGAGAAGGATCCGGAGAATCCGGAGATCGTGCTGACCGTCCGCGGGGTCGGTTACAAGGCCGGACCGCCGTGATCCGGACCGAGTTCAGGGCCCGGAGGCAGTAGTTTGCCTGACCATGAAGGGCCCCGCGACCGCCGGGCGGCAGATCGGACCAACGAGATCGGTCGGATACAACGATCGCTGATGCCGGTGGTGGCTTGGTTCCAGGAGGTGGGCGTTGCGCTCGGCCACCTCTGGCGCCGTTCGCTGCAGCTGCGCGTCATCGTGTCGACCTTGACCCTGTCGCTGATCGTCATCTCGATCCTCGGCGTGGTGCTCACCAGTCAGATCACCGACCGGCTGCTCGACGCCAAGATCAACGCGGCGGTCGAGGAGATGGATCGTGCGCGTAATACGGTGCAGAGCCAGCTGGCCGGTGTGCACGATATCGGCGCGCAGCCGCAGCGTCTGGAAGACGCCCGTAACGCGCTGTCCAACCGCAACGGGACCGGCCAATCCACCGGCGCCGCAGGCACTTTCGATACGGCCCTGAGCGTCGTCGGCGGCCTGCCGCCGCAGCAGATCTCCAACGGCCCGATCCAGGAGGTGCCCGAGGAACTACGCCGGTTCGTGCAGCGCAACCAGGTCAGCTACCAGTTCGCCACGGTCACCGACGCGGAGGGCTACAACGGCCGCGCGCTGATCATCGGCAGTCCCTCCACGGAGATCCCGACCCTGGAGATCTACCTGATCTTCCCGCTGGCCAACGAGGAACGCAGTCTTTCGCTGATGCGCGGCACGATGCTGGTCGGCGGCATCGTGCTCCTGGTGTTGCTGGCGGCGATCACCGCGCTGGTGACCAGGCAGGTGGTCCTGCCGATCCGCTCCGCGGCCCGGATCGCCGGCCGGTTCGCCGACGGCAGGCTCAAGGAACGCATGCTGGTGCGCGGCGAGGACGACATGGCGCGGCTGGCCCAGGCGTTCAACGAGATGGCCGAGAGCCTGTCCAACCAGATCACCCAGCTGGAAGAGTTCGGTAATCTGCAGCGCCGGTTCACGTCCGATGTCAGCCACGAGTTGCGCACCCCACTCACCACCGTGCGCATGGCCGCCGACCTGATCCACGGTAGCAGTGACGACCTCGACCCCGCCTTGGCCCGCAGCGCAGAGTTGCTGGTCAACGAGCTGGACCGGTTCGAAGGCCTGCTCAACGACCTGCTGGAGATCAGCAGGCACGACGCCGGCGTCGCCGAACTCCAGGTCGAATCGCTGGATGTGCGGATGTGCGCGCGTGCCGCGATCTCCACCGTGCGCCACCTGGCCAAGGACGCCGGTGTGGAGATAATCACCGATATGCCGGAGGACCCGCTGGTCGCCGAGGTAGACCCGCGCCGGGTGGAGCGGGTGTTGCGCAATCTGCTGGCCAACGCGATCGACCACAGCGAGGGCAAGCCGGTGCTGCTGCGGATGCGCGGCGATGTCGAGGCGAACGCGGTCGCCGTGGTGGTGCGCGATCAAGGCGTCGGCCTGCGACCCGGCGAGGAGAAGCTGGTCTTCAACCGATTCTGGCGCTCGGACCCGTCCCGGATGCGCCGCTCCGGCGGCACCGGCCTCGGTTTGTCGATCAGTGTGGAAGACGCGAACCTGCATGAGGGCAAGCTCGAGGCGTGGGGCGAGATCGGCGTCGGCGCAAGCTTCCGCCTGACCTTGCCGCTGGCGCGCGGGAAGAAACTCGGACCGAGCCCGCTGCCGCTCGAGGCTGCCCGCAAGCCCGTGCGGGTGGTCGAGACGGAGCCGCCCGCCGACTCCGCTGCCGATGCGGCGGGCACTACGGAGACCGGCGCACATGCTGGCGTGAACGGTTCCGGCGAGGGTGCACCGACCGCGCCCGGCACCGCCCCGAGGCCGGATGCCGGGCTGGACGCCCTCGAGCCGGACGCCGACGAATCGGACACCCGATATCCGGGCGGCGTGCGCCTGGGACCGGACGATGCGCAGTCGGATGCCGCCGGCGCGGATGGTTCGCGCGCGGAAGACGCGCGGACGAAGTCGGGCGCCGCGGCTGAGCAGAAGGACGACGTGAGCACTGGGTCGGCGCAGCCGAACTTGGCGGGGCCTGCGGAATCAGGCGGTCTCGCGATGCCTGATGACCGCGCTCCATCCGGTGACGCGCCCGCGTCCGGTTCGACCGAATCGCAGGCCGAGTCGGCACAGGCCGATGACGGCCCGGCGCGCGAAGCTGGGGACGGACAACCATGAGTATGCGTGTCAGTTCTGCGCGGATGCGGCGGCTGAGCGTGCTGATGGCCATGGTCATGGTGGTCTTGTCGTCGCTCACCGCCTGCGCCAGCCTGCCCGAGTCCTCCGCGCCGGAGGCATTGGGCACCATCAACCGCGAGCCCAGCCAGGAGGGCCCGCCGCCACCGGTCGCCAACCGTGATCCCGATCTCCTGCTGCGTGACTTCCTCCAGGCCACCGCGGACCCGGCCAACCGGCATCTGGCCGCCCGCCAGTACATGACGCCTGCCGCGTCCACGCAGTGGAACGACGCAGCGGGCACTGTCATCGTGGAGAAACCCAACATCCTGCGCGAGTCGCGCTCCGGGGATACTGCCAATTACTTGATCCGCGCACGCAAGGTCGGTGAACTGTCCGCTGACGGCGGGTATCGCCCCAACGACGAGCTTCCCATGGTCGAGAACAGGATCGGGCTGACCAAAGTCGACGGGGAGTGGCGCATCAACGAATTGCCCGATGGCGTGGTCATCGACTCCGCCGCGTTTTTCAAGTCCTACCGCCGCTATGTGCTGTACTTCCTCGATCCGGGCGGTAACACCGCTGTGCCGGATCTGCGCTGGATCTCAGCGCAGAAGGCGCAGCTGCCCCAGCGACTGATCAGCTCGCTGATCGATGGGCCGCAACCCGCGCTGGCATCGGTCCTGCGCAACGAGCTGACGCCCCCGATCGCGGTGCACGGGGCGATCACCAAGGCAAACGGTGACCCCGAGGGTGTCGGTATCGGGCTCGGCGGCGTCCGAATCGACTTCGCAGGTGCGTCGGCGCTGAATCCGCGCGAGCGCGAACTACTGGCCGCACAGGTGGTGCTGAGCTTGTCCAGTGCCGACATCCTCGGGCCCTACCTGCTGCTCGCCGACGGCAAGCCGTTGGACGAGAGGTTCGCCGCGAACGGGTGGAGTGTCGCGGACGTGCAGCAGTTCAATCCGGGCACGCTCGCGCGCAACCAGGTTGGTTTGCACGCGCTGCGCTCCGGGGGGTTGGTGCAGGTCACCGATAGCGGTGGCAGTGTGCCGACGCCGGGGTACTTCGGTCGGGTGAACAACCTGCAGTCGGCGGCGCTGTCCCCGGACGGTCAGCTGGTCGCGGCGGTCGCGGACGCGGGCAGGCCCGCGGGAGAGCCGTCGAGCACCTTGATGGTCGGCACTTACGGCGGCAACGCCTTTCCTGTCGCCGAAGGCCACACCGTCACCCGGCCGTCCTGGACCGCCGACGGCGGCGCAGCATGGGCGGTGCTCGATGGCACGCAGGTCATCCGCGCGGTGCATGACCGGGCCACGGGAAATGTGTCGAGGCAGGACGTCGACATCTCGGCGTTGATGTCGGCTCCCTCGGACACGGCGCCACGACTCCCGATCACCGAACTGCGGATCTCTCGGTCCGGGGTGCGGGCGGCGATGATCGCCAACGGCAAGGTGTACGTCGCGGTGGTAGCCCCTCGGCCGGACGGGAAGTTGGCTCTCACCTCGGCGCTTCCCGTGGGTGTTGAACTCAGCACAGCGGCGGTGTCGGTGGACTGGCTCGACGCCGATTCGATCATCATCGCGCGAGAGGGCAATGTCGACCCGGTGGGCACCGTGTCGGTAGACGGCTCGGAGCCCAGGCCGTTGACATCGCAGAATCTGACCCCCCCGGTGCGCTCGGTGAGCGCGAGCCCGGATCGTCAGTACGTCGCCGACTCACGCGGGGTGCTGGAGCTGACCTCAGCTCCGGACCAGGGCCAGCCGTACTGGCGTGAACTCCCCGGTCTCGCGAACGCCATCCCCGTGCTGCCGGGCTGAGGGTGTCGGGCCGAGCGACGGAAACAATGTTCGCTCTCGGATCGCCGTCGGCACGATTGATCGAACTTGTCGGCAGGCGGGCGCACACTCGTGCGATGCGAAACCTGCTCGATCTGGTCCTGCCCGCCGCCTGTGCGGGCTGTGCGCGACCGGGCACCGGATGGTGTGCCGAGTGCGCTGCCGCTCTGGCCGGTCCGCCGGTACGGGTATGGCCGCGCACCGATCCCGGAGTCCCGTGCTGGGCGCTCGGACGGTACGCCGGTCCCGCGCGCCGGGCGGTGCTCGCGGCGAAGGAACGTGGGCGGCGAGATCTCGCGGTACCGCTCGGTGCGGCGCTCGCGGGCGGGCTTGCCGAGTTGCGGTCGGCACGACGGCCGCTGGTGCTGGTACCCGCCCCCAGCAGGGCCGTGGCGGCCCGGCGCCGCGGCGGCGATCCGGTGCTGCGTTCGGCGCGCGTTGCCACACAATGGCTGCCCAATAGCCGAGTGGTAACCCTGTTGCGAATGGATCGGCGGGTGCGTGATTCGGTGGGCTTGACACCCGCGCAGCGGGCGCGCAACGTGGGCGGGCGCGTCACGGCGGTACCCGGTTGTGCCGCAGACTGGGGAATTTCCGCGAACGCCGAGGTAGTGGTGGTCGACGATGTGCTGACCACCGGCGCAACGGCCCGCGAATCGGTGCGCGCATTGGCACGGATCGGTTTGCCGACACGTGGTGTTCTGGTTACTTGCGCTGTTTGACTCCAGGAAATTTGCGTGAACACTGGCGATCGGCCGGTTGGCGTACTAGCGTCGCGAACACACACCCGAACCGGGAGTTTGGAGGTGGCGCCTCGGACAACTTGTGCCGAGAGATTGTCGATCGGCACGGCTCATCCCGCCGCACGTGAATCGGTCTGTGCGGCCAGATCCGGGAGGTACGCGTGACGACTTCTTCACGACCTTCAGTACAAGATTCCGCTCCGTCAGTGCTGGATTACGGCACCCAGGAAGCGCCAGAGCAACCCCCAGCGGAACCCCAGCGAACGATGCGCGCCGACATCGTGGTGAAGGGCCGCAACGTGGAGGTGCCTGATCATTTTCGAATTTACGTCGCGGAAAAACTCTCCCGATTAGAACGCTTCGACCCATCCATGTTCCTCTTCGACGTGGAGTTGTTCCACGAGCGCAATCGCCGACAGCGAAAGAGCTGCCAGCGCGTCGAAATCACCGCCCGCGGAAAGGGGCCCGTCGTCCGGGCCGAGGCCCACGCGGACAGCTTTTACGCCGCGTTCGAGTCGGTGACTGCGAAGCTGGAGAGCCGCCTGCGCCGCACCAAGGATCGCCGCCGGGTGCACTACGGCGACAAGACGCCGCTCTCCGTCGCCCAGGCCACCGCGGACCTGGTGGACGATTCGCTGTTCGAGCGGCCCAGCGGGTCGAGTGCCGTGCAGGGGCAGCGCGAAGAGGCGCTGGAGCCGGACTACGCTGAGGGCCCCGGTCACATCGTGCGCACCAAGGTGCACGCGGCCACGCCGATGACCGTCGACGACGCGCTGTATCAGATGGAGCTCGTCGGTCACGACTTCTTCCTGTTCCAGGACAAGGAGACCGACCAGCCCTCGGTGGTCTACCGTCGCCACGCCTTCGATTACGGCCTCATCAGGCTTGCGTGACGAACCGTCCGTTTCCGATTCTCCGGGTGTTCAGCTCGTCGGCTGGGTGCCCGGAGATTTGCGTCGACCGCGAACCCACCTTTCGGGCGTCCTGTCGTCGACGACGTTCGAATACGTCCGCTCGACGGGCGTATTGTGTCGGGCGAGATAGCGACAGTGGCCGGGTGTGCGCGGAATAGGGAAGCCCACCGGTTCAGGATCTGCGCGCAGCGCCCGGTCGCCGACGGCGTCCTTCGACGGCGATGATGCGCAAGCAGGTCTGGTGCTTGGTCTCGCCGGGGATACCCTCCCGGCGTAGGCGCAACATCGCGTGTGCGAGGTCTATGCCCAGCTCGTTCGACAGCCGAACCGCGTCGACATCGGCCATTGCACAAACCTCCTGGAACAAAACACCACGAACAAAGAACACTGCGTCAGAAGCAGTTTCGACCATGTTTTACCCAGCCGGTGTGTGATTGAACCACAAACCACCTACACATTTGCGTAACGCGATACGCGCCATCGCTTCGCAAGTGCGGGCGGCGGGTTTTCAGCAGCGATAGGTTTCGTGGTGCACCGCGTCCGTGAGCGGCCGCCCCGCGCGCCAGCCGAAACGCTCCAGATCGGGAATGTCCTGAAACTCGTGGACTGGGCCGACACAGAGCCAACCGACCGAGCGGATGCCTTTTGGCAGACCGATCAAGTCGGCGAGGAAATCGGGGTCGTAGAACGACACCCAGCCGACGCCGACACCTTCGGCCGTGGCGGCCAGCCACAAGTTCTGTATCGCGAGAACCGCGGAGTAGATCCCGGTTTCGGGCATCGTGGCCCGCCCGAGCACCTGCGGTCCACCGCGATCGTGGTCATAGCAGACCACGATGCCGGTGCCGCTCTCCACAATGCCTTCGATCTTGATCGGCTCGAATACCGCGGCCCGCTCAGGTGGCAGCGCGTCGCGGAAATCGACGCGCCGCCGCGCCACGTGATCGGCGAACTTGCGCAGCGTCACCGGCTCGCGGACGACCACGAAGTCCCAGGGCTGCGAGTTCCCGACGCTGGGCGCCCGGTGCGCCGCATCGAGCAGCCGCCACAGCGTGGCGTCGTCCACGACCTCGCCGGTGAATTCCGCGCGCACGTCACGGCGGCGCTGGATGGCCTCGTAGACGCTCATGACTTCACCATGCACCGACCAAGCCTCCTCTGCCTCTCCGGGGTCAACCGTAGCGGCTGGGTGGCCTGGGGTTTGCGTGCAGGTCCTGCGTCGGGTGCCGCTCCAGTTCGGGCGTTCCCGGCGAGTTAGCTCTGTACCTCGGAAATCAGTCGGCACGTCCGGTGACCTGCGCTGCGGCGCTCGACAGCCGGGCGTCGCAGCACGAGGCGGAGGCGACTCCCGTCGATGTCGTGTCCGCCGGCGGTCACGAACCTTCCGGAGGTCGTGGAATCATCCTGCCGCGGCCGAAACGCGCCGGCCGAAACGCCGACGTCCCTGGGCGAGAGCCGTACGCAGACCACGACGCTTGCCGGTCGCCGAGTCGACTGTGGCGCCGGTGCGGCCGTGGAATTTGCGCTCCGAGGCGGTCTCCGGGGCGTCGTCGGCGGTGGCGCGCAGGTACTTGTTCGGCAGTGACAGCTTGAGAATGGTCCGCCACGCCTTGAAGTACTGCACCGGCAGCGAGCCGGTGGTGTAGGGCAGGTCGTACTTGTCGGCCAGCTCGCGCACCCGCACCGCGATCTCGGCGTACCTGTTGCTCGGCAGATCGGGGAACAGGTGGTGCTCGATCTGGTGGCTCAGGTTGCCGGTCATGAAGTGCGTGATCGGGCCACCGGAGATGTTCGCGCTGCCCAGCATCTGGCGCAGGTACCACTGGGCCTTCGTCTCGTTGTCGATATCGGCCTTGGTGAACTTTTCCGCGCCGTCGGGGAAGTGCCCGCAGAAGATCACGGCGTTGGACCACACGTTGCGGATCGCGTTCGCGGCCAGATTGGCGGTCAGCGTGGAGAAGAACGCGGGGCCGGTGAGCGCGGGGAAGACGACGTAGTCCTTGAGGATCTGCTTGCCCATCTTGGTGAGCGCCTCGCTGCGCTTACGCTCGAACTCGGCACGCTCGGCAGTGCCCGGCTTGTACCGGCCCGCCGCCAACTTGCCCAACTCCAGGTGCTGGATGGCGACGCCGTACTCGAACAACAGTTGCAGCACCAGGTTGTAGATCGGGTTGCCCAGGTTGAACGGCTGCCAGCGCTGGTCGCGGGTCACTCGGAGCAGGCCGTAGCCGATGTCGTCGTCCATACCGAGCACGTTGGTGTACTTGTGGTGCAAGTAGTTGTGCGTGTGCTTCCAGTGCTTGGCCGCGCCCGAGTTGTCCCATTCCCACGAGCTGGAGTGGATCTCCGGATCATTCATCCAGTCCCACTGCCCGTGCATGACGTTGTGCCCGATCTCCATGTTCTCGATGATCTTGGCGGTGCCGAGCAACGCGACTCCGGACAGCCAGGCGACCGGCACGGGGCTGGCGAACAGCACCACCCGTCCGCTGATCTCGAGGACCCGCTGTAGCCGGATGACATTGCGGATGTATTTCGCGTCCCGCTCGCCGCGGGAGGCCTCGATTTCCCGTCGGATCGCGTCGAATTCCGCGCCGAGCGCATCCACGTCTGCCTCGGTGAGGTGCGCGTATTCCTTGACATCCGAGATCGCCATGCGGGTTACTTTACCGTAAGTTACGAGACCGTAAGTTGCCAAGTCCGGCGTTCGGATGTGTCAATTACCCTATTGCGATCCACGGGCTGGGCTGGTACTTTAGCGCATCCTTCGGTAAATGCGAAAAAGCTTGTCCCGCAAGGCTTTTTCGCGCAGCGCCGCCTGTTCCTGGCGGGCTCTTTCCTGGAGCGCCAGCTTGGCCTCGCGCAAGATCTGCCGCTCGTGCTCGGCCTTCTCCTTCAGCGTCGCCTTGGCCTCGCGCAGCATCTCCTTCTCCTGCCGCGCTTTCTCTTGCAGCACGAGCTTCGCCTCGTGCAGCGCCGAGCGCAGGCCGCGCCGCTTCCCGGTCTCCGGATCGAAGCGCAGCCAATGCGTGGACTCCGCCCCCGGCAAGCTCATCGAGCCCAGCGACGGCAAGGTGATGCCGGCGAACTTGCGTTCCGAGGAGGTCTCGGGGGCGTTGTCGGCGGTCGCCTTGAGGAACCGGTCCGGCAGCGCCAGCTTGTGGATGGTGCGGAAGGCGAGCAGATACTGCTTGCCCAGCGAGCCGGTGGTGTAGGGCAGGTCGTACTTGTCGCACAGCTCGCGCACCCGCATCGCGATCTGCGGATACCGGTTGCTCGGCAGATCCGGGAACAGGTGGTGCTCGATCTGGTAGCACAGGTTGCCGCTCATGAACGCCATGACCGGACCGGCTTTGAAGTTGGCGCTGCCGAGCATCTGACGCAGGTACCACTCGCCGCGCGTCTCGTTCTCCAGCTGCTCGACGGTGAACTTCTCCGCCCCGTCGGGGAAGTGGCCGCAGAAGATCACCGCGTACGCCCACAGGTTGCGCACCAGGTTCGCCATCGCGTTGGCCTTCAGCGTCTGCTTGAACGCCGGGCCGGTGAGCGCGGGATAGATCAGATAGTCCTTGGTGACCTGACGGGCGATCTTGCGGCCGATGTCCCGGTTCGGCTGGGACAGCAACTGCCAGCGCGGCGTGTCCGACAGCTGCTTCTCGATGCCCCAGTCGTGCAGCGCGATGCCCCACTCGAAGGTGGTGGCCAACAGCAGGTTCGCCAATGGCTGGATCAGGTGGACCGGCCGCCACGGCATGTCCCGGGTCATCCGCAGGATGCCGAAGCCGAGGTCCTCGTCCTTGTCCAGGACGTTCGTAAAGGTGTGGTGGGAGTAATTGTGCGCCCGGCGCCACTGCGCGGAGGGACCTGTCATGTCCCACTCCCACGAGGTGGAATGGATCTCCGGGTCGTTCATCCAGTCCCACTGCCCGTGGCTGACGTTGTGCCCGAGTTCCATGTTTTCGATGATCTTGGCGACCGACAGCAGCGCGGTACCGGTCAGCCAGGCCCAGCGATTGCGGCTGCCGAAAAGCACAGCGCGGGCGACCACCTCCAGACCGCGCTGCGCCGCGATCGTGCGCCGGATGTACTTCGCGTCGTGCTCGCCACGGGACGATTCCACCGAGCGCCGGATGGAATCCAGTTCCTGCCCCAGGGTCTCGATGTCGGTCGCCGTGAGGTGCGCGAACGCCTTGATATCGGTGATGGCCACCGGGGTCCTTTCGCTACTCGATTCAGATCGAGCGTACCTGCGGGCTAAACGTCCAGCGTGCAGTCGCCGGCGGCGGCAGAGACACAGGTTTGCACCTTGTCGCCCGCGCGGCGCTCGTCGCCATTGCGCAGATCGCGCACATGACCGGAACCGATGGTGACGACGCAGGTTTGGCAGATACCCATCCGGCAACCGAATGGCATCTGCACGCCGACCGACTCGCCGGCCTCCAGCAGGCTGGTCGCGCCGTCCGCCTCGGCGGTGCGACCGGACCTGCCGAAGGTGACCGTGCCGCCCGCGCCGACCGCGGAGCGCTCGATGTCGAACCGCTCCACATGCAGCCGGTCCGGCACGCGCGCGTCGCGCCAGTGCTTCTCGATCTCGTCGAGCATCCCGGCCGGCCCGCAGGCCCAGGTCTGCCGCTCGCGCCAGTCGGGGAATTCGGTGTCCAGATCGTTCAGCGCGAACTTGCCGTGTTCCGCGGTGAAATGCAGACGGGTGTGGAAACCGGGATTGCGATCGTGCAGCTCGTGCAGCTCGGCGCCGAACATCACGTCGTCCGCCGTGCGCGCCGAGTGCAGGTGCGCCACGTCGGTGAAAACCGCACGGCGGTCCATCGTGCGCAGCATGGACATCACCGGGGTGATACCGCTGCCCGCAGTGAGGAACAACACTTTCTCCGGCGGTGGGTAGGGCAGCACGAACCCACCTTGCGGCGCGGCGAGCCGGACGATGGTCCCCACGGCAACGCCGCCGACGAGGTGGCTGGACAGGAAACCTTCCGGCATCGCTTTCACCGCGATCGAGATCAGCCGCTTGCCGCCGTGTTCCGGCGCGGACCAGTCCGGGGGGCAGGTCAGCGAGTACGAGCGCCAATGCCATCGTCCGTCGACCAGGAGGCCGATGCCGATGTACTGGCCGGGTTGGTAGGTGAAGTCGAAGCCCCATCCCGGCTGGATCACCAGCGTCGCGGAGTCGGCGGTTTCCTTGCGCACCTCCACGATGCGTCCGCGCAGCTCACGGGCCGACCACAGCGGGTTGGCCAGATGCAGGTAGTCGTCCGGCAGTAAGGGGGTGGTCACCCGCGCCACCGCGCCGCGCAGCATGTTCAGCTTGCCGCCGCGCTCGGCGACGTTCGCCGCGGGCGCCTCCAGCCACGCGCGGACGCCACGCACCGAGAAGCCCCCATTTTTCGAACCCATCGCTGCCGTCGGTCTCCTGTTATCGGGTGCGAGCCAGGCGTCTCCTCGAGCGAACGCGGCCTCGGCAGCAAGGTTACGGCATCGTAGGTTACTGCGGGTGGGCGAGCCCGCGAACAGCGGCCGAGCACCCGGATACCGCGCCGTTCGCCGACGCGGTTCCCGGTTCACAGCAGTTCGAGCAGGAACGGCAGCTCCTGGGCGGCATACCAGGCCAGTTGGTGGTCTTCGGCGTCGCCGAGCACGAACTCGGCGTCCGGGTCGCCGAGATCAGCCGCGTCGACCACGTCGACGGCCTTGGCTACCTGCGGTTCGGCGTCGCCCAGATCGACATGCACCGAGGCGATCTGCTGGTAGCTGATCGGACCCGCCAGCCGGACCACCGCGTCGTCCAGATCGGGCCGAAGCTTCGCGCCGGTCACGTCGGCCGCGACCACCGCGCGCCGGTAGACCGGACGGCCGCCGGTCACCGGTGCGATATCGTCCGGGCCCTCCGATGCTGTGATCTCTGTGGTCTGTGTGACCTCCGTGATTTCCGGGATCTCCTCCGATTCGCCGATCTCCTCGCGTTCGGCGGCGAGCAGCCGCAACGAGGCGCGCGCGGCCTCGGCCATGGCCACCTCGCCGAGTTCCTCGTCGTCGCCGGAGGCATACGCCTCGCGCAGGGTGGGGGTCACCGCGAACGCCGTTCCGCCGACGGCGGCCAGCACCCGGTCGGTGACCAGCGCGCGCAGCATCGGCACCGTCGCCGGGATATAGACCCGCAGTTTCTTCTGATCAGACGCAGGCACCGAGCATCTCCTCCATCGAATCGCGCACCGCCGCGGCCAGCACGCCGATGTCGGCCATCGCGTCGCGGTCGGCGTTGAGACCGTAGAAGACACGTCCGTCGTAGGACGTGATCCCGATGCTCAAGGCTTGTTTGCGCAGCAGTGGCGACACCGGGTACATCTCCAGCATCCGCGCGCCGCCGATGTACATCGGTGCTTGCGGACCCGGCGCATTGGTGATCACCAAGTTGAATGTGTGTTCTGCGAACGTACTCGCCGCCCGCACGCTCATCGCATGCAGGCTGGCCGGTGCGAACCCGGCCAGGTGCAGCAGGGCGCGTGCGCGGACGGCATGGCGCTGGCGGCCATTGGGCTCGGTGGCGTGCGCGATATGGGACAGCCGCATCACCGGACTCGGCTCGCCGACCGGCAGATCGATCAGGAACGAGGACACCTCGCTCGCTGCCTGCGGTTGGTCTGCTTCGCTTCCCTCGACGTACACCGACATGGGCACCACCGCGCGTAACGTGGTGGACTCGGTGAGCGCCTCATCGCGCGACAGCAGCCAATTGCGCAGCGCGCCGGTGACCACCGCGAGGATCGTGTCGTTGATCGAGCAGTCGAAGCGCCTGCGGATCGCGCGATAGCCCTCCAGCTCGGTGCGCACCACCGCGAAGCGCCGGGTCCGGGAGGTCGGGGTGTTCAGGGGGCTGTCCGGTGCGCCGGCCGCCGCGGCCCGTACCGCCGAGACCACCGACTCCACCGCCTTGCCCGCGGTGCCGAGCACCGCGAACGCGTCCGCGCTCGCGTCGCGGGCCACCTCCAGGGCCTTGCGCGGCTGCTTTGCCAGGTGGGCCAGCGCGCCGACCAGCAGTTCGAGGTCGCCGGGTTCGCGCGGCGCGATCCAGGCGTCGTCGGCCAGTTCGCGCGGAGCGGGTCCGGTGTCGAGGATCACGTGGCCGATCTCCAGTGCGGTCTCCCCGTCGACCAGCGCCGAATGCGACTTGGTGAAGATCGCGCAGCGGCCCTCGGACAGCCGTTCGATCAGGTACATCTCCCACAGCGGCCGCGTCGGATCCAGCGGGTGCGAAGCCAGCCGGGCGACGAGATCGAGCAGCTGCTCGTCCGTGCCGGGACCGGGCAGTGCCGAGCGGCGGATGTGATAGGCGATGTCGAATCGGCTGTCCTCCACCCAGACCGGGCGGCCCAGCGACAGCGGGATTTCGCGCACTTTACGCCGGTACCGCGGCACCAAGGCGAGCCTGCTCTCGACCAGATCGACCAGCCGGTCGTAGTCCAGGATCGGCGTGACGATGTCGCCGGGTTCGGTGTTCCGGACGATCGCGAGAGACCCGATGTGGATCGGATTGCTGCTCGACTCGAGCCGGTAGAACGCCGTGTCCTGCGGCGTCAGTCTCGTGATCACGCTGCCCGGTACTCCTTTTCCCGATGCCGTTTCCTGCATATTGTGCTGCCAGGGCAAGCATTGCCCGGGCATTTGTGGCATATCTGGTGAATTCGGTGCGCCTCTTTGGGGTTGAACTGCTGCGTGCTGGAGCTGTTGCGTCCTGGAGTTGCTGCGTCCGGGAGGTACAACGGCACGTTGCGCCGTTCGAGGCCCCGCAATTCGATTCGATCACAACGGGAACCCGGATGCACGGTCGCCGCGTCCGGCTACGGCCGGTACCGAATCGAGCACGCGGCGTCACGGCCGGGCGTCGCGTCGGCGATCTGGTTTGCGGCGGCGGTCAGCTGCCGGGGCTACCATGGCGGGCGAAGATCGAGGTCCTGCTTGTCGTCACCCCGCGTGACGGCTCGGCTCAACCGCTGCTTTCGGGCGCAGCGAGACCTACCAGCGCAGACCTGCCCGAGACGTGCCCCGAGACGTACTACTGCCGGTTCGCGGCCGCTCGGACGCCGGCCCCACGGCCGCGAACCCGCAGGGCCGAAGGCGCTGCGAAAACAACCACGAACAACACAGCATTACCATGAAGCGTGCAGCGGATTCCGCGCAACCGCGTGGGCCCGCACCGGCCCGGAGGCCGACGACACGATTTGACACACCGACCAGAGGACTGACGAGACCCGTGCCTGCGCTGACACTGACGAGGTTGCTTCGGATTGGTGAGGGTCGCCTGGTCAAGCGGCTCTCGCATTTCGCCGACCAGGTTCTCGACCTCGAGCCGGAATACGAGGACCTCAGCGACGCCGAACTGCGGGCCAAGACCGACGAGTTCCGGGAGCGCTACGCCGGGATGGTCGCCGACGGCGAGACCGATCCGCTCGGCCAGCTGATGGCCGAGGCGTTCGCCGTGGCCCGCGAGGCGTCCTGGCGGGTGCTCAGCCAGAAGCACTACAAGGTGCAGGTGATGGGTGGCGCCGCACTGCACACCGGCAATATCGCCGAGATGAAGACCGGTGAGGGTAAGACGCTCACCTGCGTGCTGCCCGCCTACCTGAACGCGATCAGCGGCGACGGCGTGCACGTCGTGACGGTGAACGACTATCTGGCCAAGCGCGACGCCGAGTGGATGGGCCGCGTGCATCGCTTCCTCGGCCTCGAGGTCGGCGTGATCTTGTCCGGCATGAGCCCCGCCCAGCGCCGGGTGGCCTATGGCGCCGACATCACCTACGGCACGAACAACGAGTTCGGCTTCGATTACCTGCGCGACAACATGACCCATTCGCTGGACGACCTGGTGCAGCGCGGTCACAACTTCGCCGTCGTCGACGAGGTCGACTCCATCCTGATCGACGAGGCCCGCACGCCGCTGATCATCTCCGGCCCGGCCGACGCCTCCTCGAAGTGGTATGCGGAGTTCGCGCGCATCGCGCCGCTGCTGAAGAAGGACCTGCACTACGAGGTCGACATCAAGAAGCGCACCATCGGCGTGCACGAGGCGGGCGTGGAGTTCGTCGAGGACCAGCTCGGCATCGACAACCTGTACGAGGCCGCGAACTCGCCGCTGGTCAGCTATCTGAACAACGCCGTCAAGGCCAAGGAGCTCTACACCCGCGACAAGGACTACATCGTCCGCGACGGCGAAGTGATCATCGTCGACGAGTTCACCGGGCGCATCCTGGTCGGGCGCCGCTACAACGAGGGCATGCACCAGGCGATCGAGGCCAAGGAAGGGGTGGAGATCCAGCCGGAGAACCAGACCTTGGCCACCATCACGCTGCAGAACTACTTCCGCCTCTACGACAAGCTGTCCGGCATGACCGGTACCGCCGAGACCGAGGCGGCCGAGCTGCACCAGATCTACAACCTCGGCGTGGTTCCGATCCCGACCAACAAGCCGATGGTCCGGGCCGACCAGTCCGACCTGATCTACAAGACCGAAGAGGCCAAGTTCTCCGCCGTGGTCGACGACGTCACCGAACGGCACGAGAAGGGTCAGCCGGTGCTGATCGGCACCACCAGCGTCGAGCGCTCGGAGTACCTGTCCAAGCAGTTCACCAAACGCGGCATCCCGCACAACGTGCTCAACGCCAAGTTCCATGAGAAGGAAGCCGAGATCATCGCCGAGGCCGGACGGCCCGGCGCGGTGACCGTCGCGACCAACATGGCCGGTCGTGGTACCGACATCGTGCTCGGCGGCAACCCGGACATCATCGCCGACATTCTGCTGCGCAAGCAGGGGCTCGACCCGGTCGAGACGGCGGAGGAGTACGAGCGGGCCTGGTTACCCGCCCTGGATCAGGTCAAGGCGCAGACTGCCGAGGACGCCGACGCGGTGCGCGATGCGGGCGGCCTGTATGTGCTCGGCACCGAGCGGCACGAGTCGCGCCGCATCGACAATCAGCTGCGCGGCCGATCCGGCCGTCAGGGCGACCCGGGTGAGTCCCGCTTCTACCTGTCGCTGGGCGATGAGCTGATGCGCCGGTTCAACGGCGCCGCGCTGGAATCGATCATGACGCGGCTGAACCTGCCCGACGACGTGCCGATCGAGGCGAAGATGGTCTCCAAGGCCATCAAGAGCGCGCAGACGCAGGTCGAGCAGCAGAACTTCGAAATCCGCAAGAACGTGCTCAAGTACGACGAGGTGATGAACCAGCAGCGCACCGTCATCTACGGCGAGCGCGACCGGATCCTGCGCGGCGAGGACATGGAGGGCCAGGTCCAGAGCATGATCACCGACGTGATCGCCGCGTACGTGGACGGCGCCACCGCCGAGGGCTACGTGGAGGACTGGGATCTGGACAAGCTGTGGACGGCGCTGAAGTCGCTGTACCCGGTCAGCGTGGACTACCGGGCCCTGACCGGCGAGACCGAGATCGGCGAGGCGGGCGAGCTGACGCGCGAGGAGTTGCTCGAGGCTCTGCTGGATGACGCGCACGAGGCGTACGAAGGCCGTGAAGCGGAGATCGACGGTCTCGCGGGCGAGGGCAGCATGCGCAACCTCGAACGGCAGGTGCTGCTGTCGGTGCTCGACCGCAAGTGGCGCGAGCACCTCTACGAGATGGACTATCTCAAGGAGGGCATCGGCCTGCGCGCGATGGCGCAGCGCGACCCGCTGGTGGAGTACCAGCGCGAGGGCTTCGACATGTTCACCGCGATGCTCGACGGCCTCAAGGAAGAGTCGGTCGGCTTCCTGTTCAACCTTCAGGTCGAGGTGCAGCAGCCGCAGCCGGAAGGCGTTTCGGTCCAGGCGGGCCTGCGTTCCCCGGTCGGCGCCATGGCTGCGGCGCCGCGTCCGCTGCCCACCGAGGAGGCGCCGGTCGCCAACGGCCACGCCGCTCCGGCCGCCCTGCGCGCCAGGGGCATCGACGAAACGACTCCGCGCGGTTTCAGCTACTCGGGGCCCGACGAGGGCGGTCACGCCGCTGTGCGCAGCGACGCCGAGGAGTACGGCGTCGACGGCGGCCCCCAGGGCACCCGTCGCGAGCGCCGCGAGGCGGCGCGCGCGGAGGCGAAGGCCAAGCGCGGCCCGAAGTCCCGCCGCCGGCACTGAGCCACTGAATCACGACGGCGCCCGGGGTTTCCTGGGCGCCGTCGTGGTGTCCCGGAGCACGAGCCGAATCCTCGTGTTCGCGAGTAAGCACCGAAGCCCCTAACCCCGTAGCATGTCCGTAGTCGTGGCGTAGCATTACGCTATGACATCTGCGGCGCCCTTCTCCCAGCCCGAGCTTCCGGAGATCCCGCAGCGCGAGCTCCGCAACAACTCCGGCCGGGTGCTTCGCGAGGTACGCGCCGGCCATGCCTACACCATCACGGTGGATGGCACTCCGATCGCGGATCTGGTTCCGCATCGACGGGCCCACCGACGGATGGCTGTGCCTCGTGCGGAGGCCCTGGCGCTCTTCTCGGGGATCGGCTCGGGAGTGACGACCGCACCGGACGTCGCCGATCTCATCGACGACTCCACCTACGACCCCTACGATCGTGCGTACCGACGCGGCGAGTTCGCCCCGAAGGCTGGACAGTGACCAGAGCCGAGCAGGGGCGAGGGCTCATCGACACCAACGTCCTGATTCTGCTCGACGAGCTCGAGCCCGCCGAACTTCCCGACGAGTTGGTGCTGAGCTCGGTAACGATGGCCGAACTCGCAGCGGGCCCGCATTTCGTCACCGATCCGGTGGAGCGAGCTATGCGGATCGAGCGTCTTCAGGCGGCAGAGGCGGCCTTCGAACCGCTTCCTTTCGACGCGCGGGCGGCGCGGCGCTTCGGCCATATCATCGCCGCCGTCCTGGACGCGGGCCGCAATCCGAAGCCGCGCCGAATCGATCTCATGATCGCAGCAATCGCTTCGGCGAACCGCCTACCGCTCTACACGGTCAATCCCGATGACTTCAAAGGCATTTCCGCGATGGTGACCATTGCACCGGTCACCCACCCTGACAATCGCTGACCGGTTGCCCGGTCGGCGTAGGTGGCGTGCCGAGCCTGGGCCAGGAGCGGGCGGCGGTTCGGTCTACCAGGATTCGTTGGAGGCGAGGGCCACGAGCAGGCGGCGGATGGCCGCTACGCGGTGCTCTTTGCCGGTGAGTTCGTCCAATGCGCACTCGGGGTCGGCGGGCGGCCCGAGATGGGTGCAGCCGCGCGGGCAGTTCTCGATGGCTTCGGCGAGATCGGTGAAGGCGGCGATGACGTCGTCGGGAGTGATGTGCGCCAAGCCGAACGACCGGACGCCCGGAGTGTCGATGACCCAGCCGCCATCGGGCAGGGGGAGTGCGACGGACTGCGTGGAAGTGTGCTTGCCCTTGCCCACGCCGGAGACCGCGCCGACGGCTCGATCCGCGTCCGGCACAAGGCGATTCACCAACGTGGACTTGCCGACGCCGGAATGGCCGATGAGCGCGGTGAGCCGGTCGCTGAGCAGGTCGAGCACCGGCTCGAGCGGATCGTCGATGCCGCCGTAGACGATGGTGAGTTCGAGATCGTCGAAGACGGCGGCGAATTCGGAGTCGGCGGCCAGATCGTGTTTGGTCAAGCACAGAATCGGTTGCAGCCCACCGGCATACGCGGCGACCATGGCGCGCTCCACGAAGCCGGTGCGCGGCGGCGGGTCGGCGAGCGCGACTACGATGAACAACTGCTCGGCATTGCCGACCACGATCCGCTCGTATGGATCGGTGTCGTCGGCGGTGCGGCGCAACACCGTTCGGCGCTCGGCGACCCGCACGATACGGGCCAGGGTGTCCGGCCGTCCGGACAGATCGCCGACCACGTCCACCTGATCGCCCACCACGATCGGGGTGCGGCCCAGCTCCCGCGCCCGCATGGCGACGATGCGGCGATCCGCGTCGTCGCCGAGCACGCACCCCCAACGTCCCCGGTCGACCGAGACCACCATGGCGGATTCGGCATCGCTGTGTTGCGGCCGGGTCTTGGTGCGGGGACGCGAACTACGTCCGGGACGAACCCGGACGTCGGACTCGTCGTAGCTGGCGGCCGTGCGTCTGCGGCTCAGTGCGCCGCTCCTTCGTCGGACAGCGCGGGATCGAGCATCCGCTCCCACAAGGCGACGAAATCCGGCAGGGTCTTGGCGGTGGTCCCGATGTCCTCGATCTCGATGCCGGGCACCCGGAGGCCGAGAATCGCTCCCGCCGTGGCCATTCGGTGATCGGCGTAGGAGTGCCAGGTGCCTCCGTGCAACTCGGTGGGCAGGATCTCCAGCCCGTCCTCGGTTTCGGTCACCTTGCCGCCGAGCCGGTTGATCTCGGTGGACAACGCGGCCAGCCGGTCGGTCTCATGGCCACGCAGATGCGCGATGCCACGCAGCACGGTCGGGGAGTCGGCCAGCGCCGCCAGCGCTGCGACGGTGGGGGTCAGCTCGCCCACATCGTGCAGATCGATGTCGATGCCGGCGAGCCGCTCGGGGCCGTGCACGGTGAGCACGCTGTCGAAGACTCGTGCCTCGGCACCCATCCGCACCAGGATCTCGCGGATCACGTCACCCGGCTGTGTGGTCAGCCGCGGCCAGTGCGGGATGCGCACGGTGCCGCCCGTGACCGCTGCCGCGGCGAGGAACGGGGTGGCATTGGACAGGTCCGGCTCGATCTCCCAATCGACCGCGCGGATAGGCCCGTGCTCCACGGTCCAGGTTTGCGCTTTGAAGCTGTCCGCGGGCGCCTGCACCCGAACATCAGCACGGCGCAGCATCTCCACCGTCATCTCGATGTGCGGCATCGACGGCAGCGCCTTGCCGTCGTGGTGCACCACAAGACCCTCGTCGAACCGGGCGGCCGACAGCAACAGACCGGAAACGAACTGCGACGACCCGGACGCGTCGATGGTCACCGTGCCGCCGCGCAGTGCGCCCTTGCCGTGCACGGTGAATGGCAGCGCGTCACCGTCGATATCGGCGCCGAGCGCGCGCAGTGCGTCCAGGATGGTGCGCAGCGGGCGAATCCGGGCCTGCTCGTCACCGTCGAACGTGACATCACCCGACGCCAGCGCCGCTACCGGCGGCACGAAGCGCATCACAGTGCCCGCCAGCCCACAGTCCACGGTGCCCGCGCCCAGCGGTGCCGGGACGACGGTCAACGTGTCCCGGTCGCCCTCGATGCGCGCACCCAGCGCGCGCAACGCGCCGATCATCAGGTCGGTGTCCCGGCTACGCAGTGCACCGGTGATGGTCGAGGGCGCATCGGCCAGAGCGGCCAGGATGAGCGCCCGGTTCGTGATCGATTTCGATCCGGGCAGGGTCACGGTCGCGTGCACAGGGACATCGACATGGGGCGCTGGCCAGAAGTTCACCCGTCCATCATGCACCGTGTTGGATTTCGCAGCGCCTGCGGCGCTGTTATGCGAAATTGTCCCCGGCACTGTCGGTGTCGGGTGGGACTATCGGGATATGTGCGGACGATATGCGACCACGACCGACCCGGGCAGGCTCGCGGCCGAATTGGACGCGATCGATGAGACCGAGACCAGCGATCAAGGGGCCTTCACCAACTACAACGTCGCGCCGACCACTCAGGTTCTCACCGTGGTCGAACGGCACGACCACGGCCGGCCGGACGACGACCCGAAGCGCCGGATCCGGCGCATGCGCTGGGGACTGATCCCGGCGTGGACCAAGGCCGCCGAGCCCGGTGTGCCGGTCAAGGGCAAGCCGCTGTTCAACGCCCGCGCCGACAAGGCCGCCACCACGCCCTCCTTCCGCGACGCGGTGAAGTACCGGCGCTGCCTGGTGCCGATGGACGGCTGGTACGAGTGGGTCGTCGAGCCGACCGCGCCCGGCGCCACAAGCAAAGTCGCCAAACAGCCGTACTACATGGCCGACGCCGACGGTTCGCGGCTCTACATGGCGGGCCTGTGGGCGGTGTGGCGGGACCGTTCTCAGCCGGAGAGCGAGCCGCTGCTGTCGTGCACCATCCTGACCACCGACGCGGTCGGTGAGCTCACTCGCATTCACGACCGCATGCCGCTGCCCATGTCGCGGGAACGGTGGGACGCCTGGCTGGACCCGGATCACCCCGCCCCGGCGACGCTGCTGGAGACCCCCAGCGCGGATGCGGTCGCCGCGATCGTGGCACGTCCCGTGCCGGCGCTGGTCAACAGCGTGCGCAATAACGGTCCCGAATTGCTTGCTCGTGTATCGGGTGCGGAGAAAACCGGGCAGATCAGCCTGCTGTGACGGCTGCCCACCGAGCGATTGCGCCGAAAACCGCGCCCGGTTCCCACCCAGCGGCGAACCGTCGGCGAGCGAGGTGTCCGCGCGGCCACGCACCTGCCGGCCCGCGGGGTCCGAATCCTGGTGACTGCATGCGAACCGGCAGCGCCGAAGGCGCTGCCGGGCAACACCGCTGCCGAACAACACCGCGAGAAATTACAAACTGCACTTCACACTGGGCGTGGTGATATTCAGTCCGCATTTGATCATCCCGGCGACCAGGTCGATGAGCTTGGTGGTGAGATTCCCGCCGAGCTTCTCGGCCTTCCCGGTCCGGTCGCCGTCGCTGAACATGTTTTGACCGGTCAAGCCATTGTTGCCCCGTCCGTCGAAATCGAACGGGTTGCTGTTGCGCTGGCCGCCGAAGTCGAAGTGGTAACCGCTGACCTGCGTGACCGGTGGATCGGTCGGCGCGGCGGCGGCCTCCGGGGCGAGGACCGTCACCGAACCGAGCGCCACGATGGGAGTCCCGAACAACACGACGATCATGGTGCGCAAACGCTGCTGCGCGAACATTCGCATCACATCCTCGAGTCGGATCAACTGGCCGGTTCAAGTAACGCACAGATCGCGGCGAATATGGCTGGATTCAAGCGGATGTCACCGGCGCGGTCACTGCGGCGGTCAGCCGGATCAGATCGGCGGGCGCCAGCTCGATCTCCAGTCCACGTCGTCCCGCGCTGCACAGCACCCGGTCCCAGGACAATACCGAGTCGTCGATCACGGTGGGCAGCGGTTTGCGCTGGCCGAGTGGCGAGATGCCGCCGAGCACGTACCCGGTCGACTTCTCCGCCCGCGTCCGGTCGGCCATGGTCGCTTTCGGTGCGCCCAGCGCCGCGGCGGCGGCCTTCAGTGACAACGTGTTCGGCACGGGCAGCACCGCGACCGCGAGTGAGCCGGTGGCCAACTCGATGACCAGGGTCTTGAAGATCTGCTCAGCCGCGACGCCGAGTTGCGTGCGCAATGCCTCGACCGCCTCGGTGCCGTAGGAGTCGGCCCGCGGATCGTGTTTGTAAGCATGCACCCGGTGGGCCACTTCGGCCTGGGTCACTGTGCGGATCGCGGGTGTCGGGCCTGCTGCCATAGTCGAAACATTAGCGGTGGCACCAGCCCGCACCGCAGCAGGATTTCCTGGAGTTTCCCGCCCGCCCATGCGGCACGGGAACACCGCGGGGGCCGGGCATGTTGTAGGCGATACACAGTGCTCGGAGGGTTTCGCATCGTGTGAGCAGGCCCTACGAAGATGCGCCCGATTCAGACGTGAAGGAGATGCCGGTGCCCGTGCTGCTCGACGATCGTTCGGTATGGACCGTGGTGTCACCGACGGAAGGCGGAGTCCCGGTCGATATGCCGCTGCCGGTAGATTTGGCAGGTACGGCGATCGAAGGGATAGGTGTGACGAGCGACGATGACGTGGCGGCCGACGATGTCGCCGCTGTCGATGATGCGGAGCTGGCACAGCGGTTCGAGCGCGACGCGCTGCCGCTGCTGGACCAGCTCTACGGTGCCGCGCTGCGTATGACCAGGAACCCGGCGGATGCCGAGGACCTGGTCCAGGAGACCTACGTCAAGGCGTTTCAGGGGTTCAAGTCGTTCCGGGAGGGCACCAACCTCCGTGCCTGGCTGTACCGGATCCTGACCAACACCTACATCAATTCCTACCGCAAGAAGCAGCGGCAGCCCGCGCAGTACCCGACCGACGAGATCACCGACTGGCAGTTGGCCGCCACCGCCGAGCACACCTCACAGGGCCTACGTTCGGCCGAGGTCGAGGCATTGGACGCGTTGCCGGACGACGATATCAAGGCGGCGCTGCAGGAACTGCCGGAGGAATTCCGGATGGCGGTGTACTACGCGGATGTCGAGGGCTTCCCGTACAAGGAGATCGCCGACATCATGGGCACCCCCATCGGTACGGTGATGTCCCGGCTGCACCGCGGCCGGAAGCAACTGAAGGGCTTGCTCGCCGATGTGGCGCGTGAGCGTGGATTCAACCGTTCGGGGGAACGGCAGGAGGTCAAGCAGTGAGCGAGCGCAACGAGCGAACCATGAGCACCGCCGAGCACTCGCTCGTGCCGGGGCCGAGTGCCGGCGAGGCGGAGTCGTGAGCGAGTGGGACCCGGACATGGAACTCGACTGCACGGCGGTACTCACCGACGTGTGGTTGATGCTGGATGGGGAGTGCGACGAAGCGACGCGCGCTCGTCTACAGCACCACATGGAGCACTGCGGTCCGTGTATCGAGGCCTACGGCATCGAGGAGAAGATCAAGGGCCTGCTCAGTCGTAAGTGCGGCGGTGACCGCGCGCCGGAGGCGCTACGCGAACGCCTGACCATTGAACTGCGTCGCACGTTCATCACCACCGAGAGTTCGGCCGAGACCTCCGATTAGGCCGGTCCCAGACGCCGAGCGGCACGCATTTCCGCTGGAAGTGCGTGCCGCTTCACGTTTGCGGGCCGAGCGTGCGCTCAGGCGTTGGGCCGCTTGCCGTGGTTGGCCGCGTTTCCCTTGCGGCTACGCTTCTTACGTCCGCGCTTACCCATGAGTAGTCTCCCTTCTGATTGAAGGCCATTGTTTCATGTGTGGTTGGCTGTACCGTCAGCGGATACAGGCCAACGAGGGAATGGGGTGCCATGGCTGAGGAAGTGCTCGCCGAGCTGGTATCGGTCGTGTATCAGGTGGTCGTCGGCGAGGGCGACGAGGTCGCGGAGGGCGACACCCTGGTGATTCTCGAGTCGATGAAGATGGAGATTCCGGTGCTCGCGGAGTCCAGCGGCACGGTGACCTCGATCGGCGTCGAGGAAGGCGACGCGATCAAGGCCGGACATCTCATCGCGGTCATTTCCTGATCGATCCCGGCGGTAGATTTTCATGGCGACACTGAGCGAATTGCTGGCCGAGCACACCGACCTACCCGGCGTCGCCGTCGACCATCTGCAGCGCGTGGTGGGCGATTGGCAACTGCTGGCCGACCTGTCCTTCGCCGACTTGCTGTTGTGGGTCGGAGCGGGCCCGGTGATCGACGGTTCGGATATCGTGTGCGTCGCGCAGTGCCGCCCGACCACCGCGCCCACCGTGCACCAGGAGGACCTGGTCGGCACGATCGCCCTGCGAGCCGACCACCCGCAGGTATTCGACGCGCTGATGACCGGTGCGATCGTGGGCGCCGACAGCGAGGTCGAGGCATCCGGCGTGTATCACCCGCATCCGATGCACGCGATCCGCGAGGCGATCCCGGTGCGCTGCGGTGACGACGTGATCGCGGTGCTCAGCCGGGACACCGATATGCAACGTTCCCGGGTGCGCAGCCAACTGGAGATCGCTTACGTGGCGTGCGCCGACGACCTGTGCCAGATGATCGCCGACGGCACCTTCCCGACCACCGAAGACCGGGCGGCCACCCATTCCAGCCCCCGCGCGGGAGATGGTTTCATCCGGCTCGACACCAACGGCATCGTCGTCTACGCCAGCCCGAACGCGCTGTCGGCCTATCACCGGATGGGTTTGCAGGCTGACCTGGCCGGGCAGGATCTCGCCATCACCACGCGCTCCCTGATCACCGACCCATTCGACGCGCAGGAGGTGGTCGGCGACATCCAGGCCGCGCTGGCCGGCCGGACCGGGCGGCGCATGGAGGTCGAAGCGCGCGGCGCCACCGTGCTGCTGCGCACCCTGGTGCTGCGCCCGCATGGCGAACTGGCCGGCGCCGCCGTCCTGGTTCGCGACGTCACCGAGGTCAAGCGCCGCGATCGCGCGCTGCTCAGTAAGGACGCCACCATCCGGGAGATCCATCACCGGGTGAAGAACAACCTGCAAACCGTGGCGGCCCTGCTTCGCCTGCAAGCCCGCCGCACCGAGAACGAAGAGGCGCAGGTCGCGCTCACCGAGTCGGTGCGCCGGGTCACCTCGATCGCGTCGGTGCACGAAATGCTGTCCATGTCGGTGGACGAGGAGGTCGACCTCGATGAGGTCGTCGACCGGCTGTTGCCGATCATGGCCGACGTCGCCACCGTGCACACGGCGCGCATCAAAGTGCGTCGTGTCGGTTCGCTCGGTGTCTTCTCCGCCGAGCGCGCGACTCCGCTGGTGATGGTGCTGACCGAACTGGTGCAGAACGCCATCGAGCACGCCTTCGATTCCGGCGAAAACGGCACGGTGACAATCCGTTCCGAGCGTTCCGCCCGCTGGCTGGACGTGATAATCAGCGACGACGGCCGCGGCTTGCCGCCAGGTTTCAGCCTGGAATCCTCCGACCGTCTCGGCCTGCAAATCGTCCGCACCCTGGTCACCGCCGAACTCGGCGGCTCCATCGGCCTGCACCCCGGTGCCGACATCGGCACCGATGCCGTCCTCCGCGTCCCCTTGGGACGCCGCTCGGGCCGCTGAGCTGTGTTTTCGGCCGCGCGGGCGCGGCGGGTTCGCGGCTCCGGACGCAACACAGCCCGGCACCTATGGGTGCCGGGCTGAAAATGCTTACCGGGCCGGAGCGCTGAATGGCCCGGTCAGGTGGTCTTTCTCAAACGACGCTACGGGTGCGGGTGCGCGCGTTACGGCGCTTCAGCGCCCGGCGCTCGTCCTCGCTCATACCACCCCATACGCCGGCGTCTTGTCCGGACTGAAGGGCCCAGGACAGGCAGTCGGCGGTGACGGGGCAGCGAGCGCAGACCAGCTTGGCATCGGCAATCTGCGCGAGCGCCGGACCACTGTTACCCACCGGGAAGAACAGCTCGGGGTCCTCATCGCGACAGATGGCCTTGTGGCGCCAGTCCATTCCTCTGCTCCTTTGCTGGGCGCCGCGCAGGGCGCCTATGGTTTGTGGTTCGTTCAATTTGTGCGACTCGAATGTTTCCGCACGGTTGCTTGTGAATGCTTTCACGAACACCGTAGATGTCAATAGGTACGCGGTGCACCGTGGGGAAGGTCACGCTCCAAGGGCCCCCGCACGGGGAGCCCGCCGGTCCTTTGTACTCGCTCAACCCCGTTTTCGCAGCACAACTGCGATGTTTTTCACGGCGTTTCGCATTCGGCGGGCTGCGGAGCGACCACTGCGAGGACATCGGGCACCGCGGTGAAATCCACCACGTTGCGTTTTCCGATGTAGTCGCCGTCGATTTGCAGGCCGATGGGTTCCTTGGCCTCGATTCGCACCGAGGCAACATCGTCGTCGCGAAATAAATTGCGAGACTTTGGGTTTCCGTGGGCGGTCAGAAGCTGCCGGGCGAGCAGGAGCGTCGGGAGCACCGCCATGGAGCGCACGGCAAATACACCTAGTCCCGTTTCGAACCGCGTCCCTGGGTTCGTGTGCACCGGTGTGGCGTTCAGGTAGGTCCATGGTGTGGTGTTGGTAACGAAGGCGTAATGAACGCCAGCTAGGGGCTCGCGGCCCGGGACCTCCACCCGAACGCCTGGCTGAGCGCGCTTCGCCCGAAAAAATTGCCGCACGGTCGTTCGAAGATAACGGCTCGGTGTGGCGGTACGGCCGCGGGCGCGGCTGCTGTCGATCGCCGCACAGACATCGGCGTCCAACCCGACGCCCGCGCTGAAACAGAACCAGCGGTCGTCGGCTGTGCCGAGGCCGATGCGGCGGTCGGCATCCACGGTGAGCAGGTCGATGAGCTGGTTGGTGGCGGTGACCGGGTCCGGTGCGATGCCCAGCGCCCGCGCGAAGACATTCGCCGAGCCGCCGGGGATCACGCCGAGGCGCGGCAGCCAGGCCTGGCCGTCGGCCAGTTCGGGCAGCGGGAGGAAGCCGTTGATGGTCTCGTTGACCGTCCCATCGCCACCGTGGACGACGATCAGATCCAGCTCGTTGGTCGCTGCCCACTGCGCCAGCTCCGCCGCGTGGCCGCGGTGCTGGGTGTGCGCGACGGTCAGCTGAGTGCGGCTTTCCAACGCGTGCGCCAGCAGGTCTCGGGTCGCCGGCGTGGTCGAGGTGGCATTCGGGTTGACGATCAGCAGCGTCCGCACGTTCGCAGCCTAGTTCGCCACGGCTGCGTGCCGGAAAGCGGCGAGCGCCGCCGCCGGCGGGACACGGCCGTCGGTCTACGCCGAGGCCGGGTCCCGGTCGTCCGGGTCGTAGGCTTGCCGCGTGAGCGAGCGTTATCGAGTGAGCCGAGGACATCGTGCGCGGTCACGCGGATCGGGGCGCGGCGCCGGAGAGGGGCGGTCGTGAGCGTCAAGGGTGCAGGTTCGGCGGATGTGCCGGTGACGGTGCGCGTCGCCGGTGGCTTGGTGACGCTCGAAGGGGCGGTCGCCGTGGTGGCCGCGATCGTGCTGGTCGTGCGCGGCCTGCTCGGTCACGACCAGACCGCCGCGAGCGGCTACGGCACGGCTGCTTGGTTCGGCCTGCTCGGCGGGGCGGTGCTGGCCGCGGGCATCGGACTGCTGCTCGGGAAACGCTGGGGCCGCGCCATCGCCGTGATCGCTCAATTGCTGCTGCTCCCGGTCACCTGGTCGCTGCTCACCGATTCACACCAGCCGCTCTACGGAGCGCTGCTCGGGCTGGTCGCGGTAACGGCGCTCGTGCTGCTGTTCGCACCGCCGTCGACCCGCTGGATGGCACAGGACTACGGAGTGGAACCGAACTAGATCCCGGCTATTGCGGGGGACTGGGGGTTGCGGGCCGTGGCTCCCGATCAACCTGCGCGAGCCAGGACATCCGTTACCGCGCTTCGGCGGCCAGCCTGCCGAGCGCGTCGCCCGCCAGCCGGTAGCCGAGCCATTCGTCCTGGGCCACGGCGCCGATCGATTCGTAGAACTCGATCGAGGGCTTGTTCCAGGTCAGCACCGACCAGGCGACACGGCTGTAGCCGTTGTCCACCGCCTCCTTCGCCAGCGCGGTGAGCAGTGCCTTGCCGTAACCCTTCCCCCTGGTCTCCGGCTTGACGTACAGGTCTTCCAGGTAGATGCCGTGCACACCATCCCAGGTGGAGAAGTTGAGAAACCAGATGGCGCAGCCGAGCAGACCCGTCCGGTCCGCCACTACGTGTGCGAAGACCTTCGGCTCCGGCCCGAACAGCGCGGTATGCAGCTGCTGGGCGGTGACCGAGCACTCATGTCGCGCTTTCTCATAGTCGGCCAGGTCGTAGATGAGGTCGACCAGGGCCGGGACGTCGGCCGGGACGGCGCGGCGCAGGACCGCAGCGCCCAGATCGATGGTCTTCGAAGCCGTGCTCGTCGAATCAGTGTCGATTGCCGAGAGTTTGCCCGGTTCGGCGTCGGTCGTGGTGCGCTCGCCGGCGCCGGGTGCGATTGCGCTGGGTTCGGTCGCGTCGGGATCGTCAGCCGTGCCGGCGTTCGGCTCGGTCGCGCCGGTGTGGACGGTTCGGGTCACAGTTGGGCTCCGTTGGGTACCAGGTTGTGTGCGTGGATGGTGCGTGCGTCATGTTCGTAACCGAGGACGGTCACCGCGCCGGTCGACATCGCGAAACGGCGGCCCTCCCTGACCTCGAATTCCGCCCACCTGGCGATCAGCGCGCGGGAGAAGTGGCCGTGTCCCACCAGCACGGCATCCCGCTCGGAGAGGACCGGTGCGACGGTGGTCAACGCCCGGTCGGCTCGCACGCGGACCTGGTCCGCGGACTCGCCATCGGGGACCTCGCCGGTCCAGATGGTCCAGCCGGGGGCGGACTCGCGGATCTGCGGGGTGGTCAGGCCCTCATAGGCACCGTAGTCCCATTCGGCGAGGTCGTTGTCGATCACGATGCCGGTGAGCCCGGCCAGCTCCGCAGTGCGGACCGCGCGTTGCCGAGGGCTGGTGCGCACCAGAGGCTTCCGCAGTTGCAGCGCGGCAAGCAGACGTCCGGCGGCCGCGGCCTGCCGCTCGCCGTGGTCGGTGAGCGGCAGATCGGTGCGACCGGTGTGGCGTCGCTCGCGAGACCAGGCTGTTTCGCCGTGCCGGAGCAGAACGAGTCTGGCGCCATCGTGTGCGGACATGCCTCCCATCATGGCCACGGCCACGGGGCACCGCCCGCACCGGGTGTGCCCACGGCGCCGCGCCGGCGCCCGCTCACGGCCGGATGGGATCGCCGAGTTCGAGTACCACCAGTGGCAGCGGACGGGTGATCCTGGACTGGAAGTCCGCGAGCAGTGGGTTGTTCGCCAACACCCATGTCGCGAACTCCTCGTACTCGCTGCCTTCGAGCGCCCGCGCCGTGCCCCGGTAGCTGGTCGAACCCAGCTCGATGGTGACGCGAGAATCGGCCTTCACGTTGTAGTACCAGGCCGGGTACCGGTCCTCGATGAACGAGCTCACATAGATGGCCTCCGCCCGCCGCCCCAGGGCGAGCGGGACCACATGCTGTTTACCGCTTTTGGCCCCGATGCTGGTGAGCAGCAACAGTTCGCTGCCCTCGTAGGCGCCGCCGACTTTGCCGTCGTTGTCGCGGAACTCCTGGATCACACCGCCGTTCCAGTGGGTGACCTCCTCGTCGGAGTACCGGTTCCATGGGGCGCTCGGATCGTCATAGGACGTGATCGCGGGCTTGGATTCCGATGCGGTCGACTCGGGTTCGCTCATACGGTCAGTGTGCCGGAGGACACCGACACAATTCGGCCTCCGGTCGAGCGGGCACAGTGCGACGTCCGCGGGCCGATAGCGCCAACCGTGGGGGACACGGCCGGACAAACGCGGTCAGCCGAGGGCGTGCAGCCCTCCGTCGCGGAGTTCGAGCACGGTGTTCCCGAGCACCGCAAGGGAGATGGGCCTGCCGGAATAGCCGGGCCGCTCCACCGGGATGCGTCCGACTTCGGTCCCCGTGGCCGGGTCGAGCAAGGTCAGCGCGCCGTTGGTGGGTAACAGCAGTTCGCCCGCCATGAGCGCAGGAGCGCCGAGGGCGGCGCCCGAGGTCCACAGCGGGTCGAATGTGCTTGCGTTCAAGGCGATTACGCTGTTGCCGGTGAAGACCAGGTAGGCCGAGCCGATCCGGGTGGTGGTGGCGTCCGGACTCAGCGGCGCCGGAAGCTGATGTACCACAATCGGATTACCGTTTCCGTCGTAGACGGCCAGACGCGGCGGCAGTGATTCGGTGCTTGTCGCGATACCCGGCAAGTACAGCACGATCCGGCCGTCCGATACCGCAATCACCCGGGCATCGGTGGAATCCGTTCCGGGACCGGTCAATACGTGCGAGCCGTATTCCTCGGGGACGGTGTTGTCCTTGGGCGCCGGGTTGAGCACCGTGAGCCGGTCGCCGGGGTCGGCGGGGCAGTGTTCCAGCACGGCGAGCCGGGACGGGCTGGAACTCGACGACAGCAGGGTGCAGCCTCTGCGTGGCTGAGTCTTCACGTTCACCGGCGCGTCGACGAAGCCGTACTCGACGGTGCGCACCAGATCCGACCGCCACACCTCCAGCCGCCGCGGCCCCTGCGCGAGGACGTACGTGCCGTCGACCGACAGCCGCACGTTCGAATCCATGTAGCTGCTGCGCGCGGTGCGCCGGTCGCCGCTGTCTCCGGCGAGCAGCGTGGTCTGGCTGCAGCCGCGCTCGTCGCGATACACCGCGACGACCATGCCGTACTGTGCCTCGATCCCGCACAGCGGTATGTCGCGCCGGTACTTCCAGAGCTGATCGCCGGTACGTGGGTCGCGGCCTATGACGGTGCCGTCGTCGCCGGTCACCGCGACACCGCCGGACACGAGCGCTCGCGCGCTCGCGCTGTCCGGTGCGTACCACAGTTCGCGCAGCGACGTCGGCAGCCGATCGGCCGCGACCGGAGTGGGCACGGTGGTCGCCGCGGTCACCGATTCGGTGCCGTGCGCGTCTCCGCGTACCCAGACCACGACCCCCGCGACCACCACGAGAACCGCGATGGCCACGGCGCAGATGATGTCGGCGCGTGTCCGACGCTCGGGTGCGAGCACGGATGCGAGACTAGCCGATCGAGCCGGTCAGGCCGACGCGACGGCGGTCGGCTCGGCCGTGCTGTCGATGCCGTCGGCGGCGCCACCGTCCGTGGGCCTGCGCCGCCTGCGCCGACGGCGGGTGGACCGGTCGGCGGATTCGGTCTCGTCGGCACCGCCCTCGGGTGTGCTGCCGGGGTCTTCGGTGCCGGCGGCGTCGGTGGTGGCCTGATCCGCGGCGTCACCGGCCGCCTTGCGCCGCCTGCGCCTGCGTCGTGCGGGCCGGTCGGCCGCGTCGGCGTCGGTCTGGATGGCCTGCGCGTCGTCGCCGGTGAGTTCAGCGTCTCCCGTGAGTTCAGCGTCTCCCGTGCGTTCAGCGCTGTCGGCAGTGTCGGTAACGTCCGGCATGCCGTCGATCGGCTGACCGCCCCGGGTGCGCTTGCGGTTGCGTTTGCGCGGGGCGCGGGCCGGGCGCTCGACTACGACCGCGTCCGGGTCGCGCTCCGGCTTCGGCTTGCGCACCGCGCCGGTAACGTCTTCGGGAATGCCGAGGTCGGCGTACAAGTGCGGCGAGCGCGAATACGTCTCGACCGGATCGGGGATGCCGAGCCCGAGCGCGCCGTCGATCGCCGACCAGCGGTTGAGCTCGTCCCAGTCGATCAGGGTCACCGCGACGCCCGTGCGCCCGGCCCGGCCGGTCCGGCCGATCCGGTGCACGTAGGTCTTCTCGTCCTCCGGGCACTGGTAGTTGATGACGTGCGTGACGTCGTCGATGTCGATGCCGCGGGCGGCGACGTCGGTCGCGACGAGTACGTCGATGGCGCCCTTGCGGAACTTGGTCAGCGCCTTCTCGCGGGCGATCTGCCCCAGGTCGCCGTGCACCGCGCCCACCGCGAACCCGCGCTCGGCCAGTTCGTCGGCCACCTTCTGCGCGGTGCGCTTGGTCCGGGTGAAGATCATCGTGGCGCCGCGGCTGTCGGCTTGCAGGATCCGCGCGATCAGCTCGCCCTTGTCCAGCGCGTGCGCGCGGTAGACGAACTGGGCGGTGCGGTCGTGCACCGCGGAGTCGTGCGGCTCCTCGGCCCTGATATGCGTCGGACGGGTCAGGAAGGTGCGGGCCAACGTGATGATCGGGCCGGGCATGGTCGCCGAGAACAGCATGGTCTGGCGCTTGTCCGGGACCATGCCGAGAATCCGCTCGATGTCCGGCAGGAAGCCGAGGTCCAGCATCTCATCGGCTTCGTCGAGCACGAGCACGCCGATCTTGCCGAGGATGAGGTGCTGTTGGTCGGCGAGGTCGAGTAGTCGGCCCGGCGTGCCGACCACCACGTCCACGCCTGCCCGCAGCGCCGCGATCTGCGCCTCGTAGGGCCGGCCGCCGTAGATGGACGCGACCCGCAGCGGTCCCTGGTGGTTGGTCAGGTATTTGCTCGCGTTCTCCAAGTCCTGGGTGACCTGCAGGCACAGCTCGCGGGTCGGCACGATGACCAGTGCCCGCGGCGTGCCGTCCAGCGGTGTGGTGCCGGATTCGGCGGTCGCGATCCGATGCAGCAGTGGCACGCCGAATCCGAAGGTTTTACCCATTCCGGTGCGCGCCTGGCCGATGAGATCCTCGCCGGCGAGCGCGAGTGGGAGGGTCAGTTCTTGAATGGCGAAAGTACGTTCGATGCCGATCTCGCCGAGCGCGCGGACGATTTCCGCGCGCACGCCCAATTCGGCGAAAGTCGGGGCGGTATGCGTTGCGTCCAGTTCGGCCGTCAACAGGGTATCCGCCAGCCCAGGTTCCTGATCTACGGTGATCTTGCTCAGGTTCGTGCCTTCCTCGTAATCACGTCCCGCGCGCACGAGATGGGGCGGACCGGGCGGTCCACGACGACCACGATTCCGCTGGAGATACTCACCCGGCCACGCTCCGGATGCCGGGCGCCTGCCAGAAACGGCGGCTACCTCGCAAGACATCGGCGCGGCGCAGTGGTGACGCGGAACTGGTGCGCGCACATTTTCTTGTCCAACGAAACCTCGCACCCGAAACTGGTCGGCAGTCCTGACACCGTCCCGCGGGTTCGCGTGCGTGCGGCGCCTGGCAACTCGGTCGAGCGAAACTTTCCGTTGTCCACGGTGATTGTAGCGTGATATTGTGCGTCGCTCGAATTGCCGCCGCGGCGCGCTATCGAAAATGGTGCACACTGCGGCACGCTTTCACCACGGCGGGCGCCGACGCGCGCTGTGCCACATGGCAATTCATCCGGCGCGGCAAATCTGGACCGGACTCGCGCCGCCGGCCGCCGTCGCTTATTTTCCAACCGGCGTCGCGGAGTGCGGCGTCGGCAACGGGTTGCGTGGTTACCGGCAGACATCCTTCGCATTTCGCGCCGCCCCGCGCGCAGCAGTGAGCCCGCGACCGGGCCGGCGGCTTCGGCCGGATCCACCCGTACACGGCGGGCCGGGTTCTGCCCGAGGCGTGGGCGCGGACTACGCCGCGGCGCTGCCCGGCGGGCCGAGCAGAGCCCGGCGTGGTTCCCGCCGGAACCGGCTTATTCTCCGCAACGACATCGGGCGCGGTATCGTCCGGCTCGGGGCGTGTCGCGTCGAGTGGGCGAAACCGCCCGCGTTGGTCCTGCTGCTCGATGGACCCGCCGACGTGATCACCCGGCTGCCTCAGTCGAGGTGGGGACCCGCGCGCGCACCGCCGCTGCGCTGGTCCGGTACCAAACCGCGTCCGCCGACAGCTCGGAGATCCTGCCGGGTCGAACGCGCGCGACACGACAGCGAGTTATCTGGAGAAGTTCGTCGCTGAGCCCGCAGAACCCGCGCCGAGTATTACGCTGGGGCGCATGGGAGCACAGTCACCTGCCGCGCTAGGTGTTTCGTCGACCGACCCAGCAACCCTCTCCATCCCTGCGAGCCATCCTGGCGTCACCGATCTGTTCGCGGTGCTCGCCTACGGTGAGATCTCCGCGTTCTATCGGCTGGCCGAAGAGGCGAAGCTGTCGCCGACCTTGCGGGGCAAGGTCGCGGTGGCGACGATGGCCGCGGCCGAGATGGCGCACTTCAAGACGCTCGAGTCCGCGCTCGCCGCACGCGGCGTGGACATCTTCGACGCTATGGCGCCGTTCGTCCGGGCGCTGGACGACTACCACGCGTCCACCGATCCCTCGACCTGGCTCGAGTCGATGGTGAAGTTCTACGTCGGCGATGGCATCGCCGCGGACTTCTACACCGCGATCGCCGGCGCCCTCACTCCCGACGTAGCGGCGGTGGTGCGGGACGCGCTCGCCGAGACCCGGCACTCCGAATTCGTGGTCGAGGAGGTGCGCCGGGCGGTTACCGAGAGCCGTTCGGAACGCGACCGTCTTACGCTGTGGGGCAGGCGGCTGCTCGGCGAGGCGATCACCCAGGCCCAGTACGTCATGGCGCAGCGCGACGAACTCACCGATCTGCTCCTCACCGCCACCGGCGATCTCAACGGCATCGCCGCGCTGTTCGAGCGGATGCAGACCAGCCACGCCGAACGCATGGTGGCCCTCGGCATCTGACGCTCACCGGGTACGCCCAGCACCCGTGTGGCGCCGACGCAGGACCTGAACGCGAATCCCTCGTTACCCGGCGGAAGATCCGGCGGAAAGCTAGTTGTTCACCGCCCGGTCGGTACCAGCCGCAGGCCCGGCGCGTGTGCGCCGGCCCGGTCGGCCAGCCAGACGACCACGCTCTGGTCGCGGTCGACCTCCAGGGTCTCGTACGGTATTTCGATCAGCCCGTGCACCGGGTGGTCGAGTTCGAGCGTGCCCGAGCCGGAGACGCCGACCCGGTGCGGCTTCCAGCGATCCGTGAAATCCGGGAGCCTGCGCAGCGCCTCGATCGTCTCCCGCAGTGAATCATCGCCTGGCCAATGCAGTTTGGCGCGGCAGAGCGTGGCAGCGAAGGTGTCGGCGGCGTACTCCCAGTTGTGCAGGATATGCCGCGCGGCAGGGTGAGTGAAGGTGTACCACGCCAAGTTGGGCTGGCCCGGCCCGTCCAGCAGGCCGAGCGGCGCGACGAAATCGGCCCACGCCTGATTCCAGCCCAGGACGTTCAGCTTCCGGCCGACCACGAACGCCGGAGTCGGCTGCAATGCGTGCAGGATCTTCTCGATTGTCGGGGCCACCTGCTCCTCGGCGGCTTCGCGGCCCGGGCAACGGGATTGGTTGCCCGGGGCGAACGCGAGCATGCTGAAGTACTGGCGATCGTCGCCGCGCAGCAGCAGGGCGTCGGCCAGCGCGTCGATCACGGCTATCGACGGGTTCGTGTCGCGGCCTTGCTCCAGCCGAGCCAGATAGTCGGCGCTGACGCCCGCGCGGACCGCGACCTCCTCGCGCCGCAGGCCCGGCGTTCGGCGCCGCCGGCCCTCGGGCAGCCCGACATCCGAGGGTCGCAATTCGGCGCGCCGTGCGATGAGGAACTCCGAAAATCCGTTACGAGCCATGCGTCCCATCGTGCCCGGTTAGCCGCGCCCTGTCAGGTCCAGGATAAGGCCGGTCTGGCTAACGGACTGTGGTCCGTTCATTGTCGGAGGCATGACATCTACCTCGGAATCCACCACGACAACTCAGCTGAAAGCCGGTTCCTGGGCACTGGACACCGCGCACTCCTCGGTCTCCTTCACCGTTCGCCATCTCGGCATCTCCCGGGTGCGTGGCGGATTCACCCGGTTCGAGACCGAATTCGTGGTCGACGAGTCGGGCGCGGCCACCGTCGACGCGACGATCCACCTCGATTCTTTCGACAGCGGTAACGCGGGCCGCGACGAGCACATGCGCGCCGCCGACTTCCTCGATGTCGCCAACCGTCCCACGCTGACCTTCCGCACCACCAAGCCGGTTGTCGCCGCGCAGACCTTCCAGGTCGAGGGCGAGGTCACGATCGGGACGATCACCAAGCCGGTCACCCTGGATGTCGAGTGGGGCGGCGTGGAGCACTTCGCCCCGACCGACAACCGGCACGCGGGCTTCTCCGCCACCGGCACCATCAAGCGCAGCGATTTCAGCGTCGGGCCCGCCCTGCCCGGCCTGCTCAGCGACGCCGTGCGGATCGAGCTCGAGATCGAGGTCATCGAGCCGAAGTAACTACAGGAAGTAGCGACCCCGCCGGTGTTCTCGAACGGCGAACACCACCCGGTCAGCCGGACACCGCCCTGTCTGCCGAACACCGCAATCCGCGATCACCCAAACGCAACGACTGATTTCGCAGGTACATGGGTAACTCACCGGGCACACCCAGACCTGAAGCGGCACCGAACGCAGGACCTGAACGCAAATCCAGCGCCACCCGACTGGTACGGCCGATATTCGCGGAGAGGCGGGGGAGCACTAGCCTGGATTCGACAGCACAGGACTCTCAGGTTCGGAGGTTGGCCGTGGAGGTCAAGATCGGTATTTCGGATAGCCCGCGCGAGCTGGTGATCAACAGCACCCAGACCCAGGACGAGGTCGATGCGCTGGTGTCCGGTGCGCTCGGCGGTGACGGCGGGGTCTTGTCACTCACCGATGAGAAGGGCCGCAAGTTCCTGATTCAGGCTTCGAAGGTCGCGTACGTGGAGATCGGGTCGCCCGCCAGCGGTCGCGTCGGTTTCGCCGCGGTCTGATCCTCGGCGTCCGGCCCACACGCAACGAGCCCCTGTCCCCGATCGCTCGGGGACAGGGGCTCGTCGCGTTTCGAGCGGCTGCGGCTCAGCCGAGCGGGTGGCTCAGCCGATCGGGTGCAGCGGCACGTGCTTCAGGCCGCCCCACGCGAGCGAGACGGTGGTGTCGACCGCCTCGTCCTTCGGGATCGGCCGATCGGCCTCCAGCCAGTAGCGTGCCGTGAACTGGCTCGCGCCGACCAGCCCGACGGCCAGGATGCGCGCCCGGTAGGGGTCGAGGCCCGAGTCGTGCGCCACCAAGTCGAAGACCGCGTCCACGCACGCCTCCGTGGCCTGCTCGACGCGGCGCTGCACCTGCGGCTCACTGGTCAGGTCGGACTCGAAGACCAGGCGGAAGCCCTGCATCTCGTTGTCCACGAAATCGAAGTACGCCTGCACCGCGGCGCGCACCCGCTGCTTGTTGTCGGTGGTCGACCGCAGCGCCTGCCGCACGCTGGACACCAGCATGTCCACGTAGTTCTGCAGCACCGCGAGGTACAGCTCCAGTTTGCTGCTGAAGTGCTGGTATAGCACCGGCTTGCTCACCCCAGCGCACTGCGAGATCTCGTCCATGCCGGCGGCGTGATAGCCGCGCTGTACGAAGACTTCACTTGCCGCGGCGAGTAACTGTTGACGTCTCTCGTCGCGCGGAAGTCGGGTACCGCGTTTGGCGGGTGCCGTGGCCCCGGACGAGGATCTGCGCGACGTCATCCGGTCCACGAGGTCAGTCATGTCGGCTCTCCCAGTCGGTTCCCCGGCAGTAGGGGTGCGCACCGGGTTATCTCATGAACGATACCCGGTTGTCGCCCGCGCGCGGATCGGGGCCGGATAACTGGTGCCACCAGGCGAGATTGCCGCATGCAGTGAGGTTGCCGCAGGCAAGGCGTGCTTCGTGCGCGAAGGCGCCGGCGCCTGGACCGACGACGAAGTATGTGGCCTCGCACGGTCGAGCAGGGTGCGGACGGGGCGCGGTCATGAGTGGGGATCGTTGCTGTGAGACGCTGGTCGGCGTGACCGACCGATCGGAGAGCACGTCTGCCGGGGGGCGCGGTGCGCGTAGCCCGGCTGGCTGCGGCTCGTCCGATTCCGTAGGGTCGGGCCCCATGGCGAGAACCTGGCCAGAGGCGCGCTCGGACGGAGCGGCCCGAACCGGGGCGGCGACGCGGTCCGGCTCGGACGGTGCATCACCCGGCCGGCCGGCCCGGAACCGGCAGCGCTCCACGGATACTCCGGAATCATCTGGAAACCAGCCCGATTCGACTGCGCTGCAACGGAATCAGGACGACGTATCGATCGATGATCCGCTCGGCCGCTACCGCCGCAACGGTGAGCGTTCGCACCAGCCGCTGCGCGCCCGCTGGGATCCCACCGCCCCCGACGAGAGCAGAGCCAGGGCCCGCCCCGACCGGGACGTCAAGAAGCAAAGCGCTCTCGGCAGATTCGTCTCGACCTACGGCTGGCGGGCGTACGCCCTCCCGGTACTGGCCGTGATCACTGTGCTGGTGGTCGTGGACGCGATCCGCGCCAGCCCCAGCAATGTCGCCGTGCCGCCCGCGCCCGGCAGCCTCAGTCCGCGTACCGCGACCGCGGGCATCATCGGAGCCCCGCCCGGGGACGGGCATTTTCCCACCGATCTGCCCACCGGTGCGTTGCCCGAGGGCGGTGCGTTCGCCGAGACCGGCGCGGGAGTCTGGCACGTCGTGGCAGGCACCACCGCCCAGGTCGGCACCGGCACGCAGAGCGTCTTCCGCTACACCGTGGAGATCGAGGACGGCGTGGACACCTCCGCTTTCGGCGGTGACTCGGCCGTCGCCACGATGATCGACTCCACCCTCGCCAATCCGAAGAGCTGGGCGCACGACGGCAAGTTCGCGTTCCGCCGGGTCGACCGGGGCGAAGCCGACTTCCGCATCTCGCTGACCTCACGGGGATCGAGCCGCAAGGAGTGCGGTTTCGACATCCCGATCGACACCTCCTGCTACAACGCGGGTAGCCGCCGCGTGGTGCTCTCCGAGGTCCGCTGGGTGCGTGGCGCACTCGCGTTCGAGGGCGACACCGGGTCGTATCGGCAGTACCTGATCAACCACGAGGTCGGCCACGCCATCGGCTATCAACAACACCAACCGTGCGAGACCGACGGAGGGCTGGCGCCGGTGATGATGCAGCAGACCTTCGGCACCAAGAACGACGACATCGCCGCCCTCGACCCGCACGGCGTCGTCCCGATGGACGGCAAGCGCTGCCGGTTCAACCCCTGGCCCTACCCGCGTGGATAGGACGTGGCGGGGCGGTTGTCGTGGCGGGTCACAGGATGCGTCACGATGTACTGGGAACAGATGTAGCGGGAAGAACCGTTCGGTCGTCGGTGTTGCATAGTTCGGCGCCCGCGAAGGGCGCTGTACCGCCGTCCGATCGGCCAAGATATTCGAGGAGTCCTGGACGTGTCATCACCCAAGTCCCTGCCGCCACTTGTCGAGCCGGCCGCGGAGCTGACCAGGGATGAGGTAGCCCGCTACAGCCGACACCTGATCATCCCGGACCTCGGCGTGGACGGGCAGAAGCGTCTGAAGAACGCCAAGGTACTGGTGATCGGCGCGGGTGGGCTCGGCTCGCCCGCCCTGCTGTACCTGGCCGCCGCGGGTGTCGGCACGCTCGGCATCGTCGAGTTCGACGAGGTGGACGCCTCCAATCTGCAGCGCCAGGTCATCCACGGTGAATCCGACATCGGCCGCCCGAAGGCCGACAGCGCGCGCGACTCCATCCTGGAGATCAACTCCGGTGTCGATGTGCGGTTGCACAAGATCCGGCTGGAACCCGAGAACGCGGTCGAGCTGTTCCGCGAGTACGACCTGATCGTCGACGGCACCGACAACTTCGCCACCCGCTATCTCGTCAACGACGCCGCGGTGCTGGCCGGCAAGCCGTACGTCTGGGGCTCGATCTACCGTTTCGAGGGCCAGGTCTCGGTGTTCTGGGAGGACGCGCCGGACGGGCGCGGCATCAACTACCGCGACCTGTACCCGGAGGCCCCGCCGCCCGGCATGGTGCCGTCCTGCGCGGAGGGTGGGGTGCTCGGCGTGCTGTGCGCATCGATCGGATCGGTGATGGTGACCGAGGCGATCAAGCTGATCACCGGTATCGGCGAGCCCCTGCTGGGCCGGCTGATGGTGTACGACGCACTGGACATGAACTACCGCACGATCAAGCTGCGCCGTGACCCGCAGCGCCGGCCGATCACCGAGCTGATCGACTACGAGGCGTTCTGTGGGGTGGTGTCCGAGGACGGCCAGGCGGCCGCGGCCGGGTCCACCATCACCGCGCGCGAGCTCAAGGAATTGTTCGACGCGGGCAAGGAGATCGAGCTGATCGACGTGCGCGAGCCAGTCGAATGGGACATCGTGCACATCGAGGGCGCCAAGCTGATCCCGAAGGACCGCATCCTGTCCGGCGAGGCGCTGTCGGAGCTGCCGCAGAACCGTCCCATCGTGCTGCACTGCAAGACCGGCGTGCGTTCCGCCGAAGCCCTGGCCGCCCTCAAGCGCGCGGGCTTCGCCGACGCCACCCACCTGCAAGGCGGCGTGATCGCCTGGGCCAACCAGATCGACAAGTCGCTGCCGGTGTACTGAGTTTTCGGCCGCGCGGGCGCGGCGGGTTCGCGGCCCCTGTGTGGCTCGGACGGGGGGATGCTCGGTCTCGCTGCGCTCGAAAAGCAGGGTTGAGCCGATGGGGTTGCGTTGCGTTCCGATCGCGGGGCCTGAGCTCGCCGCACCGTGGTCCGGGCGGTGGCTGCGGCGCCGGGCGCGAGCCGCCCACGGCGCGCCGCGGCCAAGCCGAAACCGGTACGGCGTACGGTACGGCCGTGACTTCTGTGGAACCTCCCGAGCATGTGCGGGGCACGTTCGGTCTGCGCGAAGTGACCCCGATCGCCCTTGGCGACTGGGAAGGCGGCTGGCGCTGCGGGGATGTGGTGCTCAGTCCGGTCGCCGATCACGCGCGCGCGGCATGGTCGGCGAAAGTGCGCGAGACATTGCGGGTGGACGGGTTGCGCCTGGCCCACCCGGTGCGTGCCACCGATGGTCGCTATGTCGTGTCCGGGTGGCGTGCGGACACCTATCTGGAAGGCGCGCCCGAACCACGGCACGACGAGGTGGTCGCGGTGTCGCTGCGGCTGCATCAGGCGACAGCGAAGTTGGAGCGGCCCCGCTTCCTTTCGCAGCCGCCGGTCGTGCCCTGGGTGGACGTGGACGTGTTCGTCGCCGCGGACCGCGCCGCGTGGGAGGCGGTACCGCTGCGCAGTTTGCGCGCGGGCGGTGGGTTGCTGTCGACCTCGCCGGACGGCCGGCGCAGCCTGGAGCTCATCGGTCAGCTGGCCACGCTGCGCAAGCCGGTGCGGACGCCCGCGCAATTGGTGCACGGCGATCTGTTCGGCACCGTGTTGTTCGCCGGCGCCCGGACTCCCGGTCTCACCGATATCACCCCGTACTGGCGGCCCGTGCCGTGGGCGGCGGCGGTGATCGTGGTCGACGCGCTGGCCTGGGGCGGCGCGGATGACGGGCTGTTGGATCGCTGGACCGATCTGCCGGAGTGGCCGCAGATGTTGTTGCGGGCGGTCATGTTCCGGCTCGCGGTGCATGCGCTGCACCCGCGCTCCACGCCGCAGGCGTTGCCCGGTCTGGCGCGCACGGCCGATATGGTTCGGCTGACTCTCTGAATTCGCGATATCCGCTGGTGGTAATGGCTTTTTGTCCAGTGCGACAACGGTCGGGCCGGCGGTGACCACGCTGCGGTCCACGCCGGGCCGAGCGAAGGCACGAGGCAGCCGCTGTCGAATCGCTCGGAGCCGGACGCCGTGCGTGTCCCCCCGTGCTAAGTTTTCCGCAGTATCGCCGCCGTGAGTCTCCGCCGGGTTCGGAGATCAGCGCGGTCCGCGACGAGGGGCTGAGGACGGGGCAGGGTGAGAATTCAACCGCGGCAACAGATTCTGGATCTGTGGCGCGCCGCGCTGTCGGTGTCCTGGGACGGCGCCGCGTGGCAGTGGGGTGGTCGCGTGGCCGCCAATTCGATCAGCGATTCCGAGCAATTGCTGTGCCTGCTGTATCCGGCGACCGAGATCGAAAGCCTGGCGCTGGATCGTCCCGACAGCATGGCCGACGATGTCGGCTCGGTGCTGTCGCCGTTCGGCGGTCAGACGAAGATCGGGACCGTCGTGATCGCCTTGCTGGAGGATTACATCGCCCGCAACACCGAGCGGGTGGGACCGAACGGCGAACCGGACAGCAACGGTGCGCCGGACGGCGATCCCATTTTCGCCGCGGGCAGCTACTTGCGCTCCGCCGACGATCGCGAACCCACTGCGGTGCAGCGGGATATCGAGGTCGTCGACTCGTATTCCATGTCGCTGACGCTGTGCCTGGCCGGGCTGCGCTTTCTGCGGGTCTATGAGGGCTGGGTGCGCGCGGAGGGCCGCGGCAACCTGATCGAGCGGATCGAGCAGCTCACCGGCAGGCTCAGCGCCCGCCTCACCGCCGCGATGACCGGTTTGGTGCGCAGTTTCGTGGTCAATACCGTGGAGCTGAAATCCGATGCGGGACAAGTGATGCTCGGCATGCTCAATCAGAGCGATGCGCCGACCAAGGCGGTCGCCGAGGGCATCACACGCAGCTTGGAGCGGGTGCGCGCCCGGCTGCGCAATGACATCACGCTCGGGCAGACGCCGGATACCGAGCTGGACGACGAGGAATTGCTGTTCGAATGTGGCTGGAGCTGGGGCTTGGTTCGCGACTCGGCCCCGGTCGACTTCGTGGACGCTGCCATCGCCGAGCAGCCCGGCATCGCCGACCCGCGCCCCTACCTGTACTTCACCGTCATCGCGCTGGACGGCATCAACGACCTGATCTCGCAACGCACCCGGGAACTGGACCTGCTCGACGAACAGCAGTACCGGCTGGCCGAGGCGCTGCGGATCCGCTGGGACCTGACCCAGCGCTACTGGTCGACGGTCGCCCGGTTCGGTTCCGGTTCGTGGCCGCTGGAAGATATCCCGTGGCGCACCTCCGACGGCGAGGAGTCGGACTACTTCAGTCTTATCGTGTCCGCCGTGCTGATCCAGGATCTGGTCAACCGGACCGCTTCGGATGACGACTTGACCAGAGCCGTGGCGATTTTCGACGAACTCGCCCGACGTGGCCGGATCATCCGCAGGACCACGCGCGATGACCCGGCGGTGCGTATGCACGCACCCGGCGTGCGATTGTCCTTGCGTGGCACTGAGACCGTGGACAACGGCCCGCTGTTGCAGTGGGAGGTCTCGGATTTCGCTGCCGTGCTGTTGAAACGGCTGTTGCAGGCAGCCCGGCTCTCCAGCAATATCACCGCCCGCGACCGGCTGATGGATCTGGCCAAATCGACCATGGATCATCTGGAAGCGCGCGTCATCAGCTCCGGCCGCGGGGCCGGACTCTGGGACGACCCGGCCGGTGCCTTCGGCAACGGCACGCCGCGGGAGACGCAGCCGTCCTGGTACATGACCGAGCGCGTGATCGAATGCCTGGTCACGGCGGACCGCACGTTCCGCGAGCCACCGCTGACCTCGCCGGCGATGGTGGTGCGCGCGGTCGAACTGCTCAACGAGGCCGAGCATCTGCTCAACCAAGAGATGCTGAGTGTCAGCATCGATGACGTTTCGGAGAACCGGATCACTCTCGACCGGGTAGAGGAGAACCTGGAGCAGGCCAGGCAATTGGTGGCCCGCAGGCAGGCGGGCACGGCGTTCGTGCTCGCGGCCGACGCGCTACGCGAATTGCACAAGCTGGCATATGCCCGCATGGACGCGACAAGGGCCACGTAATCATGATCGTGTTCGCGACCTCCGACAAGGGTGGCACCGGACGTTCGGTGACCAGCTGCAACCTCGCCTACCGTTTGTGCCTCAGCGGGCTGAGCGTGGCCTATCTCGATTTCGATTTCGGTTCACCGACTGCGGGCGCACTGTTCGAAATCGGTTCCGTGGAGCGCGGGACCCCCGATGGCGACGGACTGCACGAGTATCTGCTCGGGAAGAACGGCATCGCCCGGCAGATCGACGTGCGCGCGAAGACCGATCGCGCCGGCTTGCGCAAGATGCGCACCAGGACCGGACGGCTCGTACTGTTCCCCGGTGACGAAGGCGGCGCCGAGTTCGACAACGTCAACGACGACGTGGTCCGCCGCTGCACGGAACTGTTCGTCGGACTCGAACAGGAATTCAAGGTCTGTTTCGTGGACCTGAGCGCGGGCCGCTCACTGGCGATGGAGCTGGCGCTGCGCGCGACGGCGGCTCCGCAGCTGGCTTCGAAAACGGTGCGCTGGCTGGTTTTCCACCGCTGGACCCGCCAGCACATCTTGGCGGCCAGCGGGCTGGTCCACGGTCCGCACGGGTTGCTGGAGACCGGCAGCCAGTACCGGCACGACCCGCAGAAACTGCTCGCGAACATCCGCTACGTGCGGACCGCGGTGCCGCAGGTGAACGAGATGACCGGTGGACCCGGCGCGGCGCAGGTCAAGTGGTTGCAGGAACAGAACGGGGCTTTGGTCACGCTGGCGGGCAAGAACCGCCTCGGCGCGACATCCCTGCTGGGCAAAACCCCGGTGGAGCCGGTGCTGCAATGGCGTGAGCAGATCATCCTGGACGCCGATGTGGCCAACAGCATCGCCAACGAGGAGACATCCGCCGCCTTCAATCAGCTTGCCGGGCGCCTCCTGCACGCCGCCACCTGGGAATAGCTCCGAACTCGCCTAGGCTTTCGCGAAAAGCACGATGCCGGAAGGGGTGTCGATCAGCATTGGACCACATAGCTGGCTACAGCGAGGCGACCGAGCGTCCGCGGGTCGCCCAGGTCCCGTTGTCCCACCTGTCCATCGAGGTGGGCCACTTCTATATGAACGATCTCAGCAACGGCGAGGATCGAATCCGCGCGCAGTTCCGCAAGATCGCGCCACTGATCCCTGCCTTCACCGCCGCGGCGCAGGCCGAGTACGGGCCGCGCGCGCGGGTGAGCACCTGCTTCCTGATCGACGATTACTTCCGGCACGACACCGACCCGGCCGAAATCCTCGGCAAGCTGCTCGGCGCCGCCGCGGAATGCGGCGTGACCATCGACTATCTGGCCCGCGAGGCGGGATGCTGGGAGGCGCCGTCCGGCTCGTCCGGTGATCGGCGTATCCCGTTGGCCGAGATGGTGGCCGCGCGCATCGTGGCCGAGCCGCCGGAAGGCTCGAACGGACGGCGTCCGCCCACCGCGGAGTCCGGCTGGCTGTGCAACGGGCGCCGGGCCTCCGACGACGAGCCCGGGCAGGCCATGCACCGCCTGCCGTATGAACCGCCGGAGGAGTTCGGCCGGCGCGAGCATTCGATCTTCCTCGACGTGCAGATGTGGAGCAAGCAGACCAAAAAGGTGAACGGACGCGCCGAGGTGCACACCAAATGGTCGTGCCCCTTCCTGGCGTCGATCTGGCAGCTGCTGCGGCTCGGGATGTTGCGCTACGAAGGCGAACCCATCGTGGACCCGCAGCTGTGGCGACCGGAGGACGGGTGGCCGCGGCAGTGGTGGGAGATGCCCGCTGTCGTGAAACTCAACCCGCAGGCCAAACCCTTCGCCGCCTATCGGTCGCTGTCGCTGCTGCCGCAGCGGTATCTGGGTATCGAGCACGCGGTGCGGGTAATCCTGGATCACGTCGACCTGGAGGAGGAAGTGATCGAACAGATCACGGCGCGGGGCGGCGACGAGGATGTCCCGGTCGCCGTGCCGCGCAAGGCGACCGAGCGGATGAGCCACTATCTGCTGGATGGGTCCTGATATGAGCGAATCGTCGCGGGCTGGTTCCGGCGGTGCTGACCCCTCGCACGGCGAGCGGCTGCGCCGGTTGGCGGCCGTGGCCCGGGACAGGCGCGACCACCGGTCGGTGCGGAAACCGCGACTGGCCGGAAGATCCCAGCGCGCGGACTCCGAAACAGACGCGGCGCCGGCGCCTTCCGCTGCGCGTCCGCTGATTCTGCTCGGCGAGGTCCGCACCTGCTTGGTGCCGGATTCGACGGCGCTCGGCCGCGACTTGCTGGAGGAACTGCTCGCGCTGATACCCGGCCGCCGGGTGCTGTGGCGCGAGCGTCCGACCACGCTGGCTACGTCGCCGACCACCGCGGTCGGGGTCGATTGCCAGCTGGCCACCGGGCCGCGGGGCGGCGTGCGCGCGATCGGCACGGTGGCGACCAACGCGGTGGTCGCGGGTGGACGGGTGCTGCTGAGTTCGGCGCACACCACGGTCGTGCCGGCTGCGGTGCGGCAGCGGCAGACTTGGTCGCACTACCTCACCCGGGTCGGGGTGACGGAGGTGCTGTCCAAGGTCACCGAGGCGACCAGCGGTGAGCTGACCGCCGGCTTTCTCGCGGCGGGGGAGCAGCCCGACGGCGTCCTGGATCTGGCGTCGATCAGTCAGCGGCTGCTCGCCAGGATTCGTATGGATGTGCGGCTGGATCAGCATGCGCCGATGCAGACCCGGACGGCGCGGCTGCGCTGGGCCGCGCGGCTCGCCGAGATCCCCGAGCCGACGCTGACGTTCCAGTTGCAGGACGAGCTGGTCCGCACAGTATTGGTCACCGTGCGTGACGAGTCGGAACTCGAGATGGCGCATCGCTTCTGCGAGGATCTCGCGCTGCACGACTGGCTGCTCACCGTCGCCGACACGGTGGTCGAAGAGGCCGATCTGTACCCCGCGTCCAGCAGGGAATCGGCCGCCCTCATCGCGCCACTGCTCACCCACCTCGCGCACCTCTGGATGCCCGGTGCGCACACGCCCCCGCCGCTGCGCGGGCTGTGGGAGCAGTTGGACCGCGACCCCGGCTTCACCCGGGAATGGTCGGCGCGGGTGGGTCAGCTGCGCGACCGGATGTCGGTGGCGACGCTGGCCGCCATGCGCGGCTCCACGATCAACGCGCCGGATTGACCTCCGGTCACAGCCGGAACCATCGGCGGACCAGCAATGCGAAGAACACTGAGGTCGATACGATCCCGGCGTACGCCTCGACCATGAGCAGGGCGCGTCCGATCAGTCCGACCTCTTCGAGATCGCTGAGGCCCACCGGATTCAGAAAATTGATCAGGCAGATGTGCAGCGCTGTGGTGATCGGCAGGGACGTGCTCAACCACAGCCCGACGCTGTACAGCAGCAGTTGCGCGGCGATCCAGCCGAGCAGCCGGAACGGCCGATAGCCATAGCCGCACAACAGGTCCGAGATCCATCCGGTACTGCGTCGCCACGCCGGATAGGTCGCTGCCCTGCGTGCGCGGGCCAACGCGAGACCGCACCGGTCCTGAGCGTCGACGTCCTCGTTGAGCGCGTGGAGACCCGCGGCGCGTAGAAACGCCATGGCCGCGTGCCCAGGGAGAAAGGGCTTGCCGCGCCGGCCGGGCAGCGCGGCAGCGAGGAAGCGGTGGCCGAGATCCTCGTAGATCTCGGCCAAGCGAATGTTCTGGGTCCGGCTGAGGCTCAGCGGTCCGCGCAGTTCGACCTCCGCGGCCAGCAATGCCATCAGCAGTTCGACGTGCGCGCGCTGGAGCACCTCGTCCATCGCGGCGGTGCCGTCGGCCGCGGCGGTGTAGATAGCGGAGAAGAGCAGGCTGTCACCGCGATGCTTGATCTTGGTGTGATCGAAAGCGGTGACCACCTTTTCGACGTGATTGTTGAACGAATCCAGCAGCGGCTTCTCGTCCGGCTGTGTGGTCCCGGCGCTCAACTCGTCCAGGTAATCCGCGACTTCCTGGGCGTAGCCGGTGGCGTGCTGGTCGATCCAGATGTCGGGTGAATTCCCGAACTGCAGGTGGGTGACCGGGTTCTCGTATTCGGTCATCAAGATCCTCCCCCCGCAGCCGGTCCGTCATGACGGCGTAATATTCACCATACCAACGCCGCTCAGCTGCTCGGCTCGGGTCTTCGCCCGGGCTTGCGCCAGATGTCCGAGGCCGGATCGGTGATCGATGCTGCCCCTGGAGGGCGGGCGAATCGCCGTACCAGGACGTCGCGCGGCTCACCGGCGCCGAAGTAGTGCTCTTCGTAGCCGATCCGGACGAAACCGGCCGTCTTGTACAAGTTCGACGCCAGTTGATCAGTCGGCCGGACGGTGAGGAACACCTCGTCCACCTGGGCGATCCGGCAACGCTCCAGCGCGTCATCCAGCAGCGCCCGACCATAGCCGCGCCCACGGCAGTGCGGGGCGATCGCGAGCCCGATCACCCACGCACACCGCCGCGAGCCCAGCGCCACCATCGCGTAGCCGCAGACGGCGCCATCCAGGTCGGCGACAACCCAATGACTTCCGTGCAGATCGAAAAGCTGCCGCAACGCGAAGTATGGGTACGCCAACTCGCCGAACTCCGTCTGCTCCAGCGCGCCGATTTGCGTAAGATCCGCCAAGACGGCCAGCCGGAAGACCGGCGCCCCAACCTCTTTCGCGATATACACAGGCTCGCCCCCTGTCGCCCCGTTTCGTGTCCGGTATCCAGAGTAGGGCGCAGGCACTGCTCATCGGGCAGGGACGGCGGAAAGCCGTGCTCGGCGGCGAGGTAGCAGGTGCGTCCCGTGCAGATCGAAGAGTTGGCGCAGCGCGAAGTACGGATACGCCAGTTCGCCGAATTCCGTCTGCTCAAGTGCGGCGATCTCCGCGAGATCATCCAGCGACGCAGACCGCAACACCGGCTCCCCCGTCCCTTGCGCGATGTTCAAAGCCCACCTTTGTCCGCCCCGGCGTGAGTCAGGCTTCTAGTGTCCCGCGCCGGGAATTCGTTGAAGATATGAGGCGAGTCGTTCGAGGATCTCGTCTGCGGTCTTGGTCCAGGCGAACGGTTTCGGGTTCTCGTTCCAGACGGCGATCCAATCGCGGATGTCGCGTTCGAGAGCCTGGATCGATAGTGCGTGGCGTCGGCCGGCTGCCGCTCCAAAGTGGCCACCAGCACCACCTCCACCTGCTCATCGGTGATCGTGCGCGGCCCGCCCGGCCGCGGCTCATCGACCAAGCCCTCCATACCCCGGGCGACGAACCGGTTGCGCCACTTACCCACCGTCTGCGGCCAGATCCCCAGCTCTACAGCCACTTCCTTATTGGATTTACCTGCCGCACAACCCAATACGATGCGACAACGCTGCGCCAGCGCCTGCGACGATTTCGCCCGCCGCGCCCACCGCTGCAGCGTCTGCCGCTCCTCGTCGGTCAACACCACCTCGGCCACCGGCCGACCCGTCCGCGCCACCAGGCGAGCCTACAACCCACTTACTCAACGAATTCCCGGCGGCGGGACACTAGAGTGGAGGCTCGCGTCGTTCAGGTGTCCGAGACGGCCGTATACCGCACTTGGTGAGTTCGATTCAGCAGGCGTGGCTTTCGGGTCGATGGTCCCGCCGCTTCAGAACTCGAGTTCGGACCAGGGAATGGTGATCAGGAACGGAAAGTCGATCGCGATGCTGTCCGAAGGGACACGGCGCCCCCAGACCACGCGGTGGTTCCACAGCTCGATCTGGCTTGCGATCTCGTCTGGGAGTCTCTTCAGCTCTTCTTAGGTCTTGTATTCGGGAAGCTGTGGCCGCTCGGTACCCGAAACAGGCATGTCGCAATGGTGGATGACGGAACAAGGCCCTCGGCCCCTCCTACCTCAGCGGGTCCTCATGCCGTCTGGCGATAGCACGATTCGACCGCTAAGTGGGCTGGTCCGCAGGGGCTCTTCGATACATTTTGTTGCGGGCCACGGCGGATAAGCTCCTAATCGACAGAGGAGGCGATCGCCGCTGGAAGTGCCTGTCAAATATTCTCCGGATTGACAACGCGCAAAACTGCCGGAATGATGGTCGCTTGCTGGGCCAAGGTCGGCCCAGCATATGCTAACAGGGGGTGTGATGTCGAGTTCAACGAATAGTCCGCTGTCTACACGTATCTGCCGCGAGGCGCTGTGATGACGACCGGAGGGTGGTTCAACCATTATGACGACCCAGACGAGTTCTGGGATGATGAGCCCCTAGAGGTGAATAGAAGAAATCCCAATCACTCTCCGCCATCCCCACGGATTATTTCGGAGCCTCCGCAGAATGTAGGCCCCTATCCGAAATCCGTTGGGCAGCATTCCCGGACTGTAGATTCAAATTTGAGGCCATTTGATACAGGCCAGTCGCAAAGCTGGAATGGTTCCAAATTTGCAACTTTACAGGTCGATAGCGGACTCTTGCCGACACGAATACAGTTGAGCCCGCAGTGGCACCGCTACGTGGATGGAAATGACGCTGGTAGGGAATTGATGCGCGCGTACCAACAAGCGATTGGAATCTACCTGGGTGGGACCATCAAATCTGGGAGATTTTTTGGCGGAGAATTTCGTCACGAGTGTGCAGTTCCTGATCAACGTACGATATTAGCGCTATTGCTTGAAACTGCAAGTTGGGCTGATTATCGTGAAACCCAAATGCGCATTTTCGGCCGGAAGGGATTCGAGGTTCACGGTCGAGTGTGGATTCAGAACGAACCAGTAACTTCAATTAATGCGAACCGCTTTAAAATGAATTCCATACGAATATGGCCGGAATGGGCGCGGCAGGTCGATCCTGCCCAGATTGTTGATGAGATTATTTTCTGCGCGGATAGAGTCCGAGAGCTTCGCCCTACCTTCAAGATCCGGGGAGATTACTCTAGTTATTCTATCGAGGATCTCGAGTATCAGCATATTCGTCATCGCGAAAATCTAATCGAGGAGCTGGGGGTTTAATATGGCCGGACCGTCCAACGACGCTATCTCGGTTGCGGTAGATCAAGTACGCGGCGCTGCAACTAACTGGGATGAAGCATCGGCCGCCTTGGAAGAGGCACGAAAGCACACTGAGAAAGCAAAATTCGAAAAGCTTGAGGCGGGTGTATTCGCACTTGCCTACGACAGCTATAAATCCGCTCCTGATTTCGTGCACGATCGAATGAAGGAGGGAATAGAAGTCTTCAGCGAGATTGCTAGAACTCTCCGCCAGGTCGCGGACACATATCAAGCCGAGGACGAGCGGCGCGAGCACGAGATCCGTAATCTTTACTGAGGTAGCGCCGAAGCATGAGCGAAGACAAGTATCCCCAGAAACGCATAGATCTGAAGGCTAGTATCGAGGATATAAAAACCAAGGCGAAGGAATTAGAAGGGCATCCCGATAAGGTCAACGACGCCTTTGGGGATATCGTTAAGGCTGTTCGCATTTCCGGTTGGGGTTTCTTTGGTATTGGGGGTGGGCTCGGCGCTGAGGAGATCGTTGACAGGCTGTGGGAAGAGCGGGACAAAGTACAGCGAAGTATCAAAGATGCTGGTACCAAATTAACTGAGCTAATAAAAGGCATTGCAATTCCAATTACATTTATCGACTACGCCAATACGTGGCGCGATATTGGAAGTGCGGTCACTAATGCTGGAACTCAGATCAGTGAGACCTCGCTCAAAGCCCATTGGTCCGGCATCGCTGCCGAATCGTATGAAAATTGTCGAGCGCGGCAGGAGAGGCCGTGCACGCAACAGGCGATCCCGGCGTCCTGTGAAACAATAGCGGCGGCACTCGAGGATGTTGCTGTAAAGACACTGGAGCTTTACCGTGAGATAGTCGAAGCGATTCTATCGTTTCTTACTAGTCTCGGCGAGTTATATGGTATTGTCGCTTCCGGCCCTCTTGCGGCGGCCCAGACGGGGGAAATTGCAGCATCTATTGGCAATGCATACAATGCAATCGCTCTAGCGGTTGGAAGCATAGCCTCGTCGGCCCAGAACAGCATTATCAATGGAAACCGGATAGCACAGTCCAGCTCGGATATTGATGGTCTTCCGGACAATAAGTGGCCGCCAATGAATGTCAACGAATCCGCCGGATTTGATGACGCGACCGTCACCGATGGCACAAATAGGTGGTCGGTAAATACGGATAGGCGGACGCAGTAATCCGGTGTTCACTGAGATGAGGAGTGGCGATTGAGTAGGGCCCTTGGACGCTTGGTCGGCGCGACGGTAGGGCTTATAGCCGTCACGCTCATACCCGGGTGCGGAATAAGCAGTAGTTCTGTGCCAAAAGATTCTAGCCATACCATCCGCGATCAATGTAATAGAACACTGAGTTTCTTTGCAAATGACCTTGGAATAGCTGATGTGGGTATCGAATACGGGTCCGATAAACCAGAAGGGCCAATAGCCAAGGGGGCTACATGTACCATAAGGCAGGCGTCCTTGGTAGGGGTGGGGCAAACACGGCTTCGAGCCATGTTGCCGAGTGAGACGGATCCTCCCCTACTTAAAGGCGACCCGAGCTATATTCCGCAAAACGGGTACGAGGAAAAGGTGTGGCTGAATCAAACCGGCGATGCGGTTCGTATCGCTACCAAGGTCAACGGTTGGCAGGGCACACTCACCGTCAACACGGCTTTGATCAATTCCGGAAGCGGTGAACGAAAATTAAAAATTTCCGAACCGCAAGTCCGTAGTGCAGCGCAATTCCTGATCGATTTGACCCGTGAACTCGGGTCTTGAATCATTGATTATCCTGGGTAAAAACGGTCGCTGAGGCTGACCACCTGTCGCTGCCAGCTCGGTCTACGGCTTTCATGGTGTGCGTAGGCGGGCTATGGCGGCGTGGTTGCGGTCCGGGTCGAGGGTTATCGCGGCTGCCCAGGCGTGTGCCGCGACGGCGCGTTGATCGAACAGTTCGATCCAGGCGGTGGTGTTGGCGCTGGTGTCGTTCGTCCAGGTCGGCGTCGGTCCGAGTTCGGGTAGGTGGGTGTATGTCAGAGCGGTGTAGCTCAATCCGCGAGCATCGAAAATTGTTGCCGCGCACATTTCGTCGGCTCCGGCGCGCTCGTGGAGCCGGCTTGCTCGGGCGGCGCGTATCGCGTCCGGCGGGACGGCTCCTGGACCGGTGAACATTTCGCCGATCGTCCGGTAGGCCAGCCCGAATCCCCACAAACGGACCATGAATCTGCGGATGAGCAATTCCGCCGCGTCGAGAATGGGGGAGCGTTCTGCGTCGGGATCGAGGACGATCGCAGTGTGGGCTGTCTGCTGGGTAGTTCGAGTGTTGCCCCCGGCAAACACCCAGAAGTGAAGGGTGTCGAGGCCGGGGTTGGTCGATTCGGTGCTGAATTCGGCCATCATCGTGGCCAGGAGTGCGTCGATCGTGGCATTCGGTGGGTATCGGATGGTGGGCGCCGATGGTCGTCGCTGTGTCGGTTTCGGATTGTGTCGCATTGTGTTTCGCCGCTTGCGCATTGTCCTCGTCGATTGTTCGATGTCGATTGTTTCGATCCGCACGAATTCGTGGGGGTCCTGCATAAGCCCGGTGATCCGCCCGCCGTGCCTCGTTGACGCTGCCCATGCCATCGGTCAGGTGGCGCCCCCTGAACTGTCCGTGCCCCAGCTGCGGCCCGGGCTGCGTCCGCGGATGACGGTCGCTCAGGGTGATATGCATACCGAATGCGGACGTCGAGAAATGTGACGGCGCGAGTGGCGCACGCCAGAGGGGCTACTGTGCGTCGCTACCGAATTCCACGTGTCGGGCGGCGGACGGCAGCAGTACCTGCCAGTAGTGTCTGCGGACGGCGTCCCACAGTTGGAAGTGGCGCGGAAACCACTCCCGCACGAGTGTCAGATCCGGCAGCGATTGCTCATCGAAAGCGATGAATCCGCACTGCTCCAAGGGAATCGGCACCACTTCGCCGTTATTGCGCAGCCGGTAGGCGGGTGTGGACTCGCGATCGTCGCACAGGAAGACGATCTCGATGCGATGTCCCACCAACCGCCATCCAGCGTGGGTATCGTCGACAGTGGTCCGATGCAACCTTCACTCCCGAAAGGGTTTCGGTGGTGTCGCCGGCTCCGACAGCCGCGCCAGCACTTCCTGCACTGTGCGTACGGCCGGGCGCGCGCCGGCGACACCGCATGCCTCGTGGGGCGGAAACCGTATGCCGCGCGCGGCGGCGCGCTCGCGTGGACTGAGCGTCTGCGGCGTCAGCCGACCCGCCACCACCAGCGTGCGGTACGCGGCCGCTTTCCATGCGCACTGGTGGACGCGACAACCGCGATGCGCCTGCATCTGGTGATGCGCGAGAGCCACGTCCGCATGTCCACACACCCCACCTGGGGTGAGCAGGGCAGCCGGATTCATCGCCCCGTCCCGTCTTCGACGGCCGCAGCCGGCGCGGCGACTCGCGCCCACGTGCTCGGCGGACACACGGTTTCCAGGTCGAAGCCCTCGCACACCCGGGCGGGCCGATCGTCGACATGTGCCAGGTCGTAGGCCACGATCGCCGCGACACCGAGCCCGGCGGCGACACCAAGCGCGAACCCGACTGGATCGGCGCTATCGCGTGGGGTCCGCAGGGTGTAGACGTACTCATAGCCCAGCGAGCGAGCATGTCGTTCGATGGCGATCGCGTGCCGGGGTGCATTGCCCTGCGACACCTCGCCCCGCAAGAATCCCACGGCCTTCGGTTGGTCCCGGCTGGTTGCCGCAGTCCTTTCTGCCAGCGGGGAATTCGTCACAGTCTCGATTGGTCTTCCGTGTTGTTCGGGCATGCGCTTATGCTGCGGTGCGTACTCGCGGAGCGAGGCTCGAAACGGCCGGTGCGCGGCAATCGGCGCGTATGCCCTGAAAGCTTCCTGAGTTCGGTGCACGAGGACTCTCGCCGTGGGAAAACACGGTCACAACGTGGGAAGCAGGGGAGGAACAGCGGAATGGTGGGTACCAAGTCAGACCTCAGCGGGACGACGCTGCAGCATCGCCAGCTGGGCCGAGCGCTGCGCGACGCGCGCCAGGCTCGCGGCTACACGCTCGAACGGGTGGCCGAAGCCCTGGAGTTCAGCCGATCGACACTGAGTCGGCTCGAACTCGGCCAGAACGAGAAGGTCAAGGTTCGGGATGTGGATTACATCTGTCAGTTCTACGGGCTACCGGAGGATCGAATCGAATATCTGAAACTTCTTGTAACGCAGTCCAGCGCGAGGGTCTGGTGGGAAGACTTCCAGAGCCTGATCCGACCGGGATTCAATACATATCTCCAATTGGAATCTGCGGCAACCGAACTGCACTTCTTTCAATCACTTGTCATACCTGGTCTGTTGCAAACTCCTGACTACGCCCGCAGTGTGGGAGCGGCCGCCTCGACGGGTACCGGGGACGAAGCTGATCAGCTCGTAGAACGGAGAATACAACGATCAGCAATCCTCACCCGAAGGCATAAGCCGATTCAAGCCGAATTCCTTTTGCATGAGTCGGTGCTGCGTACCGTGGTGGGCTCCGGCCGAGTCATGTCTTCGCAATATCGTCATCTTGCCGACATGGGTACGCGGGACAACGTCTCTATCCGAGTTGTTCCGTTCACTGCTGGTTTTCCAGGTGGGCTGGCGATACCGCCGTACATCATCATCGAATTCCCGCATAACGAGCCATCCGTCGTCTATACGGAAGGAGCGATAGGAACGATGATTTTCGAGGATGGCGATGACGTAAATCGTTTTTGGGAAATTCATGCAGCTATCAGTGGTGCGGCCCTGGAAGAACGACCATCGAGAGACCTGCTCAGGAACATCGCAAGGAGACAGGAACAATGATCATCGACCTATCCGGAGCGAAGTGGTTCAAGTCTGCCCGCAGTGGCGAGGCGGATGCGTGTGTCGAAGTCGCGTGGCTAGAGGCTGGTCACGTCGGTGTCCGTGATTCGAAGAACGCCGTGGGTCCGGCGCTGGTCTTCACGCCTCGCGCGTGGGATGCATTCGCTGCTGGTCTGAAGGAGGGCGAATTCGCCCGGCTTGCGTGACCAATCGACCGCATAACCAGCGGGCGGCGGCCCCATCCTCTGCACCACGGTCCGAGGCCTTCGTCTGCTACTGTTGGCGCAACCTGAGCCGTGACGGGTCGAGAGGGTGGGGATGGGTCATCGAATCACATTGGGGCTTCTTACTTCGCTGCTCGCCTTAGGTGTCGTTGCGTGTGAAGACACAACGCATGGGGCTACCACCACAAGCACAACCACTGTGAAGGCCCTATTCGACCCGTGCACGGGGATTCCTGACGACGTGGTGCTGAAGGCCGGGGCCGATCCGGCAACCGAGGAGTCCGGTATCGCCGGAGTGCATCAGTCCGGCTGGGAGATCTGCGGCTGGAGAGCACCCAAGTACTTCGTCACGGTGTACTCAACTGGTCGCACAGTGTCGGAATTCGAGCGCAAGCCTGGAAACGTCGATTTCGCCGATGTGACGGTCGCGGGCCGTCAAGGTCGGCAGTTCAGGGTCGAAGGGGCGTCGAAGAACCTTGGTTGTGATGTCGTATTTCCGGCGTCTCAAGGGGCTGTGCAGTTGGCCATTTTGAACAGGCCTGGCCAGGACGATCTCCAGGACCCATGCGCCGTGTTGTACCGCGTTGGTGAGTCGATTGTTCCTGTGTTACCGCGCTGATCGGGGAGGGGTATATGAGTGAGGGAAACGCATCATTCTGGAGTCGGCTTGTCGGCCAAGCTCGAGCGGGGGCGCTGTACTTCGATGACGAGAACGCCGCATACCACTGTGCGAAGGCGTGTGACCAGCACATCCTTGACCTGGAAGAACTGCTCCTCGCGGCCCGTAGAACCCAGAACGTTTCGGGTTTCGGTGATTTCAATATGGCACATGATCTCGAAAAGAAGTTCGTCAAGCAAGCTACTGGCGAAGCCAATTCGATCGACCAGGTCATTCTCGAACAGATCGAGACCGTGAAGAACATGCGCGAGGTAATGGCGATCTCCTTCAAGCGCATCACAGGCCAAGACATCGAGAACGCCGCCCAGATCGCGAACGCCACCGAACAGCCGGGCTGATGAGTAGCACTTTCAGTGCGCATCCAGTGGTCGCTTGCGCGACTGGCAGGATTACTGGCTGTGACCGTCGAACGCTACAAACTGTGAAAGAGGATAAGTGACAGCATACACTCCGCCACCGTGGGATGATCCGGACTATTGGGATGAACCTGATCATGGCGCTTCCGAATACGATATTTTTGCAAATGCCGACGGCAGTGACTTCATAACCGTGCCTGCTCAAGACTCGAACACGCCACCTCGGGAGCCCGTGGCGCGGGACGAGATCGCCTTTACCCCGCCTTCGAAGTCATCGTTTGTTCACGTCGAAATAGATGACGGAGGGCTGCCGAATAGTGTCAAATTGAGTCGCACATGGAAGCGTTCGTACGATCCAGCGGAATATGGCGCTTCAATCCTGTCCGCATATCGTTATGCAGTATATGAAAGAGCAATTCGAATGATGGAGTCGGGAAGGGTTGGCACACCAACATTTCCGTCCATGCGTTCGATTGTCCCAACCTTATTGCAGACTCGTAGCCATTTCGAGTACAAGGAAACGTTGGACAGGTTGATCGGACGAGCGACATATGTTGCCCACGGCCCGGGATTGACGGAATTCGACGAACCGGCGCTGACCGTGAAGGCCGATCGCTCGGGGCTGCGCTCGATTGGCATCGATGGAAATTGGGCGGCCTCCGTCGAGGAGTTCGCTATCGCCCAAGACATCGTTGGTTGCGCGAAGCAGATTCGCGCGATGAAACCAGTCCTGGTCAGCGATCCCTACCTCGAACAAGAGTCCGATGACCAGCTGATGGAGCGTCTTGTAGAACACATCTGCCGACTGCGAAGGGATGCCTGATGGCTGAAGATCTAACCGTACAAGCAGATCATCTGAGGGGTGCGGCCAAAGCGTGGTCCGACACTGTTCGCAATGAACTCCTCAATGGCAGCAGGCGCATTGACGGGCTGAAGTTCTCGCGACTGCAAGCGGGAATATTTCAGCTCCCATGGGATCGCTACATAAACACGGCGAACTACATTCAAGCGCGCCTGATCGAAGGCGCCGAGCAGGCTGACAGAATGGGCGGCGCATTGCATACCGCAGCAAATGCTTACGAGCAGCAAGATCTGAAGCAGGCCCAGCAGACCCAGGCTATCACCGGAAATATGGATTTCAGCTTATGACACCACCTGTAGTCACAAAGGAAGATCTAGATAAGGCTGTAGACGAATTCCGCAATCAATTCGATGAGTGGAAGAAAATGCCGGATAAGATCAACGACACGGTCAATCGGCTGAAATGGGTTTATCCCGCTGCCTGGGCGTACGCGACCGGATTAAGGGACGACGCTCAGGAGAAGTTGAAGGATCTTCTCGATAAACTGGAGGAGGTCCTGGAAGGGATAGGTGCACCGTTTACTTTTGTTGATTATGCCGCCCAGTGGCAGGCCGTTGCCGCCTCGGTGCGTACCGGCTTCAACGAAGAAGATAACCCGCTTTACAGCTTAAACGGTTACTGGGAGGGCGGTGCCAAGGAGCGGTTCGCAAACTCTAAGGCAAGTCAAGAAAAAGCTATGACTAGCGTGCACGAAATGTCGCGGAGAGTTAGTACAAGTCTCATCGATCTAGCCAAGTCGGGTCTCGATTTGTACAGAAATATTGTCGATCAGATTTCGACATACTTGACGGCCTTGGCGGCCGCGATCGAGGAGGTTGCTTCCGTAGTCCTGATTTACGATGGCGCCCCCGGAATGGTTCGCGCAGTAAATGACGCATTTGCTGTTGCCGCAAAGCTGATCGGTGCGGCGGCGAGTCAGGTTCAGACACAGATGATCGTCGCCAACGATTTCGCAGATGTCGCTGACAACCCGTGGGGCCTACCGGGGAATAAATGGCCGGATGCGCTCCCCGGAGCCTACAATAACCCCAAGGAATGGAAGGCGGTCGAGCTCTCATGACGCGGCAGCGGACCATGGCTGAATCATTGGTGGCGGTCGCCGCCCTCGTCGCGCTGGCCGGATGCGGTACGCACACCGGCGAACCGACATCGGTGCCGACGTCGGCATCAACACGCCAATGCTATCCGTCGGGGCCGCTCTCCGATCCCCTCGGACCATTCGTGGCGCACCTGGAATTACCAGCGGGGGTCAAGGTGATCAGCGGGTTGGTAGTCGCCTCCAACAGAGGTCCCAACCTTGACGTCGTCACTCTCGAGCTGTGCGTACCTGGCTCGGAGGATCCCGACTCGTTGCGTCCGATCGCCACCGAGATCGCTGATGCACTGAAGCGTTCGGAACTGGGCGCGCGCACTGCTGTCCTCAATATCGCCGACAAAGATGTCAATTTTAGGGAGGAAGCGAAGCTGCGGGACGGAGATTTCCAGGACCACCCGTGGAACGGCACGCCATCTCGTGAGGCCGAGCTGCAACTCTGGACCGTTGTCACTGGATGAGCGCCTGGGCGTGGCTCTCCGCGTGGTTGAAAAACGATTGCCTCCAACGACAGCTACCTCGGCTGGGACCCTCCGGCAGGTTGTCCAGTTGTGCTGATCCTGAAGCGTGGGCGGGTGCGTGCTGCTGATCGTCTGCTACTGTGGGCCGCAACCCTGGGTCCGCGGGTCGAGAGGGTGGGGATGAGCCGTCGAATCATGTTGCTGCTGGTGGGTTTCGTGCGTGCGTCGGATGTCATCGGACGGGTGAGCTGATGGGTTTCGGGGGCTTGCCGGACGGACTTGGCTCGATCGTGCTCCGTAACGTCACCGATTGGATTGCCGGTGAAGAGTTGCGGCCGGAAGTCGATCCATACAGTGTGCAGGACACCTACAACCGCCAGCGCGACGGTGTGCGCAGCCGGGCTGCCGATATCGGCTTCCAAGGCCGATTCCGGCCCAGGGAAGTGCTCGATTCGGATGAATTCGAAAAGTATGACGTTGCCACACTGCGCAGTAAAGTCGACCACGTCGACCTGAACGCAGTCAGCGACCTGATCGCCAGTTGGAACAACATCGCCGATCGTGCCAAGGCTTCGCTCGATGATTTCACCAAGGAGATGGCTCGCGGAACCGACGCGAGCGTGTGGCGGGGTGCGGCACGCGACTCGGCGGCAGGCGCGGTGAGCGATTACGCCACACAGGGCGCGCAGGTCTCGAACGCGGCCAGGCTGACCAGTAACAAGCTGGCCGAATTGCTGACCGGTTTGGAGCCGACCAAACAACTCGTCCCGCACGCACCGGAACATCGCAGTGGATTCGACAACCTCCGCTCTGTCCTTGCCGGACGTGATTGGCGCAATGACGATGTCGCCGAGTACAACGCGAAGACCGAGGCGTTGCGCGTGCTGCGCACCGTGTATGCCCCGGTGGTGTTGGAGTCCGACACCAATGTGCCCGTGATACCCCGTCCGGCGCCGGTCGCGAATCCGGGCGACACCAACCCGGGTGGTCCCGCCCCGCGCAGTACGAACATCGGCACCGGAAACCCTTCGGGCACGCCATCTCCCGGCTCGAACCCTCCCGATGCCAACTCGATCGATGACTCGGCTACTCCTGCGAGCCCACAATCCACGGATAACCCGGCTGGAACCCCGCAGTCGAGGCGCCCTGATCCGGAGTCGACGACACCGGCTTCGACCACACCAGCCTCGACCACACCGGCCTCGACCACCGCTCCGGGGACCCCGGCGAGCCCGAATCCCAGCACGCCGGGAAGCCCAGGAAGTCCCAGTAGCCCAACTGGTCCCGGCACGCCGGGTGTGCCGGCGCCGCCCCCGGGACGTTCGATGTCGGGCACGCAAAATAGTCCCGGAGCCGTCCCGGCTGTCGCACGATCGGGAAACCCGTCCGGCCGCCCAGGAATGGCCGGCATGCCAGGCGGGATGGCGCCCGGTGCGCGCGGCGGCAAATCCGATGATGAATCCAGCAAGGGTATTCCGGACTACCTGATCACCCAGGAACACGGTAATGAGCTCACCGGGCTCGATGACCTGCCCCGGACGGTACCGCCGGTTATCGGTGACAGCCCGGCGCCGTGAGCACATTTCCCATGGCTGACGTGCGAAACTGGCGGTTCACCGCGCTCGAATTCCGGACTCTGTGGGAGTCCACCGGACGGGACGTGTTGCCCTACCCGTTGCGGCACCAGTACACGACGGAGTTCCGGTCGGAGAGTCTGCGGTTGCGGCAGGATGCGGCGCGGTCGCTGCACCCGCGCATCGATGACGCTCTGCTGCGTGCGGTCGAGGTGCTACTGGCGCCGGAGGCCCGAGTGGAGCTGGCCGCATTCGTCGGCGCCCGGCGCGACCGCAGGCTGCGTGCGCATGCCGGAGTGCATTACCAGCACGGGGCGGTCGCGGTGCAGGAGCCGGGCCCGGACCAGGAACAAGGCGGTGATGTCGTCCTGACGTTGTTGCCCGCGAATGCAGTGGCGCGCGCGGTGGTCGATGTGTTCCCCGGCCGCGGTGCGGGGCGCAGCAGGCAACTACAGGTCTCCGCTGAGGAGCTGAAACGGCCACGGCCGCCGGTCCGCGACGCGTGGCGGCCGACACCGCGGGAGGAGTTCGAGCGGTTCTTCACCCGCGCGATGACCTTGATCGGTCACGTCGGCGTCTACGCCATGGGCAGCGTCGACAACCGACATACTCAGGGCTGCAAGGACTTCCAACTCAACGACGTCGCAGATGACGGGCGCTACGTCACCTTCGGCACCGACACGCTGACCATCAAACCCACCACCAACGAACGCGTCGCCGCGACCTTGCAGCAGATGATCACCCGGACAGTTACCGAAGTGCGCGACGGCGTCCACCTGCCCTATTGACCATCATGTACGGGGGGCGTATGGCTGGTGTCCGATGCCCGTGCCGAACTTGCCCCCGAAGAACGATCCGGTCGTCGACTCCTCGACCCACCGGAGTCCAGATTCGATTCGGCGGTCTCTTGTGTCGCGGGTCGGTCCACCAGTGAGCGCATGCACGTACGCGACGTACTGGCAGGTGCTCGCGGTAGTGGATGGAGCGAATGGAGGTTATGTGATGTCCGCTGTGCATTACGCGAGCTATACCGAGGCCCGTGCACATCTGAAGGACCTGCTGGATGCCGCGGGACAAGGCCGAGTCGCCACTGTTCGGCGGGATGCCGATTGTGTCGCGGTCGTCGATGCCGAACGCTTGCGGAATGCCCTGACCAGGCTGTATGCCGCCAATGCCGAGGTGGTGGCAGAGAACGGCGGCTGGTCTGTACTCCTGCGCGGACTTCCCATCGCGGCTGACGGCTCAACCTTCGATGACGCGGTGGACGAGGTGATTCTCGCGCTCCGTGCGTACGCCGACGACTGGCAGAGCCGGTTGCGCACCGCGCCGAGCCACCGGGAGAACTGGGGACTGGTGCAGTTGATCGGGCTGAGTGACGACGCGCAACTGCGCGCCTGGTTGCTCGGGGCGGCCTGATGGCATGGCCGGAAGTGACGCGGAAGCGGCATGAGCAGTTTTACCTGGCTGTCCGGCGCACGACGAAACCGAACGCCCGTCGTCCCAGTGCGGGCCAGGACCCGTTACCGGACAAAGGAGTTCACCCGGGCGGGCGTTCTGTCCCGTGCGGTGGGGCTGGACTCGCCGGAAGGGAACGGCGGCCCTCCGCTCGCGTCCCGCGGGGTCCGGACCGCGGGACACGCTGCGGCGGTTATACGTTCGCGTACGCCAGCGACGGGGCACGCTGGACGGCGAACGAGGACCGCAGATAGAACCACCAGGTGACGCCCGCCATGACCAGGAATGCCGCGGCGTAGGCCCAGAAAGCCGGGGCCATGGTGCCGAAGTTGATGTTGGACAGGCGCAGCGCCTGCTGGAGCAGGTAGCCGCCGGAGGCGCCGATCGCGCCGATCACGCCGATGGCGGCGCCCGCCTGACGCTTGGCCGAGGCCAGCGACTCGGTGTGGTCGAGTCCGTATTCGGCCGCGTACTTCTTGGCCTGCGCGCTGAAGATCATCGGGATCATCCGGTAGGTGGAGCCGTTGCCGATGCCGGTGAGTACGAACAGCAGCAGGAACGCGGTCAGGTACAGCGGGAAACTCTTCAGCTCCAGCGCGACCATGATGAGCGCGACCGCGACCGACATGCCGCCGAACACGAACGCGGTGATCTTGGCGCCGCCGACCTTGTCGGAGACCCAGCCGCCGAACGGACGGCTGAACGAGCCGACCAGCGCACCGAGGAAGGCGAGATTACCGAGGGTGGTGATCCAGCCGATCTTGGCCAGGTCCGGGAAGTTGGCCTTGATCAGGGTGGGGAAGGCGAAGGAAAACCCGATGAACGAGCCGAAGGTGCCGATGTACAGAAACGACATCACCCAGGTGTGCCGACTGGTGAGCGCCAGCTTGTAGGACTTGCCGTCGGATTTCGCGGTGCCGATGCTGTCCATGTACCGCAGCGCGCCGAACGTGGCGACCAGGATGAACGGTATCCAGACCAGCACCGACAGGGTGATGCCGAACCGGTAGCCGCCGGGATCCTTCGCCATGATGTGGGTGCCGAGGGTGATCAGCAGCGGCAGGATGAGCTGGGTCTGCGCGACGCCGAGGTTGCCGCCCGCGGCGTTGATGCCGAGTGCCGCACCCTTTTTCCCTTCCGGGAAGAAGAACGAGATGTTCGCCATCGACGAGGAGAAGTTGCCGCCGCCGACACCGGCCAGCGCCGCCAGCAGCAGGAAGACCCACATGGGCGTGCCGGGTTGGTTGACGAAGTACGCCAGGCCGAGCGTTGGGAGCAGGAGCATAGCCGCGCTGAACGCGGTGAACGCCCGGCCGCCGAATTTGGGGACGGCGAAGGTATATGGAATGCGCAGCGCCGCGCCGACCAGCGTGGGGGTGGAGGTCAGCAACAATGCGTTGCTCACCGCGGTGGGATTGCCTTTGCCGAGGCCGGCGAGGAAGTCGAAGCCCGCGGCGCCCATGCTGGTGACCACGGTGCCCCAGATGACCCAGACGCTGAAGCCGAGATTCTCGGCGAACACCGAGAAGATCAGATTCTTGCGCGCGGTCTTCGCGCCGCCGGATTCCCAGAATCTCGCGTTGTCCGGATCCCAGTGGTCGATCCAGCGTCCGCGTTTGCGGTATTCGAAAGTCGTTGGCTGCGACTGCTGGCCGGTGGCTGCTACGGCGGTCATCGGCTTCCTCTCGATTCGGCTCGACCGGCCCTCATCACGGCGTTGTCGCCGCCGGCGGTATCGAGTGCCTAGCTGTGGTCGAGATAAAGGTAGGAGGCGGTTGTTGCGTCGCGGTGGCCTTCGATGACGTTCCCGGCAATTCCGGCTCACCGGAGCCGGATTCCGATGGTGACCAGTTGGTTACCTGGTAGGCCTTGTGTTTATCGCGCGTCCGGATATTCGGCGATGAGGGAATTGAGCAAGCACCGGGTCGCCGACGCGGCCCGTTCGGCGTCGCCGTCGATCACCGCGTGCACCAAGGCCGTGTGCTCCTCGGGGCGGGAGTCGTCGAACTTCGCGCTTTGCGTGCGGATGACCTGTTCGATGATGGGCAGCAGCGAGTCGTAGAACTCGAGGTACACCGCGTTGTGGCTCGCGACGACGATCGCGCGGTGCAGCCGCACGTCCGCCTCGATCGCGGCCTGGTCGTCGTTGTCTTCTTTGTTGCGGCCTTCTTTGTTGCGTTCGGCGAGCAGGCGCAGCAGGTTCGCGATGTCGGTGTCGTCGCGGCGGCGGGCCGCCAGCGCGGCGGCGGTGGTGTCCAGCGCGAGGCGCAGCTCCAGCACGTCGCGGTCCGCGGCGTCGGCGAAATACTTTCCCAGCGTGCCGCCGAGGTCGGAAGCCGCGATCACATACGTGCCCGAGCCTTGGCGACGTTCCAGCATGCCCGCGTGCACGAGGGCTTGGACGGCCTCGCGCACGGTGTTGCGGCCGGTGCCGGTGAGTTCGGTGAGTTCCGGCTCGGTGGGAATACGCGAGCCGATCGGCCAACGGCCGGAACGAATTTCGGCACGCAGCTGCTCGGTTACCTGGGCGATGAGGCTGGTGCGGCGGACGGGTTGCACGTCGACAGAGTACCGCTGCTCACAAATCATTGCCGCTCATCATCCTGTCATCCTATGATTTCTCGGTGACTGCCCTCCCGGAAATTGCCCCTCGCCAGGGTCCTGTCCTGATCGAGCGTCCTCGACGGGGGTCGACCGAGGGCCGCCTGCTGGTGCTGGTGGCGATCCTGATGTCCGCGCTCAGCCTGCGGGTCGCGGTCACCGCGTTCAGCCCCCTCGCCGAGCAGATCGGCGCCGAAATCGGTTATGGCACTGCCACTATCGGTGTCATGGGCATGGTCCCCACCGCGATGTTCGCGCTGTCCGGACTGCTCTCCCCGATCCTGGCCGCCCGGCTCGGACTGGAGCGCACCGCGCTGACCGCCATGCTGATGACCGGCGCGGGCATGCTGATCCGGGTGTTCATGTCGGGCACGGTGGGGCTGCTCAGCTTCTCCGCCCTCGCGCTCGCGGGGATGGGCATCGGCAACGTGGTGATCCCGCCGCTGGTGAAGCGGTATTTCCCGGATCACGTCGCCGCGCTGAGCTCGCTGTACATCGTCATGGTGCAGCTCGGCACGATCGTGCCGGCCCTCACCGCGGTGCCGGTCGCCGAGGCACACGGATGGCGCGTCTCGCTCGGGGTATGGAGCCTGCTCGGCTTCGCGGCGGCCGTGCCGTGGCTCGGTGTGCTGCGGGGACGTGCCGACACCGGCCCGATGGCCGCGCCCGCGCAGGCGCCGCGCGGCGGACGTGTGTGGCGTTCACCGATCGCTTGGGGCATGGCGGGGATGTTCGGTATGACCTCGCTGACCACCTATGCGATCTTCGCGTGGCTGCCGAAGATCCTGCGCGACGCGGGTGCGAGCGCTGGGTTCGGTGGCGCGATGGTGGCGCTGTTCGCCGTGGTGGGCCTGGTTGCCGCGCTCATCGCCCCTGCCGTGGTCGCGCGGTTTCGTAATCCGTTCCCGGTTGTGGTCGGCTGCGCGCTGGCGTTCTTCGCCGCGTTCGCCGGGCTGTTGATCGCGCCGATGGCCGCGCCGCTGCTATGGGTCGTGCTGCTCGGCGTCGGGCCGAGCACCTTCCCGATGGGGCTGACGTTGATCAACCTGCGCACCCGTACGCCGGGCGGGTCGGCGGCGCTGTCCGGCTTCACCCAAGGTGTCGGATACACGGTGAGTTGTCTGGGGCCGCTGCTGTTCGGCATGCTACACACGGCGACCGGCGGGTGGCTGGCGTCGTTCGGCCTGCTCGCCGCGGCTGTGCTCATGATGCTGATCGGCGCCTGGCAAGCCTGCAAACCCCGCATGCTGGAAGACACTTGGAGCTGAGCGTCCGCACCGATGTCCCCGAATCTCACAGCTCGGGTTGCGTGGCCGTGTGAACTGCCTGAGGATGGCGCGTGCCACACCTCAACAGTCGCCGAACTCGAGATCGGATATTCGGTGACGAGCGGAAACCGCTGTGTCACCTGTGCGAAACATTCACCCGAAACTCACCCGGGGTGATCGGGAAGCGTGAGCAACCGTTGATTTGACGGTCATTTCGCGCAGCATTTCGGCAATACCCATTTCCTACCGTGGGGCCAACCGACTTTGGGAGGTCCTGTTGAGCACGCTGCCGCGTAACCGCTCGGAAGCGCCACGGACGACGATCCGCAGGCCGCGTATCGAGCATTGGGATGCCGAAGATGTCGCTGCCTGGGAAGCAGGCGGCAAGGACATCGCCAAGCGCAACCTGATCTGGTCGATCGTCGCCGAGCACGTCGGATTCTCGATCTGGTCGATCTGGTCGGTCATGGTGCTGTTCATGCCCACCGACAAGTTCGGCATCGATCCCGCGGGCAAGTTCTTCCTGGTCGCGATGCCCACACTGGTCGGCGCGTTCCTGCGGATTCCCTACACTGTCGCGACCGCGCGGTTCGGCGGGCGCAACTGGACCGTCTTCAGCGCGGCCCTGCTGCTCATCCCGACGCTGCTCACGCTGTACTTCATCAATCAGCCGGGCACCTCGTACACGACATTCCTGGTGGTCGCCGCGTTCGCCGGCATCGGCGGCGGCAACTTCGCCTCCTCGATGACCAATATCAACGCCTTCTACCCGCAGCGGCTCAAGGGCTGGGCCCTGGGCCTGAACGCGGGCGGCGGCAATATCGGCGTTCCGGTGATCCAGCTGATCGGCTTGCTGGTCATCGCGGCCCTCGGCAACAGCTACGCCTCGCTGATCTGCGCGATCTACCTGGTGTTCGTTGTGCTCGCCGGGCTCGGCGCCGCGCTGTACATGGACAACCTGCCCAGTCAGAAAGCAGACCTGTCCTCCATGCGCACGGCGCTGAAGGTGCCGCAGTCGTGGGCGATCGCGTTCCTCTACATCGGCACGTTCGGCTCGTTCATCGGCTACAGCTTCGCCTTCGGCCAGGTACTGCAGATCGGTTTCAAGGCCGGTGGCGACAGCCTCGCGCAGGCCACGCTGCACGCCGCGCAGATCGCGTTCCTCGGGCCGCTGCTCGGTTCGCTGGCCCGGCCCTACGGCGGCAAGCTGGCCGACCGCATCGGCGGCAGCCGGGTCACGCTGTTCGTGTTCGGCGCCATGATGGGGGCCGCGGTGCTGGTCGCGGTGGCGAGCACGATGGCCGACCGCAACCACGGCGTGGCCAGCGGTCCGGTGATGACCGCGCTGGTCGTCGGGTTCATCGCCTTGTTCGTGCTGTCCGGTATCGGCAACGGGTCGGTCACCAAGATCATCCCGTCGGTTTTCGACGCGAAGTCCAGGAGCCTGGACGCCACCCCCGCCGCGCGGGCCGCGTGGTCGCAGAACACCTCCGGCGCGCTCATCGGTTTCGTCGGCGCGATCGGCGCGCTCGGCGGTGTGGCCATCAACCTGGTGCTGCGCTCCTCCTACGCCTCGACCAAGTCCGCGACCACTGCGTTCTGGGTGTTTATGGCCTTCTATGTGGCTTGCGCGGTGGTGGTCTGGGCGGTCTTCCTGCGCCGCCCCACAGCCCGCGCCGTCACCCGCGCCGTCGCCGAAATCGATGCCGATGTCGCGACCGAAGCCGATGTCGTCACCGAAGCCGAGACGCTGGTGCTCGAAGTCGAAGCCGGCCGTCCGCACGCAAGCGCGCCGTCCAAGTCCACCAGCTCGTCGGCCCGCGCCTGACATCCGATCCAGTCCAGGAGGACCAACAGATGAACGCCACAGTCGCTCGTAAGACCGCGGTGGTCGTCGGCCACGGTATGGTCGGGCACCGGTTCGTCGAGGCGCTGCGCTCCCGTGACACCGAAGGCCGCTGGCAGGTGGTCATCCTCAGTGAGGAGCAGCTGCCGGCCTACGACCGGGTCGCTCTCTCGTCCTATGTCGGCGGCTGGGACGCCGGTTCGCTCGCGTTGCCGGGCAACGATTACGCCGGTGACGACCTGGTCGAACTTCGGCTCGGCCAGCGCGCCGAATCGATCGACCGGGAAGCCCGCACAGTGACCACCTCGGCCGGTGACACGCTCGCCTACGACGCGCTCGTGCTGGCCACCGGCTCCTATCCGTTCGTGCCGCCGGTGCCCGGTCACGACCGCCCGGAGTGTTTCGTCTACCGGACCATCGATGACCTGGACGGCATCCGCACCGCCGCCGAAGCCGCCGGCCCCGGCGCGGTGGGCGTGGTGGTCGGCGGCGGACTGCTCGGGCTGGAGGCCGCGAACGCGCTGCGCTTGCTCGGGCTCACCCCGCACGTGGTCGAGTACAACACGCGGCTGATGCCCGCGCAGGTCGACGAGGGCGGCGGCGCCATCCTGGAGCGGCTGGTCACCGACCTCGGTCTGCACGTGCACACCGGTGTCGGTACCGCCTCGGTCGCGGCGGCCGACGGGGGAGTGCGGGTCACGCTGTCCGACGAGACGGTGATCGACGCCGGGCTGGTCGTGTTCTCCGCCGGTGTACGCCCGCGCGACCAGATCGCCCGCGACGCCGGCCTGGCGGTGGGCCCGCGCGGCGGCATCAGCACGGACCTGGGCTTACAGACCTCGGACCCGGCCATCTGGGCGATCGGCGAATGCGCCGCCGTCGAAGGCGTGTGCTACGGCCTGGTCGCGCCGGGGTACAGCACCGCCGAGATTGTGGCCGACCGGCTGCTCGGCGGCGTGGGTGAGTTCCCGGGCGCGGACATGTCGACCAAGCTGAAGCTGCTCGGCGTCGACGTGGCCAGCTTCGGTGACGCGCACGGCAGCACCGAAGGCGCGCTGTCGGTGGTGCTGCACGACGCGGCCAAGGGCACCTACGCCAAACTGGTCGTCTCCGACGACGCGAAGACCCTGCTCGGCGGCATCCTGGTCGGCGACGCCACCGCCTACTCGGCACTGCGCCCACTGGTCGGCCGCCCGCTACCCGCCGAACCGGCCGCGCTGATCTCGCCCGCAGGCGCGGAACTCGGCGCCGACGCCTTGCCGGACGACGCGCAGATCTGCTCGTGCAACAACGTGTCGAAGGGCGCGATCTGCGGGGCGATCGCGGAGGGCGCCTGCGACGTACCCGCGATCAAGGCCTGCACCAGCGCGGGAACCTCCTGCGGTGGTTGCGTTCCCATGATCAAGAAACTGCTCGAGCAGTCCGGCGTGGAAATGTCCCGGGCGCTGTGCGAGCACTTCGAGCAGTCGCGCGCCGAGCTGTTCCAGATCGTCCAGGTCACCGGCATCCGCACCTTCTCCGGCCTGATCGCCAAGCACGGTAAGGGCACCGGCTGCGACATCTGCAAACCGACCGTCGCCTCCATCCTCGCCTCCACCTCGAGCGACCACATCCTCGACGGTGAGCAGGCCGCGCTGCAGGACACCAACGATCACTTCCTGGCCAACCTGCAGAAGAACGGGACCTACTCGGTGGTGCCCCGGATGCCCGGCGGCGAGGTCACCGCCGAGCAGTTGATCACCATCGGCGAGGTGGCCAAGGAGTTCGGTCTGTATGTGAAGGTCACCGGCGGGCAGCGCATCGACCTGTTCGGCGCACGGGTCGAACAGCTGCCGCTGATCTGGCAGCGGCTGGTCGACGCGGGCATGGAATCCGGTCACGCCTACGGTAAGTCGCTGCGCACTGTGAAGAGCTGCGTCGGTTCCACCTGGTGCCGCTACGGTCAGCAGGATTCGGTTGGTATGGCCGTGCTGCTGGAGAAGCGTTACCGGGGCCTGCGTTCGCCGCACAAGCTGAAGCTGGCGGTCTCCGGCTGCGCCCGCGAATGCGCCGAGGCGCGCGGCAAGGACGTCGGCGTGATCGCCACCGAGCACGGGTGGAACCTCTACGTCGGCGGCAACGGCGGCCTCACCCCGAAGCACGCGGTGCTGCTGGCCGGCGACCTCGACGACGAGACGCTGATCAAGTACATCGACCGGTACCTGATGTTCTACATCCGCACCGCCGATCGTTTGCAGCGCACCGCGTCGTGGCAGGAGGCGCTGGAAGGTGGCATCGATTACCTCGCGCAGGTGATCTGCGCGGACAGCCTGGGCATCGCCGACGATCTGGAGGCGGCGATGGCGCAGCATGTCGCCGGCTACCGCGACGAGTGGGCGGCCGTGCTGGAAGACGAAGAGAAGCTGTCTCGCTTCGTGTCGTTCGTCAACGCCCCGGAAGAGGTCGATCCGACGATCTCGTTCGATGAATCCGGTGAGCGGAAAGTTCCCGTTCTGCTGGGACTGCCCGAGGTGCCGGTCGCCACGCCGGGGAAATGATCGCTTAACGGCATGGAAACAGAACGTCGGTACTAATGGGTAAGGCGTTTGGAGGATGACACCGATGACCGTGATCGATAACACCGGCATCGCCGCAGCTACCACCACCGGGTGGACGCGGGCGTGCCGTCTCGACTACCTGATTCCCGGCCGCGGCGCTGCGGTGTTGATGAAGGGCGGCCGACAGGCCGCCTTGTTCCTCCTGGCGAACGGCATGCTTTATGCCGTCGGCAATATCGATCCGATCGGCCGTGCGGCGGTCATCTCGCGCGGGATCGTCGGCGATCGCGGCGGCGTGCCCGTCGTCGTCTCGCCGCTGCTGAAGCAGAGTTTCTCGCTGATCGACGGGCGCTGCCTGGACGACGAATCGGCGGCGCTGCCGGTGTACGCCGTGCGCGTGGACGACGGCATCGTTTCGATTTCCAGCGAGCCGGTGGCCCCCGTGCCCGACTCCTCGGGTGGATGGGCGCCATGACAACATCTGACGCGGGCGCCGGCCTGGCCGGATTCACGGTCGGCATCACGGCGGCCCGGCGCGCCGAGGAGTTCACCACGCTGCTGGAACGCCGCGGAGCGAGCATCGTGTCCGCGCCCGCCATCCGGATCATCCCGCTGGCCGACGACACCGAGCTGGAACGGGTCACCCGGCAGCTGGTCGCCGATCCACCGCAGATCACCGTGGCCACCACAGGCATCGGCTTTCGCGGGTGGATGGAGGCGGCCGAAGGCTGGGGCCTGGCCGAGGATCTGCGCCACACGCTGGGCACGACCCGGGTGCTCGCCCGCGGCCCGAAGGCCAAGGGCGCCATCCGCGCCGCCGAGTTGCGCGAGGAATGGTCACCCGCCTCCGAGTCATCCGCCGAGGTGCTCGACCACCTGCTCGCGGAGGGCGTGGAAGGTGTCCGGATCGCGGTGCAGCTGCACGGGGCCACCACCGAGTGGGAGCCGGTGCCCGATTTCTGCGAAGTCCTGCGTTGCGCGGGCGCCGATGTCGTGCCGGTGCCGGTATACCGCTGGGTGCCACCGGAGGACCAGGGCCCGATGGATCACCTGATCGAGGGCATCGTCACCTCCGCGCTGGACTGCGTCACCTTCACCAGCGCGCCCGCGGTCGCGTCCATGCTGATGCGTGCCAAGGAAACCGGACTGCTGGAAGGGCTGCTGGACGCGCTGCGCGGTCGGGTGCTGCCCGCCTGTGTCGGGCCGATCACGGCTGCCCCGCTGGAGGAGCTCGGGGTGCGCACCTCGATGCCCGGGCGTGCGCGACTGGGCGCGCTGGCTCGGCACGTCACCGAGGAATTGCCCAGGCGTGCCAACCGGATTCAGGCCGCGGGCCACCACATCAGCGTGCGCGGCGCGTGCGTGGTGGTCGACGGTCAGGTGCGTCAGCTGGCGCCCGCGCCGATGGCGCTGATGCGCTCGCTCGCTCGGCAACCCGGCCGGGTCGTCTCCCGCGAGGACTTGCTCGCCGCCCTGCCCGGTGGCGGGGACGACACGCACGCGGTGGAAACCGCCATCGCCCGCCTGCGCGCCGGTCTCGGCACACCGAAAGCGATCCAGACCGTGGTCAAACGTGGGTACCGGCTCGCGCTGGACCCGGCGGAATGCACCGACAACCCACGCCCCAGCGCGACCGGAGGCCCGCAGGTGCCCGGCAACGGAACGCCGACCCGGGCACCTCGGTACATCCAGGCTGCGGGGAGTTGGTGAGCGCGCCCGCCTTGGTGCTGGTAGCCCACGGGACCCGCAACACCAAAGGCGTGCGGATGATCGCGGCGCTGGCCGAAGCGGTGTCTCAGGAACTCGGTGCCGGTGCCGCGGGACACGGTGCCGCGCCGACCCCCTGGGTGCGAACGGCATTCGTGGACGTGCTCGGTCCCTCGCCGTCGGAAGTACTGCGTGATCTGGCGATGTCGGCGGGGGAAACGTCGGCTGGGGAAACCTTGCCCGCCGTGGTGGTTCCGGCGTTCTTGGCTTCGGGCTATCACGTCCATCAGGACGTACCGCGCGAGGTCGCCGAGAGCGCGCATCCCGCGACGGTGGTCACCCCCGCGATGGGTCCCGATCCCGCCTTGGCGCGGATCATGACGATGCGCCTGCGCGCCGCGGGCTGGACCCCGGGTGACGCGGTGATCTTCGCCGCCGCGGGCTCCTCGGACGCTCGCGCCCGCCAGGACGTCCGGCGCGCGGCCGCGCTGCTGACCGAACACCTCGGCACCGGCGTCCGGATCGCTTACGTCGCCACCGGCGCGCCGCGCGTCCCGGAGGTGGTCGCCGAACTGCGCGCCGCGGGCGCTCGCCGGGTTTTCCTCGCCTCGTATCTCTTGGCGCACGGGCTGTTCCAGCAGCGCCTGCACGATGCGGGCGCCGACGGCGTCGCCGAACCCATCGGCGTCCACCCGGCTGTGGTCCGGCTCATCGCCGACCGTTACCGCGTCGCCGCCGACGGAATGACCCGGGTGCGCGCCCGGTGAACGCCGAGTAGCCGGTCGCGCCGTGCTGGGATCGCTCCCGCACATGGCTCTCGCATCCGGATGCCGGCGCGCCCGCGCCGAGCGCCGTCTACAGCCGCGCGGCCGCCGGTGACCGCGAGCTCCAGCAAGGAATCGCGGCCGTCGACAGCTGCGGGGCCGCCGATGACCGCGAGTTCCACCAAGGAATCGCGTCATGCCACAGGCCGGAGCACAGCGCACGCCGCGAACCTGTCGTACCCCCGGCGGACAATGCGGCCATGGCATACGACGAGGAGCTGGCCGAGCGGATCCGCGAACTGATCGCACCCGGTCCGGAGCTCACCGAGCGGAAGATGTTCGGCGGCCTGGCCTTCCTGATCGGCGGGAATATGGCGGTGGCGGCCAGCAGACAGGGCGGTCTGCTGGTTCGGGTCGATCCGGCCGAAGGCGAGCGGCTCGTCGGTGACGGGGTCGAACCCATGGTCATGGGCGGACGCGAGATGGTCGGCTGGCTGCATGTCGCCGTGGCCGCCGAGGACGACGAGATCCTTCGGGAATGGGTGGAGCGTGGCCTCGCCTACGCCCGCACCCTCCCACCGAAAAGAAGAAGCAGCCGAACTCAGGGCCGGACTTGGCGACGGTAGAGCACCCGGTCGAATTCGCGGCCGTACTCGTCGACCGCGACCACCTCCATCTCGCTGGCGAAGACGCCGGGGCGGACGTCGACGCGCAGGAACGAGTAGTTGCGGAAGCGGACCCGCGACCACGGCGCGGGCTCGTCCTGCTTGCTGCCGCCGGGTGTCCAGACATAGCTGTTCGGCCCGGTGGTATCGGGTATTTCATTGCCGCGGAAGGACTCTCGCGAACCCGGCTGGAAGTCGTAGCGGGGACGTCCGCCGCCGCCCACGGTGTAGTAGACGGTTCCGTCGGTCTCCGGGTAGACAATCGAATTGTCACCCGCGACCTTCGTCGCGTTCCCGGCGCGGATCGGGTCGGTGCGCTCGTACACGTGGTTGTGGCCCTGCAGCACCAGATCCACCTGATAGCGGTCGAACAATCCGGCCCAGGCGTCGCGCACGCCGCCGTCGCTGGCGTGCGCCTCGGTGGTCGAATACGCGCAGTGGTGGAAGAAGCAGACGATGAAGTCGATATCGGGGTCGGCGCGGTAGGCGGCCAGCGTGCGCTCCACCCAACTCGTCTGCGCCCCGCCGGAATAGCCGGTATTGGCGCGGATCTCGTAGGACACGTCGTTCGCGTCCAGCGAGAGTACTGCGGCGTTGCCGTAGGTGAACGAGTACGCCGATGGGCAGCCCGCCGGACCGTTGCCGGGGAAGTCGAGCCGCGCCAGATGTCCGCCGTAGCCGTGGTCGCCGTAGGTCGCTTCCATATCGTGGTTGCCGGTAGCGAACATCCAGGGGGTCTGGGCGGCGCTGGCTTCGATGGCGTTGAAGTAGACATCCCACACGTACGGGTTGTACTTGTCGAATCCGTTCGACAGCTGGCCATCGTGCGCGACGAACTGCCCGGGCTTGCCCGCGCCGGACGGGTCGGCGTAGGCGATGTCGCCCGCGAGGATGTGGAAATCCGGTCGGGCCGCGGCTATCTGGCGCAGCACGTTGCCCGCGTGCGGTGCGGCTGGATCGTTATCGGCCTTGTAGTACCTGTCGTCGTAGTCGCCGGGTGCGACGCCGTCCGGCAGCGCGGGTGTCTCGTCGGTGCCCTGGTCGCCCATCATGGTGAAGCGGAACGGCAGAATCGCGGCCCGCCCAGTGGGCATCGCGGGTGCGGCGGCACGAAGATCGCCCACGAAACCGTCCGAGGTACGCCAGCGGTAGAAGTGCGGCACGCGGGCCGGAAGGCCATCCACCGGTGCGTGGACGTAGTACTGCTCGGCCGCCAGGACTCCGCCGTCGGCCGTCGGCACCTGGGTGAGCAGATTGCGCACCTCGGCCTCGACCGTCGCGCCGAGCGCCGGGGTGGGTCCGTGGTCGAGATACACCGTGGCGCCCGCCGGTCGCCGTGACAGCTGTGCCGCGAAACGCAGTTGGCTCGCCGCGTCCGGTCCGAATGCCACTCGTCGGCCGCCGACCGCGAGCCGAGCCTCCTCGGCGTATGCGCGACTGCCGAACGGTGCGGCGCCGACCGCCGCCGCGGCCGCGGCTGCCGCGGTGCCCCGCAGGATGTTGCGCCGTGACACCGGATGGCGGCGCAGGTAGGCGCGATGCCATTCGTACTGCTCGGGCATTGTCATGTCGGCGGCGAGACGGCCCGGGATTCCGGTGTCCGGAATATCGCCTGCTGGATTCAGCGGTGTGGACGGCATATCGCCGATGCTGTACGTGCATGGCGACCTGAACAACTCGACATTCGCACCGTGCGCGAAAACACTACGCGAACAATTGGATTCGATGCCAGGCCGATGCCTGATATATGGCATTCGTGAGAAATGGGCGCTTCGCGCGAAATTCCGCTGCCATATGCCGTTGATCTCGATGCCGTTGATCGCAGTGCGGTTGATTTCGGTGCCATTGATTTCAGTGCCGTTGAGCTCAGCGTTCGTCCGGGTATCGGGGCAGCAGGGTGCCCAACGGGCCCAAATCGATGTTGAGATCCTCCGGGGTGAGACCGAAATGGTCTCGTAGTTCGTCCATGCGTTGCTCGAGCAGCATCAAGGTGGTGCCGATTCGCTCGATCTGCGCGTCGGTCAGGTCTCCCTCGTCCACGCGGCGCAGCGCCTGCCGCTCCATCAGTTGGCGGAGGAGTTCGACCAGGGTGAGCACCAGTGTGACGAGCCCGCGCTCGACGGATTCAGGGTCGGTGTCGATACGCGGTGGGATGCCGCCGAATTCAGTCATTTGGGGGCGGCTGCAGCGCGCCGCGTGCGGCGGTGTCCAATGCGCCGCGTGCGGCGGAGTTCAATGCGCCGTGTGCGGCGGAGTTCAATGCGCCGTGTGCGGCGGTGTCCAATGCGCCGTGTGCGGCGGTGTCCAACGCGCCGCGTGCGGCGGTGTCCAACGCGGGTGTGGACAGGGCGCTGATGGATGAGATGAGAGCGCGCAGGGAGATCTGAACCAAATCGACGTCTGCGATGGAGAGCCTGATGTCGCCGGTGATGACCACCCCGCCGGCCAGCACCCGGTCCAGCAGGTCGATCAGCGCGACGCGGCGCTCGCCGGGGACGTTCTCGGCGAGGTGGCTCATGCCGGTTCCCTTTCGACGCCCGCGAACGAATACGGCGGCCACGGACCGGTGAGTTCGAGTCGGATACCGGGGAATTCGTTGCCGAGTTCGTCGACCATCGCCGCGAAATCGTCGGCGCGGTCGTCATCCACCAGGTAGGTGCCGTTGAGCACCATCCACTCTCGGCGGCCGGACAGCGCCGGGTCCGTCGCCGGCTGACGGCGACCGGCGGCGGCGTGCCGGACCAGCCGCGCGTGGATCTCCTCGGCCCGCAGCGCGGCGTCCCGTTCGACGGTCTCCTGCGCGGCCAGCTGGGCGCGTCGGCGCGCCAGATACGCTGTGCCCGTTCCTCTTCCACCGGCCTCGTCGCGACTCGCGGCTTCGGCCACGGCGCAGACGAGTGCGGCGCGGTCGCCATAGGCCTTCACCCCCCATTCCGTCCGGCCGCTCACCAGGATCAGCGCCGAATCGAAATCCGCTCGCCGCTCTTCGAGCAGACCGCGTACCCGCTCGTCGTCGAGGAAAACGGTGGCCAGCCGCAGCGGGACGGCCGGACCCCGGCGCACCACGGCCGAGACAACGGCATCGTGTACCCGGGCCGTCTCCGCCAGCCAGTCCAGATCCTCCAGGTTCCGGCGCAGCGGCTCCGCACCGAACACCTCGAGCGGCACGGAACCGACTACAGCCGCCAAGCCATTCGAGAACACCGTCCGCACCGGCTCGCCGGCAACCCCGGTGAGCTCGCCCAGCTCCTGATCGACGCTTCCGGCAGGTGTCACCGCGTACAACCAGACGCCGTCAGTCACGATCCCTCGCTTGCGTGGGCTCGCTGCGGCGATCCAGCGACTTCCGGCGGCCGTCCGCTTCGGACGCGCTGCGGCGTTCGAGAGGTACGCGACGGTCGTCCGCGGCCTCCAGTTCGGCGATCCGGTCGCGGAGTTTCCGGTTCTCGAGTTCGAGATCGTGATCCTCTCGCTCGAGCGTGCGGGCCTTGCTATTGAGCCAGGGATCGGTCTCCCACCAGTCGATCCCCACTGCCTTGGCGGTTTCCAGCGACGCGATGACCAATCGCAGCTTGATGGTGAGAAGTTCGATGTCAAGCAGGTTCACCTGGATATCGCCCGCGATCACCAGGCCCTTGTCCAGCACCCGCTCGAGGATGTCGCCGAGGTTGGTCGACTGGTGACCGCCGCCATACGGCTGCGGCGCGGACGGTCCACCTCCGACCACCGTCATCGCTGATTCCTTCCGCCGATCTCGGTGCTGCTGCGCGCATAGCGCCTGGTTCTGCGGTAGGCCAGCAGATTCCCGTCCAGGTCGGTCTCGACCTGGTAGAGCGCCAGCATGTCCGACGACGAGGGAATGCGGCGGTCCTCGAGCACCTCTACCTCCACCAGCCAGCCGTCGTCGGTGGGCTCCATGGAGGTGACGCCCTCCGGCTGCCGCGAGGTCAGCTCCACCAGGTCCTCGACCGCCGCCGCGGCCGCCTGCGCCGCGCCCAGAGGCTGCTGACCTGTTTGCGAGTCGACGTCCTCGGATTCTTCATGCGTGGTATTGCGGCTCACGCTGGTCACTCCCTTTCATCCGGCGGTGCCGTCGCTACGGCTGCAGCGTGCGATCCAGTACCGCCTGCTGGGCCTGCTCGCGCTCCTGTTCGGAGAGCTGACCGGACGCCGCCGCCTCATCGATCAGCTCGAGTTCACGGCGGATGGCGGCGGGATCGTGCAACCGCTGCTCGACTTGGTCCTGGATCAGATCACCGAGCCAGATCACGCCCCGGACCGGCGCGAGCGGCAGTGTGAGGATCGACGAGATCAACCCCATGCGTCAGCCCTCGGGGGCGCGCTTCGTCACGAAGTCGTACGCCGCCATCGGTCCGAGCAGGCTCAGCTCCACGCGCCCTTCCCATTCCCCGTCGGCGAGTTGACGCAACGCATCCTCCAGATCACCCTGCTCGGCGAGTTCCAGCAGGACCGCGACGTGGACCGCGTCCTCTTCGTGGGTGGGCTCGCGTTGGTTGACCAGGGAAGTCAGCGGCTCGAGCAGGGTGAGCATCCGGCGGGTGTCCGCCGCGCGTTTGGTGGTGACCGCCTGATCGACGATCTCGCCGAGAGCGATCCTGGCATTGCGGGTGGCGTCTTCCGGCTTGTCGCGGATCTCATCCCGCAGCTGCGCTGCCTCGGCATTCTCGTCGAGCACCTCCCGCAGGATCGTGCCCTCGACATAACGTCCCTTCACCACGAATTGCGCTCGGCCCTCCAGTTCCTCGAGAGCGGTGCGGAACTCCTCCTCGTGTGCCTCGAGCAGTTCCTTTTCCACCGACTCCGGATCGGACATCACCGCTCCGAACCGCAGCGGCAGCACCGGAGCGACGGCGGCCGCTCCGTCGAGCAGCCGCGCGTGCGCGGTCAGGTCATCGGGTGTGCCGAACCTCCGGTCGACGGGGACGGCACTGACCAGCGCCGCGATCTCGCCGTGGCGCACCACATCGATGCTGCTGTCGCCGACCCCGGCGGCGTGCTCCTCGGGCTCCACGTCGGCCGGCACGATGCCGTAGACGTATACGCCGGTGCGCTGACCGCTCTCGGTTTCCCGGGCTTCGGTTGCGTGCTGCGTGGTCATCATTCCTCCTTGCGCTTCGACGGCCGCCGCACAGGCTGGCGCCGGTCCTCGACCTCGTCGAGGAAGCCCAAGACCTTCTCGCCCGCGGCCTCTAGCGCGCCTTTCGTCTTGTGCTTCGCGGCACCGCTGGTCACGTCGCCGACCAGATCCGTCAGGCCCTTCGGTTCAGTGCCGATTTCGAGCCGGTTGACCGCCTCGGCGAAGCGCAGATACGTATCGACACTGGCCACGACGACCCTGGCGTCGACGGTCACAAGTTCGATACCGACCAGCGACACGCGCACGAACGCGTCGATGACCAGTCCTTTATCGAGAATCGTGTCGATGACGTCGGCCAAGCTGGACGAGTTCGGGCGCGCCATTGTGCCTGTGCCGCCTCCGCCTCCGCCTCCTACGGGTTCGATAGTCATGTGCGCTCTCCTTGCCTGTCCCTGTGTCGGCGTGCGGCGGTGCTGCGATGCTGGGTGTCGGGTCGACGGCGCGCCTCGGGTTCGGTGCCCGTAGCCTCGTGCTCGTCCCGCACGTTGTCTCTGGGTTCTTCTTCGGCTTCCGTGTCGTCGTTTTCGGCGTCCTCTTTTTCGGCGTCGGCCCGCTCCTCGCGACGGGCGGTTTCGTCGTCCTTGACGACCTTGCTGTCGTGGATCTCGCCGTGCCAGCCTTCGACGTCGTCCGGGTGCAGTGCGCTCTGGGTCATCACGTGCCGCTCGAAATGCTTGAGTTCCAAGCGAGCGCGGCGGCCGACCGCGTGCCACAGGTCGGCGGTCTTCTCGAACAGTCCGCCGGGGTGGTACTCGAGCACCAGGATGATGCGGGTCAGGTCCGGCGTGAGTTCGTGGAAGGTCACCGCGCCGTCGATGTATCCCTTGTGCCCCTTGGAGCGCCACACGATCCGCTCGTACGGCACCTGCTCGGCAATGGTGGATTCCCAGGACCGCCGGGACCAGAACACCTTGCCGGTCCAGGCGAGCTTCTCGTCGGATACCTGCTCGACCTGCTCGACCTTCTTCATGAACTTCGGGAAGTCCGCGAACTGCGTCCACTGGTCGTAGGCGAGTTCTATCGGAACGCCGACGTCGATCTGTTCGATGATGTTCGTCAGTTTCAGCTTCTTGCCCGCGGCTCCCTTCCCCTTCCCGCCGATCAGGTTCCCCTTGGCTTCCTGGAATTTGTCTTGCAGCGTATGAGTGACCTGCGCCAACCCGCCGCTCATCGCCGCCTTGAGCGGCGATGCGCCGCCGGCGAGCTTTTCCGCCCCGGTTACCGCCGCCAGCAGACTTCCGCCTCCTTCGGCGTACTCGTTCAAACGGTCGGCCGTGTTCGACAGCTTGCCGGTAACTCCCGTGAGAGCGCGGTCGACCACGGTTGTGGCCAAGTTCTGCAGTGCTTGCTGAAGCAGGCCGGTCGGGGCGGCTTGCTGAACCGTCTTCTGGGCCGCCGCGCCGCCGCGGGTTGCTGCTGCGCCTGCCCGGCCTGGGGCGCGGCCTGCGGTCGTGCCCGCCTTTCCCGCGGCGCGGGCGGCGGACCTGCCCGCCTTTCCCGTAGCGCGGCCGGCGGTCCGGCCCGCTCCTCCCGCAGCCTGGGCGGCAGTCCTGCCCGCCTTAGTTGCCGCGCGGCCGGCGGACTTGCCCGCCCTTTCCGTAGCGCGGACGGCGGTCTTTCCCGCCTTGTCCGCTGCGTCCGACAGAGCTCTCGACGCCATCGGACTCACCTCCTCGTGCGCCGTATAGGCGCTTCCTCGGCCTCGGCACGAATCCGGCGCCGACGAGACGATGCCGCCGCGCGTTCGGGTGCACCGGTTTTCCGGAGGCGGGACTCACCGCCACGACGCCGGGTGGCGGACGCCGTCCGGCGTGCCGGGGCAGGCGCGCGGGATTCCTCGGACTCGTCCCGACTCCCCTCGGACTCGTCCGCTACTATCTCTGCTTCTACTTCGGGCTCTTCTTCTTCCGGATATTCGTCCTCTTCTTCCCGGTACTCGTCTTCTTCTTCCGGGTACTCGTCCTCGATGTCCTCGTCGGCGTACCCCTGCTCGTCGCCCTCGGCCGTCTCGTCGGGGTACTCCTCTTCGTCGGTCGCCGAGGTCTCGTCCAGAAGTTCTTCCTCCGCCTCGGGTATCGCGGCCCGCTGTTGCAGGCGGGCGTTCAACGCATCGATGCGGTTGCTCGCGGCGGTGACCGCAGCGGCCCGTGCGGCGCCCATCAACTGCTCGCGGACGGTATCGGTGATCCCGGCCAGCTCCGGCGACGATTTGAGCAGCGACGTCCCGCGCTCCAACAGTTCTTGGGTGATCCCGCCGGAAGACCGCCTGGCCATCGCCGCGCCCGCCAGCGTCAACGCCAGGCGCATTTTGCGTGTGCGGCCCAGCAGGTACCCGGCACCCACCCCTACAGCTAGCTTCACTCCGCCCTTCATCATCACTCCTTGCTTGCGTCGGCTGCCGCTGCGTGGAGAGAGGAAGGCAGCCGAGGCGCTCTTTGCCCCACGTGGGCGGGTTTGACCACATCGCACCACCCAAACCTGCCAGCGCATACTTGGTTACCTGATTCGATGCCGGTTCTGCCTGCGGAAAGGGCGCCAGATCGGATTGTGCAGTGTCTCCCAGCGACTTCCGGGTGTCCGGCCTTGCCGACAGGGGCGAAAATATTTCTCGAGAAAGTTTCGCGAATTAGGTCGAACCCATGCCGTTCGCTTCGACCAAGGGGTGACAGCAGCTCACACAGCAACCCACGAGGAGCCCATCATGTCCGTCAACACGTTCTTCTGGTTCGAGAACGGCGCCGAGGAAGCGGCCGACTTCTACACCTCGGTGATCCCGAACTCGCAGGTGCTCGACATCTCCCGCAATTGCGACGGGTCGGCGTTCATCGTTTCGCTGGAGTTGGACGGCCAAACGGTCACGATCATGAACGGTGGACCGGACCACCCGCTCACCGACGCGGCGTCGCTGCAGGTGGTCGTGGACTCCCAAGACGAGGTGGATCGTCTGTGGGATGCCCTCACCGAAGGCGGCCACCCGGGCCCGTGCGGGTGGCTCACCGACCGCTACGGCTTGTTCTGGCAGGTGGTCCCCGCGGCGCTGCCGCAGTTGCTGCACGGTGACGATCCCGCCAAGACCATCGCTGTCGGCGCGGCCCTGCGCACGATGTCCAAACTGGACATCAAGGCCTTGCAGGACGCCTACGACAACGCGTGAGGGGCCGCAATCCCGGCCGGACCCCATTGTCCGGTCGGGGTTGCGCGGCGCCCGGCAGCGTTGTCGGCGCCGACGTTGCGGGCGATTCCCACGCGGGGGTGTAGTCGGTGTAGAAGCGCTTGTCCGCAGCGCTGGTTGTACGGGCATGATGCTCGTCGGGGAGGCACTACGCTGATCGGCGTGAGTGAGGCATACGACTGGTCGTGGATGCGTACCGCGATTCCGGTCATCGACATGGACATGTACCTCGCGATGCCGATGGACTTGGCACAGGCGATCGAGGTCAAAGACGGCATGCTGGTGCACTGCGAATCGCCCTCACCCAACCACGTCTCGATTGCCCACAATCTCCAGCGAGCGCTGCGTGACGCGGTCCGTGATCGTCCATCGCAGGATCCGTGCCTGCGTGCAAGTGGCGAGCTCGACATGCTGGTCTCCGAAGTACCCTTCAGCTTCCGACGCCCGGACGTCATTGTGTATCGCTGTATCGAGGATGCCCGTGCCAAGTGGCGGACGAAGCCGATCGCGGCCGACACCGTGCTCGTGGTCGAGGTCGTCTCACCTGGAACGATCACCGCGGATTGCGTCGACAAGCGCGCCGAGTACGCCAAACTCGGCATCCAGCACTATTGGATCGTGCGCATGGTCAACGACGACGGTCCGGTCTCCTCGATCGAGCAACTACGGTTGACCACGGAGGGTGTCTATGTGACCGAGCGGGTTGCGCTGCGGGGACACGATCCCGGTGTCGCGATATCGGTCATCGACCCACTCAAATTCGAAATCACTTGGGAAGAACTGGATCTCGATATCGAGTAGCGCGCGGCTCGGCCAGAATACGAGGTCTTCTCGATGGGCAGCTCAGCGTCGACTCCAAGCCCACGGCATTGCAGGCCGAGTGGAACCCCGGAGAAGGTGCTGTCCACGATTGCGGCGCGCCTGCTCTCCAACCCGAAGGCAATGGCGGCCAGGTGAATCAGCTCGTCCACTCCATTGCCGACCGCCACCATTTCTCGAAGGCGTCCCCAATAAATCCGCGATTCGTTCGCGAATATGCGCCGATCCGCTCGCCGGGTAGCACGCGGAGTGTTCCCCCATCTCCCGGTTTCACCAGATCGACGACCCGTTTCGACGTCCCGTCGCCGAGCGGCCGGCGGTCGAGCGCAGACGCTGTTATCTGGTGCGCCGAGAGGGCGTGCCAGGTTGTGGTGACCGTTGCCCGGCGTGCCCTGTCGACTGCTGCGGTGCGGATCGGTGTCGGGCTTCAATGCTGCTGTTGGTCGAGCCCGGCGACCACGCGCACTGCCTCGAACGCTCAGCGTTCGACCCCGGGAGTAGGAAACCTGGGTGATCCCAACAGATCTCACGATGACCACGTTCTCCAGGATCGAGGTCGGAATGTGCCGTCCGCCGGGCGCGAAATGCCCGCATCCGGGCAAACCCTCATCAGTTACGTAGTCATGAAATCACCAGCACAGCAACGGGATTCACCCTTTCCGCTCAGCGCGACCTTCCTCTCGGATGCTCCAAGCGCCGCCAATCGCAACGGATGCGATTTCGCGATAGTTTGCGAATTGCTCTGACGATTTCTGACAATTCCGTTGGTCAACAACGGAATTCGGATCATCGATTGGAACACTGCCAACACCGACGCGCCTCTTTGCGCCGATTCCTGTTGTGGTGCATGGAAAACAAGCTCACCCACCGGAGTAGGGCGTGGGGCTGGTGACGCCGAACTCGGCGGCGATCTGAGCGACGGTGTAGCGGCTACTACAAGGAGTTCGGTCCTTCCCCCGTCGTCGGGAGCGGATCCCAGCGCATCTCGCGACTGCGCCCCGCCTTTAGTCCGTTTGTCTCGGTCGCCAGCTCACACGCGCGCCCGTACTCCGCCACGAGCGGGCGGCGGTCGTCGGCGCGCCAGGCCAGGGCGAAGCGGCTGGGTGAGATGCCCCTCACCGCACGGGTGACAACTCCGCCGAGGGTGATCAGCGGGGTGTTCCCGGCCGCCAGCAGGACCACGCCGAGACCCGCGACGAGCGCCTCGTACGTCTCCTCGGTGCTTGCCACCTCCGCGCCGATGAGTGTCGGCTTCCCGCCGCGGGCGTCGGTGGCAAGCCAGTAGTCCCGCAGTGGCCCGGCGCTGTCGGGCAGAGCGAGGAACGGCTCGTCCAGCAGGTCGGTGAAGTCGATGATCTCCCGGTCGGCGAGCGGGTGAGTATCGGCCATCGCGACCCGGCGGGGCTCCTCGGCGACCACCACCCACCGGTAGCGGTCCGGATCGGGCAGCGGGAGCCAGACGAACGCCGCGTCGCACGTGCCGTCGGCGAGCCCGGCGGTCGAGTCGTGCCAGGAAACCTGGCGAAGTCTGAGGCGGGCAGCAGGGCGCGCGGCGGTGAAGCGGGAGCGGATCGCAGGCAGCACGCCCCCACGACCCGGGCTGGTACTCATCCCCACGACGAGGACGGCCGCCCGGTCGGCCACGACCCGGGCGACTGCCTCCTGGGCTGCCTCCCACTCCACGAGAACGCGCTGAACATGCGGCAGCAGCGCTGCACCGACCGCGCTCAGGCGCACTTCGCGCCGGTCGCGCTCGAACAACGGGGCCCCCACCTGTTTCTCCAGCATCCTGATCTGCTTGCTCAACGCGGGCTGCGAGACGTACAGGCGCTCGGCTGCGCGCGTGAAGTGCAGCTCCTCGGCCACTGCGGCGAAGTACCTCAGGTCCCGTCCGTGAACGTCCATAACCATCGGTTATCACAGCGGATCTTGGACGTGCAACCGGTGTGCCCCGCAAGATAGTTCACACACGGACCGCCGAGAAAACAACGGAGCACCCGGCACAAGGAGAAGAACATGAACAAGGTATGGCTGGTCACCGGGGCGAGCAGCGGGTTCGGCCGGGCGATCACCGAAGCGGCGGTGGCTGCGGGCGACATCGTGGTCGCCGCCGCCCGCCGCACTGCGCTGCTCGACGACCTGGTCGCCGCGCACCCGGACCAGGTCGAGGCGCTACCGCTGGACGTCACCGACATCGCGGGCGTCCAAGCCGCGGTCGACGGCGTGGCAGCTCGGCACGGTCGGATCGACGTCCTGGTCAACAACGCGGGACGGGGCATGGTGGGGGCGGTCGAGGAGACCACCGACGCGGAGCTGCGGGACCTGATGGACCTGCACTTCTTTGGCCCTGCCGCGCTCACCCGGGCCGCGCTGCCGCACATGCGCCGCCGGGGATCGGGCGCCATCGTGCAGCTGACCAGTATGGGTGGGCGGTTCGCCTTCGCCGGAGTCGGCGCCTACTGCGCTACCAAGTTCGCCCTGGAGGGGCTCTCCGAGGCCTTGGCCGCCGAGGTCGTCCCGCACGGCATTCAGGTGCTGATCGTCGAGCCCGGCGCGTTCCGTACCGGCTTCGCCGGCGCCGCAGCACTGCGGCCCTCCGCGGCCCTGGACGCCTACCAGGACACCGTGGGCCCCGTCCTTTCTGGGCTGCCGGGCGGAAGCGGCCAGGAACCCGGGGACCCGGCCAAGGCCGCGGCCGCCATCCTCACCGCTCTGGACGCCGCCGAACCGCCGTTGCGTCTGCCGCTCGGCGACGACGCCGCCGACGCGATCATCGACCACCTCGACCGTAGCCGCACCGAACTCCGCTCCTGGGAAAAGCTCACCCGCTCGACCGACTTTGACGACTGACATCTTCAGCCGCCTCCGCCCCTGTTCCCGCCCGCCGTCTCCACGCAGGCGCGGCGGGAGACCCAGGCAGCAGGCTGACCGCACGTACCGCTACGCCGGGCGGCCGGGCCTTGTCGCACCCGGCACATGGCTCCCCGCTGCAGGCCGGTCTGTCCGTGGTCGCCCCCTGGCTTCCAGTCTCGGTCGTACACCTTCAAGAACGTCTCCAGGAGTGTCCTGATGAAATCGCTGCTCGAGTCCTCCCAGGCCGCCCGCACCGCGGGCTCAGCGCCAGAGGCGGCCCGGGGCGGATCCCCGACAGTGCTTGGTGCCGCCCTGCTGGGCTTCTTCCTCATCTCGCTGGATGCGTTGATCGTCACCGTCGCGCTACCTGACATCGGACGCGGCCTCGGCGGCGGCATGTCCGGCCTGCAATGGGTGGTGGACGGATATACGCTGATCTTCGCCGCCCTGATGCTCTCCGCGGGCGCCCTCTCCGACCGTATCGGGGCCCGGCGGGCGTACGGCGGCGGCATTGTGCTCTTCGCGCTGGCCTCAGCGGCGTGCGGACTGGCGCCCGCGCTCGGCGTGCTGGTGGCGGCGCGGCTGGTACAGGGGGGTGCGGCGGCGGTGATGATGCCGGCGTCGCTGGCGCTGGTCCGGCAGGGTTTTCCCGATCAGGCAAAGCGGGCTCGGGCGATCGCTATCTGGACTGTGGGCGGCGCGGTTGCGGTGGCGGCCGGGCCGGTGCTCGGCGGGGCGCTTACCGCCTCCGTGGGCTGGCGGTGGATCTTCTTCGTCAATCTCCCGGCGGGCCTGCTGGCGCTCGCCCTGCTCGCCCGGGTGCCGGCCTCTCCGCGGCTGCCCTCGCGGCTGGACGCGGTCGGGCAGGTGACGGCGGTGGTCGCGATGGGCGCGCTGACGTATGGCGTGATCGAGGGCGGCGCCGAGGGGTTCGGCCGGCCGTTTGTGGTGGTGTCGCTGCTGGTGGCCGCGGCCGCGGCAGCTGCCTTCCTCGCCGCGCAGGCCAGGGGAGCGCACCCGATGCTCCCGCTGCCGCTGTTCCGCTCGCGGGTGGTGGCGGTGTCTTTGGTGGTCGGCTTCATGCTCAATGCCGCTTACTACGGTGGGGTTTTCATCTTCAGCCTGTACCTGCAGCAGGAGCGTGGGCAGACCGCGCTGCACGCGGGCCTGATGTTCATTCCGATGACGGCACTGGTCGCGGTGGTGAACCTTGCCTCGGCGAAGCTAGCTGAGCTGTTCGGCTCGCGGGTGCCGATGGTGGCGGGACAACTGATCGGGACCGCGGGGCTACTGGTGCTGCTCACAGCCGGCGCGCACACCAACGTATGGGTGGTGGCGGCTTTGATGGTGCCGGTCGGCCTCGGTGGGGCGCTGACGGTGCCGGCGCTGACCGCGATGCTGCTCGACGCGGTACCCGGCGACCGGGCGGGCACCGCATCAGCAGTGCTCAACACCGGCCGCCAGGTCGGCGGGGCGATCGCGGTGGCAGTCTTCGGGGCGCTGCTGGCGGGGGCGGACACGTTCCTGGCCGGCATGCGGTGGAGCATGCTGCTCGCGGCGGCCGGGCTCGTACTGACGGCGGGCGCGACGCTGACGCTGCCGCAGGACGGGCGCCGCGGTGCGGAGGCGTGAGCCGGGCGGTGTTCTCTGCCCGGGCAAATTACAAAGTCCGTGAGTCCCGTACTTCTACAGTCCCGGAGTCTGTTATCTGATAGCGCGCCGGGCTCGCTGGCGAGGCGGCGGCCATTTCATAGGTGGTCCCCGTTTCAACACCGCGCCGCCGCGTCATCCGCGCAGGTGATGCTGAGCGTCATGGGCACGAAATTGTTCGAACACAGCATCGCCCACCACTCTGCGCGTCGGGCTGATCGGAATCGCGGGACTGGACCGGCGGGCCGCCTGTCATCCCGGTGCCGGTCGTGATCCTGCGCGCGGCCGCAATCGTGGTGGTGGGCGGCGTGTTCGGCGTTCGCTCCAGTGACGGTTGGTTCTCAAAAACATTGCGCAGCAGACCAAACCGACACATCACTCATTCTGAACTGCGTTCGCAGACGACCGGGAGCTGGTTGGGGATCCGCTGCCAGGCAGCGATCTCACCGGCGTGGTTCTTTCCGTGCCAGGCCAGGGAGTGTCGGCGCCGACGCTCGAGAATTTGCGACAGTTGGATAAGCGACTCTGCCAGTCTCAACCCGTACAGCCGAGTTGTCAGCGCAGCAGGATGGCGAGCACCTCAGGTGCGGTAAAGCGCCGACCGTATGAGCTGTCCCCGTGTTGGCGAAGGGTGCCGGCGTCGACAAGTTGTCCGACGAGTGCATTGGCCCGGGTGTAGGTCACGCCGAGGTGCCGTTCTACATTGCGGACGGTGAAGATCGGCTGCGCGAGCGCGTAATCGATCAACCGCATCGCGTTCTCTGCCCGGAGCCCAGCCGCACGCACCCGGGCCTTCAGGTCATTTTGTACGCGGATCAGATCCGTGAGCTGTGTAGCCGTGGCGTTTGCCGAGGCCGCGACCCCTTCGGCGAAGAACCTGATCCATCCGTCCCAGTCGCCTGTCGCGCTGACCGCGAGCAGCCTGTCGTAGTACTCGGCACGCCTGGCCTCGAACCATGGCGACACGGTCAGCGTGGGTTCCGACAGAACTCCGGACCGGTGCAGCTGCAGAACGATGAGCAAACGGCCGATGCGGCCGTTCCCGTCGTTGAACGGATGCAACGTCTCGAACTGATAATGCGCCATCCCCGCCATGACCAGCGGGTCGATGGCGTCGTTGGATCGCATGACCCATTCGATGCAGTCGCGGACCCGTCCTTCCAAGCCGATTCCGGGTGGCGACGGGATGAAGCGGGCATCGTGCACGCGGGCACCACGGTGGCTTCCGATGACCACTTGGGAAGTCCGGATTCGCCCGGCTTGACCAGTGTCGGCCGCGGTGCCGCCGACCAGAATCCCCTGGAGGGATTCGAGCATCCCTACTGTAAGTGGCCGACCGTCAGTTACCCAGTTGAATGCCTGATCGGCGGCAATGACGTAGTTGAACACCTCGCGCATTGCCGCGTCGGCAGGTTGCTCATCGGTATCCACACCCAGGACGTCTTCCAGCGGCGCGAAGGTTCCTTCCAGCGCGGAGGTACTCTGCGCCTCTTGACGGAGCGCAGGCTGTCGAAGCAGTGCCGGGTTGGGTAGGTGACGTGCGGACGCGTCAAGTGCCGCGAGTGCCGCTCGTGCCTTGGCTACGGCATTGAACGTCCGCACGCTCAGTTCGGGAGTGACCTCGGGTAGCGGATCGGGCACAAAAGCCACATGCGACCATTCACCCCAGCGCGGGTCCGTTCCGCTGATCGGCACAAGAGCACCTGTTGGGCTGTTTGCGAACATTTCCGAGCGCACTATGTAAGTCTAAGGCATATTTACTTACATTCTCGTCGAGTTTTGGCGCTGGAATGTAAGCCATGGGCACCAAGGAGGCGCCACGGATTCGGCTGCATCAAGGGACGACGTCTGGGAAGGAATTCGGAGTGCGCTGCGGTGACTGGGCAGCGCCGACCGATTCAGTTGTAGTGGCCACCGACCGCAACCACGATCAACTCGGTGTCGGTCACTTTGTAGACGAGGCGATGTTCTTGGGTGATACGCCGTGACCAATGCCCAGCGAGCTGATGCCGTAGTGGTTCCGGTTTCCCGACGCCGGAGAACGGATCGGCGAGCGCGGCAGCGATCATCTTGTTCGCGGACTTCAGGTGCGAAGGCGGCTGGCGCTGCTATCGGTAGGGGTCTTCCAGGCTGACCGGGGTGCCTGCGACTTCCAGCACGTCTATCGGGTAGCCCGGTCCAGCAGTGTAGAAGCGAGCTCGGGTGCGGCCGACCGGCTCGAGCACCCCCAGTGCGACGAGGTCGCGCAGATCGCGTTGTGCCTGTTGAAGGCTCAGTCCTTCGGCCTGTTCGTAGCGAGTTCGGCGGACCCTGCGGGACATCGCGACATCGTGCAATGCGCTGACGACTCTTTCATCCAGGCGGATACCCGTGACGTATTCCTCGAGCATTGTCCACACTGCGCCGGACCGAACCCAACGGGCATGTACGGTTTGGGCCTGCTGGTGGTAGGCGGCCAAGCTGAACCGAATCCATTCGGACACGTCCTGATCTGGCCGATAAGTACTGCCCCGACGGCCGAGCACCTGGTAGTACTCCCAGGTATTGCCAGGTCTGCCGAGCCACGCTTCGACGGACGAAAACTCCGGTGCGAGAACACCTTCCCGCGCGATCATCAATGTTTGCAGTGATCGTGACATCCGTCCGTTGCCGTCCGCCCACGGGTGGATGGCCACGAGATGCAAGTGGGCCATCGCGGCGCGCACCAGCGAATGCGTGCCGTCATCGGAGTTGAGCCAGTCGGTGAGCTCTCCCATCAACGCCGGCACTTGATCGGCGTCGGGGGCGGTGTAGGCGGCGATACTCGGGTCGCGGGGGTCCGTCACGTACACGGGGCCGCGGCGCCACTGCCCGGCCGGGCGGCGTTCGGTGTGCCGGTGCCCTTGCAGCATCCAATGCAGCGCGTTGAGGAAGCCATTGCTGTAGGCGAAATCATCTACGTCATGCAGCGTTTGTATGTAGGTCATCATCCGCTCGTAGGCGAGCGTTTCGGCCTTGTTTTCCTCGGAGACCTCAACGTCCCGTTCGCCTGCGATCAGATCTTCCACGTCGACGGTCGAGACCCTGAACCCTTCGATGGAGTTCGAGGCCGCAACGGCGTCCGCGGTGAGGAACTCGCGGAGGCCACCTGCCCATTTGCTGGGTTTGGCCTGAAGCTCATGGCGTAGTTCCGCGCGCATCCGCTCCACCTCGGAGAGGACACGGATATCGGCGACGGTCAGGGAGGGTGTCGGGAACAGCACAGCGCAACCATAGGGTGACGTAATCATTGCGTCAATCTTGGCGGCACCGTCATGTGCTTGACCGTTGGCGCAGGTTGGCCGAGCAACCGTGAAGACTTCGAAAAGTGGATGGTGACCTATGTCGAGAACGACGGCGCTGCTCGCCACCCTCGATCTGCGCACCGCTGCGCAGCTGGGGCGATGGAAGTCAGCGCTGGTCGACCGGGTTGATGTCGGCGAATGTGTCGACCCAATGGTGTGGTGGACGTGGGGGATTGGGCTCGCCGGGGCGGGCCAGTCCGATGACCCGCCAGCCTGCCGTGACGGCGGCGTCGAGTTCGTCGGGGTGGTCGGAGAGGAACAGGATGTTGTCGGGTGGTGTGCTGATGGTGTCGGCGATCTTGTCGTAGGAAGCGGAATCGCGTTTGCTGCCTGCGGTGGACAGGTCGAAGTACCCGCTGATCAACCCGGATAGGCTGCCGTTGCGTGCGAAGGCGAACCAATCTTGTTGATTGCGTATCGATCCTGAGGAGTAGATGTAAAGCGCGAGGCCGGCGGCGTGCCATGCCTCGAGTGCGGGTGGTACGTCCGGGAAGAACTCGCCGTGCAGGGCGCCGGTGCGGAAGCCTTCGGCGCAGATCAGGCCTTGGGCGGTCTTCAAGGGTTCGGCTTTGACGTCGGTGTCGAGCCAGTCGCGCAGGATCGCGGCGACTTCGGCCGGGTCGGCGTCCGGGCGTGCGATCAGGTCGCGGGTCGCGGTCAGTACGGATGCTGCCGGCCCGGCGCTGTTTTCCGCCAGCCAGGCCGGAAGTCGTTGGCGGGTATAGCCGTAGAGGTCTTCGCGGACGGTGGCGGTAGGGCTGGTGGTGCCTTCGATGTCGAGGACGATGGCGGTGATCACGGCGTGGTGAGCAGCTCGTCGAGGGGCGGGAAGCCGCTGCTGATCCGGTCGCCGGTGAAGTCGCCGACCCAGCCGTCGGCTTCTTCGAAGAAGCGGATGGCGATGAAGTCCGGGCGCTCGCCCATGTCGAACCAGTGCAGCGTGCCCGCGGGCACCGAGAGCAGGTCGCCGCCTTCGCAGACCACCGCCAGGACCTCGTGGCCCAGGTGCAGGTAGAAGCAGCCGCGTCCGGCGGCGAAGAAACGCACCTCGTCCTCGGCGTGCCGATGCTCGTCGAGGAACTTGCCGCGTGCGCCCGCGGCGACCTGCGGCCAGTTCGGGTCGGCGTCGTCGGGATGGATGCGGGCGATGTCGATGTGCTGGTAGCGGCCGGACTCGTTCAAGGCGGCGACGTTGCTCGCGTAGTGGGCGAGCAGGTCGTCGGAAGACACCGACGCGGCGTTCTCGACTACCGGCCAACGGCCGAAAGTGATGCCGTGCCGGGCCAGTTCGGTGCCGATCAGCTCGTCGTCGGTGGTGCGTACCCGCACGTCGGCCGGGTTGTCGGCGGCCATCACCTGCAACAGGGTCATGTCAGTCCAATCTCGAGAATGTCGTCGCGCGGGCCGAATGCCGCCGGGCTGCCGGTGCGGGACACGAGCTCGCACAACGCTTCCAGGCATTCGGCGCGATCGCGCGCTCGAGCGAGATTATCCCCCCATGCGGTGATCCCGTGCCCGGCGATGAACAGTACCGGCGCGGCGTCGGGGTGCTCGAGCAGGTAGCGCTCGATGTCCGCGCCGATGCTGGGCACGTCGGGCCAGTTCGGGAACACCGGGATGTCGACGACGGCCGGGTCACCGCCGCCGAGACCCTTGATCAGCTCGTAGTCGGTGATCCGAAGGGTGCTCAACGTGCCGGGCAGCGCTGCGCGGGTGGCCAACGCGGTGGCGAACGGCGGATGGATGTGCACCACCGATTGCGCGGGACGGGTCCGGTAGATGGCGGTGTGGATCGTTGTCTCCGCCGAGGGCTTGCGCCCGTGGTCGAAGATCGGCGCCGAGTCCGCGACCCGCACGGTCACCATGTCGCGCTCGGTGAGCTCGCCTTTGGACAGCCCGCTGCCGGTGACAACGGCGGTCGCGCCGGTGCGGACCGAGATATTGCCCGCGGTTCCCGGCATCCATCCGCGCCGGTAGAGCTCGCGGGCTACCTCCGCGATCGCCGCGCCTGGCGAGGGGGCGGTTCGCGACCGGCGAGGATCGTCCGTGGTCGCCGCGCTGGGTGCGGCGCCGGCTCGGGGTTCGGCAGGGACGTCCCCGGTCGCCGCGTCGTGCGACGGACCCGTTCGGAGCTCACGGGGGTCGACCGCGATCGTGGCGTCGCGCGAATGATCATTGCGGTGCACCACGCCGTTCTCCGTGACCACCGCCGTCACCAGCTCGGCCGGCGTCACGTCGAAGGCCGGATTGAAGACCTCGGTTCCCGCGGGAGCCGTTGCCACACCGCCGAATCCGGTGACCTCATGGGCCGCGCGTTGCTCCACGACGATCTCGCTGCCGGTGGCCATATCGGGGTCGCGGGTCGACTCCGGGGCGACCACGATGAAGGGAATGCTGTGCTGCCGGGCGGCCAGCGCGAGGCCGTAGGTGCCGATCTTGTTGGCGACGTCGCCGTTGGCGGTGACCCGATCGGCGCCGACGAGCACGCAGTCGACCTGCCCGGTCGCCATCGCCCACGCCGCCGCGGAGTCGATCGTCAGCCGGTGCGGGATACCCGCCTCGGCGAGTTCCCAGGTGGTCAGGCGCGCGCCCTGCAACAACGGGCGGGTCTCGTCGACCAGGACCTGCTCGATCGCGCCGCGCTGGAACAGGACCCGTACCGTGCCGATCGCAGTGCCGAACGCGCTGGTCGCGAGCCTGCCGGTGTTGCAGTGGGTGAGTACCCGCAGCGGCCGGCCGGGGCACAGCCGCTGCACCAGGTCGGCGGCGTGGGTGGCGGCGGCCCGGTTCACCCGGCCGTCCTCGGCCAGCATGTCGAGCGTTTCGGCGAGCACCGCGTCCGCGCCACCCGCCACCTTCGCCCGGACCCGTCGCACCGCCCAGGCCAGGTTGACGGCGGTCGGGCGGGCGGCGGCGATCCGATCCGCCTCGGCCTGCACCGCGGTCTCGTCGACCACGCCCGCGACGGTGTGCGCGGCGGTGGCGATGACCACACCGAACGCCCCGGCGATGCCGATGGCGGGCGCGCCGCGGATGGCCAGCGTTCGGATCGCCTCGATGATCTGGTCGACCGTGCTCAGCCGGAGCTCACGCACCTCGTGTGGCAGTCCGCGCTGGTCGATGGTGACGAGCGCGCCGTCGTCCCAGACCAGAGAGCTGTCGTCCATCAGGCGCATCCTTATCGCGTCGAACCGGGTCGTGCCTGGTCGACGGTATCGGACAGCGCGGGTTTGCCCGCAATCGCGTCAGGCCGCCCCTGGCGCGTCGGCGCGCGGCTTCTGGGCGCGTTCGCGCGACGAACAGACCGCGGCCGCCGGCCCCGGGAGGAGTGGGGGACCGGCGGCGCGGCGTGGCGCAGATCAGCTGTAGCGGCGGTCCTGCTCGCCGCGCCGGTCGGCCTCGGGCTTGCTGCCCCGACGGCTTTCCGGGTTCGCGCCTTCGGGCATGCCCTGCTCCTGGCGCTGTTGCTGCTGCTGCCTCGGCATCTGCTTCGGCATTTTCTTAGGCGTTTTCTTCGACTTTTCAGCCATCTCCACACGGTCCTTTCCGGGGGATTGATATTCGCCTAACAACTCAAACGATAGCGAGCAGATATGGCCAACGGAAGAGAAAGTGAAAAATATGGTCCTCAGCGGCCGAATGTTTGTATTGCACCAGGTAGAAGCGTTATTGATGCAGGTATTCAATAGCTAATCCGGCTCGGTGGGCGAAGCATGATACATTTTCTAGGGCCTTTCGTGCCCGACTCTATCGAAATGTAATCAGACCACTCGTGGGGTTCCTGGGTGGCCGTATGGTTCCGCTGAACGCGGACGCTTTATTCGGCGACCAATTCAATTCCGCTGTCGGAGTTCATCCGGTCGATCGCCTGGGGTCCTGTCGTAGCAACATGAAACGGATTGCGGCGCAATAGGTTCCATGAGACTTGCGGGCTGGGTAGCGAGTGGGATGCGTGACACTCAAGTGCTATGGTCGGAATCCCAAGTATCACAGCCATTTTCGTTCTCCCCGAGGCTGATGGATCGCAGCGGTCCGCGGGCTCGAGGACATGCCGGACGTCTTCTCGACGCTCAGTAGCGCAGCGGGAGGAATTCCACGATCGTGTCGTCGATGGCGCCAGGTGGGACGATGACGAGGCCGTCGCGATCGACCAGTCCCCCCAGATGGGCGGTGCGAATAGTCGCGTCGCCGACCCATCCGCCCTCGTCGGCGGCACGGGCCGGGACGATACGCGGTACCTGACCCGCGATCGCCGCGGCGTTGCGCAGCGGCCCGCGCAGCGGACGCGCCGGTGCCGCGCCGGTACGTCCCTCGACGATCGCGGGCGCCAGCGCCATGAGCGTCGCGACGGCGGCGAGCGGATTGCCGGGAAGGCCGAGCACCGTCGTGCCGGAGGCTAGCTCGGCGACGATGGTGGAACCGCCGGGACGTAGCCGCAGACGCGGCACGAGGATTTCGGCGCCGGCTCGGGCCAGCGCGGCACGCAGCTGATCGGCGGCCCCGCCGCCGGTCGCGCCGACGATCACCAGGAGGTCGCCGTTCAGCGCGGCGGCCAGGACTTCGTCGAAGCCGTGTGGAGTGTCGCGCAGGTGCACCCGATCGGCCGCGCGAATGCCATACCACGACAGCAGCCCCGGCAGGATCGGGCCGATCGAGTCGCGGGTCTGGCCGGCCTGCAGCGGACCCTCGCTGCGGATCTCGTCACCGGTCATGACGATGCGCGCGCGCACCGGGCCGCGCACCCGCGCCGTGGTGACCTCGACGCTCGCGGCCGCGGAGATCAGCGCCGCGGTGACCGGCGTGCCCTCCGGCGCGACCAGATCGCCGAGCGCACGGTCCTCACCGCGGCGGCGGATGTCGTCGCGCGGCGCGGTGTCCGGCAGCCGCTGGAGGGTGTCGTCGGCGATCTGCGCGAACTCGTCCCGCAGCACACCGGTGGTGCCATCGGGAACGTGCGCGCCGGTCGCGATCCGCACCGCCTCGCCGGACAGCAGCCCCACCGGACGCCGCCCGCCCGCGAAGCCGATATCGCGGCGTAAGCGCCACGGCCCGTCGCCGGCCACCGCGTAGCCGTCCATCGCGGACACGTCGAACCGGGGCAGCGGCCCGGCCGCCGTCAGCCCGCCCGCGAGCGCGGCGCCGGTCACCGAACGCAGGTCGGCCTCGTACGCGATCAACCGGGTGAGTCCGCCCCGCACGATGGTGCGCGCCTGCGCGAGGTCGAGCGGCGGATAGCTGCGCGGTGCTTCGACCGCGGCCCGGGCCTGCCGCACCTGCTCCTCGGTGTCGCAGTCCCCGACTCCGGACAGCGGGATGATCGCGGCGTCGGCGGGCACCAGGGCCTTCATCGGCTGATTGATCAGCGCGCCGAGCCCGTTCAGCGCGCCCGCCAGCGCCGAGCGCCGCCACACGCCGAGCAGGTATTGCGGCCGGCCCGATTCGTCGGCCGCGAAGACCGCATCCGCGCCGGACTCGGTGGCGTGTCGCACGAGTTCGGCGATCGCCCCCTCCGACAGGAACGGCAGATCCGCGGCGAGCACCACCACCAGCGGCGCGGCGGAGCCGAGCGCGCGCAACCCCGTGTCGATCGCGGCCACCGGCCCCGATCCCGGCGGCACCTCCCTGACCTGGATGATCTCCGGCGACAGCTCGGGTCGGTGCGGACCGACGACCACCGTGTGCGCGCAGGGTGCGACCGCGGCCAGCGACACCTCGAGCATGGACCGGCCGCCGATGATGATCGCGGGTTTGTCCACACCGCCCATCCGGCTGGCCCGGCCGCCCGCGAGCACGATCGCGTCGGTGGCCGTCACGCGCCACGACCTCGAGCTATGTACACCATGGCGGCCATGCTAATTCGTCGGTGCCGGGAAGCCCCGCAGCGGACGGCGCTGATCAGGCGTTCGACCAGGATCGAGCGGACCGTAGCAGGCGGAACTCGTTGTGCTCCGGGTCGGCGAGGACGAGATCGGTCTCGCGGTCGGGCGCCGGGGCGGCCCGATCGACCGGGGTGGCGCCGGCGGCATGCAGTTTGGCCAGCTCGGCGGCCTGATCGTCGGCCGCGAGCGAGGTGAGATCCAGATGCAGCCTGGTGCGGCCGGACCCGGCGTCCGGGGTCTGCACGAACTCCAGCCAGGAGCCGAGACCGGACGGCGCACGCAGCCCCGCCAGTCGCGCGCCACGGTGTGCGAACGGCCAGCCGGTGGCGACCGACCAGAATTCGGCCACCCGCGCCGGGTCGCGCGTGTCGACCACGATCGCCGCAACGGCGCCGGTGTCCACGTACTGCTCCCTGGGTTCGAGTACACAGAACTCGTTGCCCTCCGGATCGGCGAGCACCGTCCACGGCACCGCGCCCTGGCTGATGTTCACTGGTCGCGCCCCCAGTGCCAGCGCCCGGTCCACCTGGGTGCGCTGGTGCTCGAGCGAGCGGGTGGCCAGGTCGAGGTGCAGGCGGTTCTTGCCGATCTTGGCCCGCAGCGCGGGCAGGAAGGACAGCGCCGGGCCGGGGCCGTCGGCCTCGGCGGCCGCGACGTCCACGCGGTCCGGACCCTCGAGGATCACGCTCCACCCGAGCAGTTCGGCCCAGAAGTCCGCGACCGACCGCGGCCGGTCGGCATCGAAGACGACACACGCCAGGCGGGTGGGCATGGGCCAACGGTACTGGCCAACGGTCGATCGCGGAGTTCTTTCCGGCAGGCCGCGTTCACCGGTCCGGGCGATCGGGGAACGAGAAGCGGGCCGCGCGCAGGTCGACGCGACCGTCGCGGACCGGCACGCCCTCGTCGGCGAGTAGGCGCAGCTGGCGATCGGCCAGGTGCGCGGCCGGTCGGCCGCTCACGCCGAGCACCCGGTGCCAGGGCAGGTCGGCGGCGTCGGTGCGCATGATCCAGCCCACCGTGCGCGGCGTGGACAGGCCGACGGCGGCCGCGATGTCGCCGTAGGTGGCCACCCGGCCGGGCGGGATCGATGCCACCAGCGCGCGCACCTGCTCGATCTGGGCGTCAGTCGTCGGCATCGGTCGTCGGCATCGGTCGTCGGAATCGCCGATCAGAGCACCGAGCGCACGAGTTCGCCGGTCTCGGCCGGATACGCCTGAGCGACCATGTGATCGCAATCCCATTCGAGCACGGTCAGGTTGGCGCCCATGTGCTCGGTGAGCGCCGCGCGGAACTCCGGCGTGACGAACGGCGGATGGACTTTCATCGCCTGGACCAGAACGGTGGGCAGCTCGACCGGCGGCAGCACCCAGTGGCGGGCCAGCTGGCCCCAGTAGGAGTTGACCGCAGGCAGGCTCATCCGCCAGCCGAAACGCCCATCGGCGGTCGGCATCAGATGTTCGGTGAGTTCGGCCTCCAGCAGCCGCGGCGCCACATCCCCCCACCCGGTGTCCAGCTTGTCCTGGCGGGCCTGCTCGACGCTGTCGTAGTCGGCCGAGACCAGCGTGGACAACGCGATCTCGCTGAGCCATTCCGGCTCCAGCGCGATGGCCGGATCGAGCAGCACGAGCTTGCGCACCAAGTCCGGATGACGCTGCGCCAGATGCAGTGCGCACGCACCGCCGAACGAATGCGCCACCACCACGACCGGTCCGTCGGCCTCCGCCGCGAGCAGTTCGACGAGATCGGCGACGATGGTCTCGAAGTTCCATGGCGGCAGCCCGGTCGAGCGACCGTGTCCGCGCAGGTCGGGGGCGAGCACGCGGACGTCGGGCAGATGCCGGGTGGCCAGGTCTTCCCAGCGTTTGCCGTGACCGGTCACGCCGTGCAGGGCGAGCACCAACGGTCCGGTGGTCGGACCGAACCGATGGACATTCAGAACAGACACCGGCTCATTGTGGACCTGCATCGCGATCGCGCACGACCGCGCCCCTCGCCGGCGTTCGGCTGCGTCGTGGCGCGAGTGTGCACTGTGTCTTCGGCCTGCCGCGCCGGTTGTGCGGAGGGCCGTACCGGCGTGTCGGTCGCGTCTGTTGAAATAGCCCGCGTGGTGCGATCGGATGGCGCGGTGCGACTTGTTCGCCGGAATGTGGTGGCGCCCCGGCCGCGAGACTGGGGCGTCGACGTTCGCGCGCTCGTGGACGCCGCGGCCGAGGAGGAGCCGCCGCGCCCGGGACAGCGGCCCTGGCAGGTGCTCGGCGGCCCGGGCACGGGCAAGACGTCCTTGCTCGTGGATATCGCGGCCGCACGCATCACCGCCGGGGCCGATCCCGAATCCGTGCTGGTATTGGCCCATTCGAAGCAGGCGGCCCACGCGGTGCGCGACGCCATCACCGCGCGGTTGGCCGGATCCGAGCCCGGTGCCGAGGGGGGTGTGCCCGGCGCCACGCGGGAGCCACTCGTGCGCACGGTGCACTCGTATGCCTTCTCCGTGCTGCGCAGGCACGCGATAGCGCACGGCAACCCGCCGCCCCGTTTGCTGACCGGTGCCGAACAGGACGCCGTGCTGCGCGAAATGCTGCGCGGCGACTTGGCGGATATCGCCGAGGGCGCGGACGGCTTGTGGCCGGAGCGACTGCGGCCCGCGCTGGCGCTCGGCGGATTCGCCGAGCAGTTGCGTGATCTCATGCTCCGCGCCACCGAGCGCGGTATCGGGCCGGAGGACCTCGTCCGGCTCGGCCGCGAGCAGGCCAAGCCGGAGTGGGTGGCGGCGGGCAGATTCGCCTTGCGTTACGAACAGACGATGCTGCTGCGCTGGTCGGTCGGCGTCGAGGCGCCGGAAGCGACAGCGCCCGCGCTGGACGCCGCCGAACTGGTCGGCGCGGCGCTGGACGCGCTGGCCGCCGACCCGAACCTGCTTGCCGCCGAACGCGCCCGGATCAGATACCTGCTGGTCGACGACGCCCAGCACCTCGACCCACAGGCGGCGATCCTGGTCCAGGCGATCGGGCGCAGCGCGCGGACCACGGTGATCGTAGGCGATCCCGATCAGGCCGTCTTCGCCTTCCGCGGTGCGGACGCGCGGTTCGTCGCCGACCTGGACGTGCCGGATGGGCAGCGCCTCGTGCTGCGGGACAACCATCGGCTCAGCGGTCAGCTGCAGCTGGCGGTCGCGCGAATCGCCGCCCGGCTGCCGGGCGCTGCGCCGCAGCGCTTTCCGGTGCCCGAGCAGGCGGCAACGCCGGACGACGGCGCCGAGGTGCGGGTTCGCGTGCTCGCCACACCCGCGAAAGAGGCCGCGCTCATCGCCGACCATCTGCGCCGCGCGCACCTCACGGGCGGGGTGCCGTGGTCGCGGATGGCGGTGATCGTCCGTTCGGTCCCGCTGTCGTTGGCGCCGCTGCGCCGCGCCCTGCTCGCAGCGGGCGTGCCGGTGCAGCAGCCCGCGCTCGACACGCCGCTGGCGCGCAGGCGCGGCGCGGCGTGGATGCTGCTCGCGCTACGTGCCCTGCTGGCGGGCGAGGCCGCAGGGCACGCAGCGCAGCCGCAGTTCGAGCCGGAGGATGCGCTCGACCTGCTGGCCGGGCCGCTCGGCGGGGCCGATCAGATCTCCCTGCGCCGCCTGCGGCGCGGCATCCGGCGCGCGGCTGTCCAGGTCTCCGGATCCGGGGCGAAAACCGCCGAGACGCCCGATGATTCGCCGCCGGATCGAGACGCGGACATCGACCGTCCCTCCGCGCAGGTGCTGCGTGAACTGCTCATCGGAGCCGGTGACGCGGCGATCCTGAGCCGGCTCACCGAGGTCGAGGCCGCGCCGCTGCGCCGGGTGCTGGACGCGCTGAACCGGGCGCGCACGGTGCGGGGACGTGGCGCGGGCCTGGAGGACGTGTTGTGGGCGCTGTGGACCGGTTCCCGCCTGGAACGGCGCTGGGTGGGTCAATCGAACCGCGGCGGCGCGGTCGGCATGCAGGCCGACCGCGATCTGGACGCCGCGGTAGCGCTGTTCGATGCTGCCGCCGCCTACGTCGATCGGCTGCCACGGGCCAGTATCGAAGGTTTCGTCGATTACCTTTCGCAGCAGGAGATTCCGCACGATGCCGCACCCCGCACCGCGCCGGGCGAGGCGGTCGCGTTGTTGAGCGCGCACGCCGCTGCCGGACGGGAGTGGGACGTGGTCGCCGTCGCCGCCGTTCAGGAAGGGATCTGGCCCAACCCACGCTCGCGGGGCACGCTGCTGCACACCGAGGACCTGGTCGATCTCGTCGCGGGCGTGTCCGATGCCGGGGAGCGGGTCAGCCGCGCGGCGCCGATCCTCGCCGAGGAACGCAGGCTGCTGTACGTCGCGTGCAGCCGGGCCCGACGATCGTTGCTGGTGACGGCCGTGGAATCGGTCTCGGGGGAACGCGACCTGGTGCCGTCACGCTTTCTCGCCGAGCTGCTCGGGCACGACGACGACGGCGAACCCGGCGCGCTGCCCGTGGTCGACCCCGGGCGTGCTTTGGTGATGCACTCTCTGGTGGCCGAATTGCGCGGCGTCGTCTGCGATCCGGACGCCGATCCGGATCGCAAGCGGCGGGCCGCGGCTCAGCTGGCGCGGCTGGCGGACGCGGGTGTGCGCGGTAGCCATCCCGACGACTGGTACGGCACCGCCGACCTCAGCTCGCGGCGTCCGCTGTGGACCGACGACGACGGCGCGGTGGCGCTGTCACCCTCCACCGTCGAACTGCTGCGTACTTGTCCGCTGCGCTGGGCGCTGGAACGCCACGGCGGCACCGACGGCGACAACCCGCACGCGGTCAAGGGCAACCTGGTGCACACGCTGGTGCAGGCGCTGGCCGGCAACGTGCCCGAGGCGCAGGTGCGTGCGGCGCTGGATCGCGCCTGGCAGACGGTAGATCCCGGTACCGGCTGGCATTCGCGGCAGGAGCTGCGCCGCGCCGAGGCGATGCTGGAGACCTTCCTGGCCTGGGTGCGCAATACTCGCGGCGAACTCACCCAGGCCGGTGTCGAAGTGCCGGTCGATTGCGTGCTGCCCGCGCGCGCGGAAGACGAACGCGCCGTGCGGATCCGGGGCCGCGTCGACCGGCTGGAACGGGACGCGCAAGGCCGCTTCGTGATCGTGGACGTGAAGACCGGCAAGTCTCCGGTCACCAAGCAGGCCGCCGCCGATCATGCCCAGCTGGCGACCTACCAGGTCGCCGCAGCCAACGGCGCGCTCGATTCCGGTAACGAAAATACCTCTGCCACAAGCGAATCCAACGCAACAGTCGAGCCAGGCGGGGCGCGTTTGGTGTACGTCGCGAAACCGAGCAAGACGGAGGGCGCCACCCAGCGCATGCAGCCCCCGCTGGACGCGGAGGCTCTCGACAAATGGCGCGACACGATCCACGACGCCGCCGCGGCCAGCCAGGGACCCAGCTACCTCGCCATGCGCAACGACGGGTGCCGCCACTGCGCGGTCGCGGGCAGCTGCCCCGTGCAGGACCGGGGCAGGCAGGTGACGGACGAGTGAGCGCGATGTCCGCGGTAGTCGTGTTGCCGGTGGCGCCGCCGCCGACCACGGGGGCGCCACCGTGACCGGCGGCCGAGTGACCCCGCATCAGCTGGCGCAGGCGCTGGGACTGCCGCAGCCCACCGATGAGCAGGTGGCGGTGATCGCGTCGCCGCCCGGGCCGACCCTGGTGGTCGCGGGTGCGGGCGCGGGGAAGACCGAGACGATGGCCGCGCGCGTGGTGTGGATGGTCGCGAACCGGATCGTCCGGCCCGACGAGGTGCTCGGGCTGACCTTCACACGCAAAGCCGCACAGCAGTTGACCACGCGCATCCGCACCAGGCTGGCCCGGCTCGCCGGCGCGCCCCTGCTGCGCGAACTCGACCCGACCGGTCAGCTGCGCGCCCAGCTGACCGGCGCGGAACCGGAAATCAGCACCTACCACTCCTACGCGGGCAGGTTGCTCACCGAGCACGGGCTGCTGCTCCCGGTGGAACCCGCGGCGACGCTGCTCACCGAAACCCAGCTCTGGCAGCTGGCCCACCACGTGGTCCGGACCTGGGACGGCGATCTGGACACCGAACGCACGCCGGTGTCGGTCACCGAGGCGGTGCTCGCGCTGTCCGGGCAGCTGGCCGAACATCTGGTCGAGCCCGAGGAATTGGCCGAGGCGCACACCGAGCTGGAGAAGCTGGTGCGCACGCTGCCCGCGGGTCCGCGCCAGCGCGGCGGACCGAGCCAAACTCTGCTGAACATCGTCCAGGTGCAGCGGGAACGGGTGGCGCTGGTGCCGCTGGTGCAACAGCTCACCGTGGCGCTGCGCCGCCGTGGCGCACTGGATTTCGGCGCGCAGATGTCGCTCGCCGCGCGGCTGGCCGCCGAACACCCCGAAGTGGCCGCGGCCGAACGCGCCCGCTTCCGCTTGGTCCTGCTCGATGAATATCAGGACACCGGCCATGCCCAGCGAGTCCTGCTCGCCGCTCTGTTCGGCGGATCGCCGGCGAGCCCGGACTGGGCTCCCGCGAGCACACCCGTCCGCGTCGGTGCGCACAAGGGGGAGCACGCAGCGCGCGCGCCGGTCGATCCGCCGCCGCCTGCCGGTAGCTATGCCCCTGGTTCGCCGGACGTGGCGCCGCCCAATGCGCGGATGCGCTCCGATTCGCGCGAGCGGGATGCGCGGTCGGAGTCCACGTCCGGCGCGGGGCAGCTGCGGCGCACCGGTACGCACGACCACTTCGACGCGGGGAACGGGCAGCCGGGGCGTGCCGGTGCGTACGACCACGACCACGCGGGCACCGGGGACGGGCAGCCGGAGCGTGCCGGTGCGCATGACCACGACCACTTCGACGTGGGGAACGGGCAGCCGGGGCGTGCCGGTGCGCACGACCACGACCACTTCGACGTGGGGAACGGGCAGCCGGAGCGTGCCGGTGCGTACGACTACGACCACGCGGGGACCGGGGACGGGCAGCCGGAGCGTGCTGGTGCGCACGACTCGCACGCCGGTCATCGGCGGCGGGGCACCGGCGCGCCGGACGGGCGGTCCGAACCGTCGATACCACCCGAGCCGGCTGACGGGCAGCGCCTGGCGGTGACCGCGGTCGGCGATCCGATGCAATCGATCTACGGCTGGCGTGGCGCGTCCGCGGCGAATCTGCCCAGATTCGCCACCGATTTTCCGAGCGCGCCCGACGTTCCCGCGCCTACCTTGGCGTTGCTGACCAGCTGGCGCAATCCGCCGGAAGCTCTGGCGCTGGCGAATCTGGTCGCGGAACCCTTGCGCCGCAAGGCGATCGAGGGCGGCGGCGGCACCGTCGACGCGTTGCGCGCCAAACCCGACGCGGCGCCGGGTGTCGTCGCGCTGGCTCTGACCGAGACCGTGGCCGTCGAACGTGCGTGGGTGGCCGAGCGGATTGCCGCGCAGTGGGCTGCCCGGCGTGCGGACCAACAGCCGCCGCCGACCTCGGCGGTGCTGGTGCGCCGCAACGCTGATGCGGCGCCGCTCGCGGAAGCGCTTCGCGCGCAGGGACTCCCGGTGGAGATCGTCGGGCTCGGCGGCCTGCTCGCCACGCCGGAGGTCGCCGACATCGTCGCGACCTTACGGTTGATCGCCGAGCCGGGCTCGGGCAGCGCCGCGATGCGCGTGCTGACCGGCGCACGCTGGCGCGTCGGTGTCGCCGACATCGCCGCGCTCGCTCGCCGGGCCAGGGACTTGTCGATCCAGCGTCCGGCATCCGGCACCGCGGCCGGGATCGCCGACGGCGCCGCACTCGACGAGGCGCTGCGCGAGGTGGCGCCGGAACCGGCGGAACAAGCGGGTCTGGCCGACGCGATCGCTGATCCCGGTCCGGCACAACGATATTCGGATGCCGGCTTCGCCCGCATCGAGGAGCTGGGCCGGGAGTTGGCCGCGTTGCGCGAACGCAGCGGTCAGCCCTTGGCGGAACTGGTCGCCGATGTCGAACGCACCATCGGCGTCGGCGTGGAGACGCAGACGCGCCGAGCCATGGCCGGGACCGGGGCCGGACGCGAACACTTGGACGCTTTCGCCGAGGTCGTGGCCGGGTACGCCGCCGACTCCGGTGCCTCACTCGGCGGGCTGCTCGCGTTTCTCGCCGCGGCCGAGGAGGTCGAGAACGGGCTGGAACCCGGCGAGGTGGAAGTCGCCAAGGACCGGGTTCAGGTGCTGACCGTGCACGCGGCGAAGGGCTTGGAGTGGGAGATCGTCGCGGTCCCGCACGTGGTGGAGGGCGTGTTCCCGTCCAAGGTCGGTTCCGGCACCTGGCTGGGCGCGCTCGCCGAGCTGCCCACGTCCTTGCGGGGTGACCGCAGGCAGGACGACGCGGCCGACGGAGTTCCGGTGCTCGACCTCACCGACCTGTGCGACCGCGCCGACCTGGACCGCGCGATCAAGGCGCACAAAGAAGCGCTGGAACGCCGCCGGATCGACGAGGAACGCCGGCTGTTCTACGTCGCGCTCACCAGAACCGAACGCGTGCTGCTGGTTTCGGCGCACCACTGGGCGGAGACCGGTAGCTCCCCGAAGGGGCCCTCGGATTTCCTGCTGGAGTTGAAGCGCGCGAACGAGGACCCCGACAACCCTGCGCACAACGTCCTGACGGTCGACCGGTGGGACGACCCGCCCGCGCCCGACGCCGGCAACCCCTTCACGGACAACCCGGCCACCGCCGAGTGGCCCCGGGACCCCCTCAGTGCCCGCCGCCACCCCATCGAACAGGGCGCCGCGCTCGTCCGCGCCGCCCTCGCCGATCTCCGTGCGCGCCCAGCCGACGCACCCGGCGGCCGGAATGCGCACAGCGCCACGGCCGACCGTATCGCGGAATCCCACGACGAAGCCGACGAGGGCGACGCGCGTTCGCTCGAGGCGGCGCGTGCGGCCGGTTCGCTCGGTCATAGCGACGCCCGCAGCGCCGAATCGCTCGGCGAAGTGACTGGGGATACGCCCGCTACCGACGACAGCGCCCTTGGCCAGGACGCGATCCACGCCTACCCGCCAGACGACGAATTCCCGCCGGACCCATGGGACGATTTCGCCGACCCGCCCGATTTCGATGTCACCACAACCGAATACGCCGACCCGTACGCGGATCTCGAGCCCTACTACGGCGCCGCACCCGACCCGGTCGAGGAGTATTTATCGGCTGACGAGCCGGCCTTCGCCTCCGGATTCGCCGCACCGCCACCGGAAGACGCCGGTCCGTTCGAGCCGGCACACCGCGCGCCGGACCCGGACGATCCCGAAGGCTGGGCCGCCGATGTCGACGCGCTGCTGGCCGAGCATCAGGGGAGCGCTGCCGCCGCCGAGGCGGTCGAGCTGCCCGGTCAGATCGCGGCGACGGCGTTGGTCGAGCTGCGCGCCGACCCGGCGCGACTCGCTGCCCGCCTGCGCCGCCCGCTGCCCTACCCGCCGAATCCGCTGGCCCGCCGCGGCACCGCGTTCCATGCCTGGGTGCAGCGGTGGTTCGGCGCTACCCGGCTGCTCGGCCTCGATGAATTGCCGGGCGCGGCCGACAGCGCGGCCGATGCCGGGGTGGACACCGAGCTGACCGCGATGCAGGAGGCGTTCCTGAATTCGCCGTGGGCCAACCGCAGCCCGATCGAGGTCGAGATCCCGTTCGAGACCTCGATCGCGGGCACCGTGATCCGCGGCCGGATGGACGCGGTGTTCGCCGAACCCGGCGGGCGCTGGATCGTGGTCGACTGGAAGACCGGCGCCGAGCCGAGCCCCGCCGAGGAACCGGCGGTCGCCATGCAGCTGGCGGTCTATCGGCTGGCCTGGGCGCGGTTGACGGCCGCGCGCGAGGGCCGATCCGAACAGGAGATGCTGCCTCGGATCGGCGCCGCGTTCCACTATGTACGCACCGGGCGCACCATCGCGCCGGGCACGCTGCCCGGCGCTGCCGAACTGGCCGAGCTGATCAGGCATGCCGCGCCGGTTGAGGCACCGCCGGCGACCGGGTGATCGGCGCAAGCCACAACGCCGAGCCTGCGTAGCCGCACGGCCATCACGCGCGAGGTGCGGCCGATCCTTCCGAGCGCCGCCCGTCGGCGCCGCAAGAGCGAACACAGTAGGCTGCCGTGCTGTGCCGGAGCGACTAGAAATACCGGAGATGACCGACACGAGCGGCCACCCGGCCACTGGGCCGCGCTCCGGTTTCCGAACGAAGCGAGACCGAGCATTGCCCGCTCGCGCGACGACCGGGCTGCGAACCCGCGCCGTCGCAGGTGCGGCGGAAACGGACACCGGGGGGTCCGGTGTTCGGTGATCGAGCACGTAGCCTCGGGTTGGCCAGTCGTCCGCATTTCGCGCTGGTCGGGGTGCTGCGCATCCCGGAAGTGCAGATCAGTCCGTGGATTTCGCTGATCAGGCGGGTGCTGTTCGCGACCGCGCTGCTGGTCCTGGCCGCAGTCGTGGTGTATCTCGGTCGCGATGGCTATCACGACAATTCGGGTAATGAACTGTCGTTACTGGATGCCTTCTACTACGCCACGGTGTCGCTGTCGACCACTGGTTACGGCGACATCCACCCGGTGACGGCCGAGGCGCGGCTGGTGAACATCGTCATCATCACCCCGCTGCGCGTCCTGTTCCTGATCGTCCTCGTCGGAACCACGCTCAGCGTGCTGACGGAACGCTCTCGGCAGGCTCTCAAGATTCAGCGATGGAGGCACAGCGTGCGCAATCACACCGTGGTCGTCGGATACGGCACGAAGGGGAGGACCGCGATCGACGCCATGCTGGGCGACGGGGTGCAGCCGGGAGACATCGTCGTGGTCGACACCGACGTCGTGGCCCTGGAAGCGGCCGCGAACGCCGGGCTGGTCACGGTGCACGGCTCGGCCACCCAGTCCGATGTGCTGCGGCTGGCGAGCGTGCAGAACGCCGCGTCGGTCGTGGTCGCCACCAACCGGGACGACACGGCCGTGCTGGTCACCCTGACCGCCCGCGAGCTGAACCGCAGCGCCGCGATCGTGGTCGCGGTTCGCGAGGCGGAGAACACCCACCTGGTGCGGCAATCGGGGGCGAATTCGGTGGTGGTGTCCTCGGAGACCGCGGGCCGGTTGCTCGGCATCGCCACGACCACGCCGACCGTGGTGGAGATGATGGAGGACCTGCTCACGCCCCAGGAGGGGTTCGCGGTCGCCGAACGCGAGGTGGAGCCGGCCGAGATCGGCGGTTCGCCACGGCATCTCAGCGATATCGTGCTGGGTGTGGTGCGCGCCGGAGTGTTGGTCCGCGTCGGTGAGCCCGAGGTGGACGCGATCGAGGCGGGCGACAAGCTGCTGTACATTCGCCGAGTGGGCAAATGACACCGCGGCGGGCAGGACGGTGACTCGAGCGCGATAGTCTCGAACCGTGCCTGCGTTTCAGCTCAATGGTGTTCCGCTCCTGTCCCGTTCCGCCGTCCATCGCGCGGAGGAGATCCGAAGCGATGCCGGAGCTCTGCGGGAGGGGTGGAGCGAGGCGAAACTCTTGCGGATCAATCGGCGCGGCGAGGTGCGCTTCGATGCCGGCGCGCTGGTCTTGGACGCCGCGCTCGAGTTGTCCGCGCAGCCGAGCCCGGCCGCGGTATTCCTCGGCATCGAGGACGGCACCCACCTGTGGGCGGTCCGCGATCCGGAGCTGGAGGGGACGCTCACCGACCTGCGCGCGCTCGCGGGCACCGGCATCGACGACCGCACCGCCGGTTTGCTCTCCACCGCGATCGCGCTGCTGAACTGGCACGACCGGGCCGGCTTCAACGGCGCGGACGGCGCGGTGACCGCCGTGTCCAAGGCCGGGTGGTCGCGCGTCACCGAGAGCGGTTATGAGGAATTCCCCCGGATCGACCCCGCGGTGATCTGCCTGATCCACGACGGCGGCGATCGGGTGTTGCTCGCGCGCCAGCACAGCTGGCCGACGTCGCGGTTTTCCCTGCTGGCCGGGTTCGTCGAGGCGGGCGAGTCGCTGGAGCGCTGCGTCGAGCGGGAGATGCGCGAGGAGGTCGGCCTCGACGTACGCGAGATCAGCTACCTGGGTAGCCAGCCGTGGCCGTTCCCGCGCTCACTGATGCTCGGCTTCTCGGCGGTCGCCGATCCCGATCAGCCGCTGGCTTTCTCCGACGGCGAGATCGCCGAGGCCAACTGGTTCACCCGCGCCCAGGTGCGCGCGGCGCTGTCGGTGGGCGACTGGTCGATGCGCAGCGAGGAGTCTCGCCTGCTGCTGCCCGGTTCGATCTCCATCGCACGCACCATCGTCGAATCCTGGGCGGCGACCGACTGAGCGCACGCTGCCGCGCGGGCCGGCACGGCCCACGCGGAGCTGGTGATCAGGACAGATCGGCGAGGGTTTGCTTGATGGCCGCCAGCGACGGGTTGGTCGCGGTGGAGCCGTCGGCGAACTTCACGGTGGGCACGACGTGGTTGCCCCCGTTGACACTGCCGACGAACTCGGCCGACACCGGATCTTGTTCGATGTCGATTTCGGCGTAGCTGATGCCGGCCTCCTGCAGCTGCTTCTTCAGTCTGCGGCAATAGCCACACCAGGTGGTCGAGTACATCGTCACAGCGGGGTTTGCGTCAGTCACGGATGATGCAACGCTGAAGTACCTCGCCCTGTTCCAGCTCGTACTGTTCCAGCTCGGACGTGCCGGCACGGATGCCGGGCAGCGCGCGAAGGCGACACGCTGTGTGTCGGTGGACGCTGCCATGATGGACCCCGTGCCCGCACTCGATCCCGCCCAGCTCGATCCCGAGCAGGCCGCCGCCGTGCGCGCGCCGCGCGGTCCGGTGTGCGTGCTCGCGGGGGCGGGCACCGGCAAGACCAGGACCATCACCTACCGCATCGCGCATCTCGTCGCGCAGGGGCACGTCAAGGCCGACCAGGTACTCGCGGTGACCTTCACCGCGCGAGCGGCGGGAGAGCTGCGCACCCGGTTGCGTGCGCTCGGCCTCGGCGGCGAAGCCACGAAGGTGCAGGCGCGGACGTTCCACGCGGCCGCGCTGCGACAGCTGAAGTACTTCTGGCCGCAGGTCGTCGGTGACGTGCCGTGGCGGTTGATCGACGCCAAGTTCCCGATCGTCGCGCAGGCCGCGAACCGGGCGGGGCTGGCCACGTCCACCGACAGCGTTCGTGACCTGCTGAGCGAAATCGAATGGGCGAAGGCGTCGCTCATCGCCCCGGAGGACTACCTGGCCGCGGTCGCCGAGCGCCGCCGGGAGACACCGTATGACGCCATGCGCGTCGCCGACGTGTATGCCGGTTACGAGAAGCTCAAGGCCACACCGGACGGGCTGCTGCTGGACTTCGACGACCTGCTGCTGCATACCGCGGCGGTGCTGGAGGACTATCCGGCGGTGTCCGACGAATTCCGTGGCCGCTACCGCAGTTTCGTCGTCGACGAATATCAGGACGTCACGCCGCTGCAGCAGCGGGTGCTCGACGCGTGGCTCGGCGACCGCGACGACCTCACCGTGGTCGGCGACGCCAACCAGACGATCTATTCGTTCACCGGTGCCACGCCGAACTACCTGCTCGATTTCTCCCGCCGATACCCCGACGCGGCCGTGGTGCGGCTGGAGCGTGACTATCGATCGACTCCGCAGGTGGTGTCGCTGGCCAATCGGGTGATCGGCGCGGCACGCGGTCGTATCGCGGGGACCAGGTTGCAACTGATCGGGCAGCGGCCCGACGGACCCGAGCCCACGTTCGCCGAGTACGACGACGCTCCCGCTGAGGCGGCGGCAGCGGCCAAGGCGATCGCCCGGCTCATCGAAGCGGGCACGCCCGCCGCCGAGATCGCGGTGCTCTATCGGATCAACGCCCAGTCCGAGAGCTACGAACAGGCACTCACCGAGCGCGGCATCCCCTACCAGGTGCGCGGTGGCGAGGGCTTCTTCGCGCGCGCCGAGGTCAAGCAGGCGGTGCAGGCGCTGCGTCAGGTCGCGACCCGTGACGATCTACCGGATCAGGCGCGCAGCGGTAGTGCCCTGGTCGCACTGGTTCGCGCGGCGTTCGCCCCGATCGGCCTCACCGCCACCGAGCCCGCGGGTGCCCAGGCGCGGGAGCGCTGGTCTTCGCTGGTGGCGTTGGTGCGCCTGACCGAGGAATTGGTCGGCCAGGACGATCGTCTCGATCTGACCGGGTTGTTGCGCGAACTCGCCGCCCGCGCCGAGGCCAGGCATCCACCCACGGTGCAAGGCGTCACGTTGGCGTCCTTGCACGCGGCCAAGGGGCTGGAATGGGACGCGGTATTCCTTGTCGGTCTCTCCGATGGCACCCTGCCCATCCAGCACGTCCTCGCCGATGACGGGTCGGTCGCCGACGCGGCCGCCTTGGAGGAGGAGCGCCGGCTGCTCTACGTCGGGGTTACCAGGGCGCGCGAGCAGTTGCGGTTGTCCTGGGCACTGGCTAGGAACGAGGGTGGCAGGCGCACCCGGCGGCGCTCCCGGTTCCTCAACGGCCTGGTCCCGGACGACTCGCCCGCCTCGCGGATCGCGGCACCGGTAGCCGCGGCGTCTGGACAACCCCGGCCGACCTGCCGGGTCTGCGCCAAACCGCTGATCGGTACCTACCCGACCATGCTCGGCCGATGCCGCCGCTGCCCAGCCGAGATGGACGCGGAATTGCTTGCCGCACTGCGAGAGTGGCGCGCGGAGCAGGCGGAGGCGTTGCGCGTCCGCGAATTCGTCGTCTTCACCGACACCACGCTCACCGCGATCGCCGAACAACTGCCCGCTGACGACGCCGCGCTGGCCTCGATCGCGGGTATCGGCGCGAAGAAGATCGACCAGTTCGGCGCGGACGTGCTCGCGATCGTCGCGTCCCGGATTCGATCCACATCACAAAACCGCAGGTAGAAAATAGGTTGTCGCGGTGGGTGAAGTTGCCTATGGTGGATTTCACGCACCGGGAGGGCATCTCGGCGCGCACAGTCACGACACACCGTCACCGACACCAACGAGTACAGGAGGGAGGCAGAGCAATGGACAACATCATGAACTTCGACGCCAATGGCGTTGCGGTGTATGCGCCCATGGCGGCCTCCCGGGGGATCCTCGCTTTGCAGGGGATCGGCCTGTCCGGAATCAGTGCTCGCGGCGTGTTCGGCACGAAAGTGAATTCCACTGCCATGCCGTCCTCCGTTCGCACCCATATCCAGGGCAAGCCCAGCGACGGCTGGCACCCGACGGCTGCCGAAGCAGCAGTCGGCGTCATCGCGGATGAGTTCGGCTTCGAGCCAGCAATTCCGCGGGCAGCACGCCTGCGCACCGCACACCCAGCGACCGTGAACAGGATTCGACACAGATGTCGACCTAGGTAGGGAACTCCTCCCGACCTCCTGGCCACGGATCGCACGACAGCGAAACCGTGGCCAATTTTCTCCGGCCCTTCAGCCACCCGGCACCGGTTTCGCGGACTACGAAACGAACCGCTGCAAACGAGCTGAAGGAGAACGACGTGTTCACCGCACAGGGTTGGCCGCCGGCCGCTACTGACGTGACATGCCGAACCGTGGCGTCGACTACGCGTCCCCAGGAGTCCACCAAGGTCCTGCCTTGCCGAGCCGGTGATCCGGATCTCTGGTTCGCCGAGAGCCCGGTCCAGCTGGAACAGGCCAAGGCGCTGTGCGCGACCTGCCCGATCCGCAAGGGCTGCCTGAGCGCCGCCATGGATCGGCGTGAGCCATGGGGTGTTTGGGGCGGTGAGATCTTCGACCAGGGTGTCGTGATCGCCCGCAAGCGTCCGCGTGGTCGTCCGCGCAAGGTCGCGGTCCTGGCATGAGCGTCAGGCCCGGAGTCGGCGATTCGCGTAACCAGGTAGGGCGCGCGAACGCCGACAACGGCCACGGCGCGAGTCGGGGAATGACTTCCCTCCCTCCGGGCGATGTGCTCGACTCGGTCGACTCCGGCATGAGCCGAACCAACGAACGAGAAAGCAGGCCGGCCGCTCACCATGTTCAGGTGGGCGGCTCTGTCTGATTTCCAGCGCCTACGGCGCCGGGTGTTCGCGGCCCCGGGGAGTCTCGCGTCCGAGCGACCGAGACTCGCGACTGCGTCGCATGCGCTTCGGCCACTCGGACGCGAGACGGGCCGCGAACGGTGCTCGTAGGACTCGTACTCGGCGGGGTTGGTGGTGCGATGGGCAGGCAGTTTGTGTTTGCGGTTGGGCCGGTGTGCAGGCGGGATGATCAGGGCTCAGGAGGCAGTGCGTTCCTCGCTGAACCCGGGCATCCAGGTGCGAACGAGCTGCATGAACGGCAGCTCGGCATCCAGCTGGGCCAAGATGCCCACGGAACCGCCGAGCACCCGGAAGATCATCACGTATTCCGACGGAAGTTGCAGTGCCCGAGCGGTTTTCATCTCCGGGCTGGAGAACTCGGAAGCTTTACCCGCTACCTGCTGCATCCACCTGCGGGTGAAGTGGAACGAGTCGGCGCGGATCGGATCGGTGAACGGCCGCAGATAGTCGGCGATTTCCTGCTGGGTGACGGTCCGGCCCGGGATCACCCAGCCGTGGTCGTACAGCAGCTCGGTGAGCTCGGCGAAGCGCTCCGCCACCGCGAGGGCCAGCATCCGGCCCAGTTCCGGGGGGAAGCCCGCGGGCATCGGCGCACAGGCGCCGAAATCGATGACGGCGAGTCGGCCGTCGGGCAGCATCATGAAATTGCCCGGATGTGGGTCGGCGTGCAGCAGTCCGACCAGCTCCGGTGAGGAGAAGTGGAATCGGGCCATCAGGCCCGCGACGCGATTGCGCAACGCACGGGTGCCCGCCGGATTCTCGCCGCCCTGCTTGATGATCGCCGAAACGGCGGTCCCGTCCAGCCATTCGGTGACGATCACTTTCGGTGCGCTCGCCACCACCCTCGGCACCGCGATTTCGCCGTGTCCGTCGAAGCCTTTGGCGAAGGCGCGCTGGTTGGCCGCCTCGTTGCGGTAGTCCAGTTCCTCTTCGGTGCGCTCGGTGATCTCGGCGAGGATCGGCTTCACATCCGCACCCGGGAACACCGACGAGACCAGGCCGGTCATCCGGGACAGCGTTTTGAGGTCCGCGCGCAGCGCCTCGTCCGCACCGGGATACTGCACCTTCACCGCGACCGGTCGCCCATCCGACCAGACCGCTCGGTGCACCTGCCCGATGCTGGCCGATGCCGCCGGGATGTCGTCGAACGCACCGAAGCGGGAGCGCCACCGGGTGCCGAGCTGCTGGTCGAGCACGCGATGGACGGTCGCGGCCGGCATCGGCGGCGCGGCGGCCTGCAATTTGGTCAGCGCCTCGCGGTAGTGCTCGCCGAACTCCTCCGGAACCGCGGCCTCCATCACGCTGAGCGCCTGTCCGAACTTCATGGCGCCGCCCTTGAGTTCACCCAGCACGGTGAACAACTGCTCGGCGGCCTTCCGGTTGAGCTGGGCGTTGATCTCGGTCTTGTCGCCTCCGGCGAGCTTCTTGCCGAATCCCACAGCGGCCCGGCCGGCGATGCCCAGCGGAATCCTGGCCAGCTTGGCGTTGCGGGACGAGCGACGGCGCGCGATCTCTGACACGTACCCATCATGGCGGACGGACCCGTGCATCGGCCATGACGATCCGCTCACCGACGTGCGCCGGCGTTGAGGTTCGCGGGTACTCGCGCGCACGCGCACGCCGGGTGACGGTGCCATTCCCGCCGATCGCGGACATGTGAATCCAGATCCAATTCCACCGTCGCGTTCAACGTGGCCGGCGTGCGGCGTGGCGAGCAATCCAGGATCGCCTCCAGTTCGCCGAGGGCGACCGCGACCGTCGCGGCGATTCCGGCGGGCGAGGCATAGCCGACCCGGCCGAGCAGCTGGGCGGCCAGATGCGGCCAGTCGGCGTCGTTCTGCGAGCGGATCAGGTCCGCGCAGCGCAGGCAGCTGGTGGCGCCGGGCAGCACCAGCGGCCCGATGACACCCTTATTGTCCCGAATCCGCAATTGGAGATGCGGAATTCGGTGCAGCAGAAGGTCGTTCACCAATCGCGGATCGGGCATCAGTGCGTCGGCCAGCACCACGAGGTCCGCCCGCCAGGTGCGTACCGTCGCCGCGCCGGACGGATAGTCCCGGGAACGGCTCGGCCGCACGCCGAGTGCGTGCAGCCCGGCCGAGACAGCGTCGGATAGCGGACCGAGCCCGTGTACCCGCACCGCCAGCGCCAGTCCGGCACGGTCCTCGGGATGGTCGAGCAGTCCGGCTTCATCGATCAGGGTGAGCAGCGCCATAGCGCGCTCGGGATCGATCCCGCATTCGCCGGCTCGCCAGATGATTTGCGGTTCGGTGCGCAAGCCGTCCAGCAGGCGCAGGAAAGCCAGGACGGCTCGAGCGTCCATACCTTCCGGACCGAGCGTCACGGCGGTCTCGGGGTCACATCCGAGCTGCACGACGCCCGTCGGGCGAACCAAGACGGTTACCCTCGGACGCAACCGTGGTCCGCGACACATCGTTGTCATGCCAGCAGTATGCGGAACGCGGAATGTGTGACGTCGTTCGAAACCGCGGGTTATCCACAGGGTTTCGGGTCATCCACAGGGTGGATCATCACACTGGTGCGTCGCCCTCTTTGCCCAGGTCCGGGCCGGAACCGCCGTCCTTGCCCTGGCGTTCGGCCTGCTCGCGGGCCTCGGTCTGGGCCAGCTGCGCCAACGGATCGTCGAACGGGGTTGTCCCACCGCCGATCACCGAGTCGATGAAGCCGGCGGGGGAGTCCAGGTCGCCGGAATCCGGCAGCAGATCGGGGTGCGACCAGACCTGATCGCGCGCCGTCATGCCCGCATCGGTGGTGAGCCTGCGCCACAGCGCCGCCGCCTCGCGCAGTTTGCGCGGACGCAACTCCAGGCCGACCAGTGTCGCGAAGGTCTGCTCAGCGGGCCCGCCGGTGGCGCGCCGCCTGCGCAGGGTCTCGGCCAATGCGCCCGCGCCGGGCAACCGGTCGCCGACGGCGTCGGTGACCACCACCTGCACCCAGCCTTCGATCAGTGCGAGGAGCGTTTCCAGGCGTTCCAGCGCCTGTTTCTGCTCCGGCGTGGTCTGCGGCTCGAACGTGCCCTGGGACAGGATCTCCTCGAGCTTCGCGGGATCTGTCAGCGACATCGGATCGATGCCCTGCGCGGCCTGCTCCAGCGCGGAGAAGTCCATCCGGATACCGCGTGCGTAATCCTCGACCGCGCCGAGCACCTGCTGGCGCAGCCACGGCACGTGTCCGAACAGCCGCTGGTGCGCGGTTTCGCGCGCGGCGAGGAACACCAGGATCTCGCTTTCCGGCTGTTCCAGCCCCGCGCTGAACTCCGAGATCGCCGCGGGCAGCAGCGCGGCGGTGCCGGTCGGCCCCAAGGGCAGGCCGATGTCGGTGGAGGTCAGCACCTCCTTGGCGAGCTGGCCGAGCGCCTGGCCGAGTTGTGAACCGAAAGCCAGACCGCCCATCTGGCCGAGCATGCCGACCATCGGCGCGGCGAATTGTCTGGCCTCCTCGGGCAGCGATGCCGTCCACATCCCGGATATCTGTTCGGCCACCGGGTCGCACAGCCGCTGCCAGGTGGGCAGGGTCTGCTCGATCCAATCGTTGGCGGTCCACGCGACCGTCCTGGTGGCGCCCGCGGGCAGGGTCGTCGCGCCGTCGAGCCAGAGTTCGGCCAGGTGCGCGGCGTCGGCGACCGCGCTCGCGGTGCCCGCGGTCACCGGGGCGACGGTCGCGCCGAGCTGCTGGCGGGCCAGCCGCTTGGCGACGTCGTAGTTCACCGGTCCGGCCTGCGCCGAGCCCGGCTGCCCCATGCCGCTGAGCATCTGGCCGAGCGAGGTCAACATCTGCCCGAGCTGCGCCGGGTCGAATCCGCCCGCGCCGGACCCACCGATCCCGAACGGATCGTTCGGACCGGGACCGCTCGGCTCGTCGCCGCGCTTGCGTTCGTCGTCATCGCGGTTCGAGAATCCGAAGGGAAGGTCACTCATACCCCTCACGTTACGCGCGTGGCACCGTGCCTCGATGTTCGCGCGGCGCGAAACCCGGCGGCGACGCGCGTGGGCGAAATGACCGCCTCTGCCACTTCCCAGCGCCCGCTGTCATTACTGTGGTCTGGGTGAATCGTCGGATCCTCACCCTGGTGGCCGCCCTGATCCCGGTGCTCGTGCTCGGTGTCGTCGGCAGCGTGCTGACCGTACCGTTCGTCGCCCTCGGTCCCGGCCCCACCTTCGACACGCTCGGCAAGGTGGACGGCAAGGAGGTCGTCGATGTCAAGGGAACAGAGGTCGATCCGACCACCGGGCATCTCAACATGACCACGGTATCGGTGCGCGACGGGCTGAGCATCTTCGAGGCATTCGGCTTCTGGGCCAGCGGCAAGCACGGTCTGGTGCCGCGCTCGGAGATCTACCCGCCCGACGTGTCGCGCGAGGAGATCGACAAGTCCAACCAGGAGGACTTCAAGGCCTCCGAAGGTAATGCCGAGGTCGCCGCCCTGCACTACCTGAGGCTGCCGACAGTCGTGTTGGTGCGCAAAGTCGCCGACGACGGCCCAGCCGGTGGTGTGCTGCGCGCCGGCGACGAGCTGATCAGTGTGAACGGCACGCCGGTGACCGTGCCCAAGGACGTGGTCTCCGCGGTGACCGCGCAGGCGCCCGGTAGCCCGGTCACCGTGCTCTACCGACGAGACAATGCCGAGCAGACCGCGACGATCACGCTCGGCGCCCGCCCTGGCGACGCGACCAAGGGCTACCTCGGTGTGACGCCGGGCGAGGGTGCTCGCCCACCCATGCAGGTCGCGTTCAACCTCGCCGATATCGGCGGCCCGTCGGCGGGCCTGATGTTCAGTCTCGCGCTGATCGACAAGCTCAGCCCGGGCGAGCTGGACGGCGGCAAGTTCGTGGCGGGCACCGGGACCATCGATCAGGATGGCAAGGTCGGCCCGATCGGCGGCATCCAGTACAAGATGATGGCCGCGCGCGAGGCAGGGGCGGAGACCTTTCTGGTTCCCGCGGCCAACTGCAACGAGGCCAGACAGCGGACCCCCGATGGTCTGCGGCTGGTGAAGGTCGAGAATCTCACCGGCGCAGTGCAGTCGCTCAATGAAATCACCATGGGCAAACAGCCGGTCAGCTGCGGATAAGGGATTCGTCCACCGCTGCGAGCTGCTGGCCGTTCAAGTCGGGTGACGCGGGGTTCGGCGACAGGTCGCGCGTCCGGCGTCGCATCAGCGTCGGGTGTCCGCGGTGAGTTACCGTCCCGGCTTCGCTGGTCTTCCAGCGTATGAGCCGGGATCTGCGTTCGAGTCGTGCGTCGCGGTGCCGCTGCCGATTCGGGATCCTGGTGAGTTGCCCGTGTGGTCACGAAATCAATTGTTGCGCGGGCATTCTGCGGCGGCCGCGACACGCCGATGCCGGCAACCAGGGCTGTGCGCTCACCCCGGGCGGACGAGCGTACTCCCCAGTGCGCTGCGGTCAGTCCAACGTGTGGTGCAGCGCCTCTACCAGGTTCGGCGCCAGGTTCGGGTAGGTGCGCAGATCGAGGTCGCCGAAGTCGTCGGCGTCGTCGTCGGGTCGCAGTTGGAGCAGGCACAGCGAGCCGCCGGCGCGCAGTACCGCGGCGAACAACCGCGCCGCCCGGCGCTCCGGGTGCGCCGCGGCCGCGGCGCGCGCGGCCGCGTCGGCGGCATCGTGGTCGGCCAGCAGCGGGCCGAGGGCATCGTCCAACGTCGACTCCGCGTCCGGCGGGAGCACCACGATCTCCTGCACGAGCACGCATCCCTGGACGGCGGGCGGCCAGCTGGTGGTGGCCAGGAACTCGTCCAGCGCCATCGATCCGCCGGTGATGTCGTCCGGGAATGCCTCTTGGGCGACCGGCGTCAGCTCGTCACCTGCGCTCAGGTGATCCTCCAGCTCCGGCTGCGCCGCGACCAGGTCCGCCGTCGGTACCAGCGCGAACATCTGCGGCGGGCGACCCCACCCCTCGGCATCCACGAATTCCGCCACCTCCCGGACAGCGCGGGCCAGGACGAGTTCGGCGTGCAGATCTGGTGTCACAGACACATCCAATCAAACGGGCGTTCAGGACAACCGCGGACCCGGATGATCGCCGGTTCGGCGTGGCAAGCGCAACCCTGCCAGCTGCAAGGTGTCCGATTTCCGTAGAGTGGGGCCGAGATGGTCCCGTACGGACCACCCGCAACATCCGACTGCGGCGCATCGGCCGGGCGTATCGGTGCGAGCGTCGCCGGACCTTGGAGAGTGGCATCGTGGGCATGCGGCCCCCCACCGGCTTACCTTCGCTGTCCCGACGCAGCCGTGTGCTGCTGCTGGCGGCCATCGTCCTAGCGGCGCTGCTGCTGCTCGGGCCGCGGCTGACGGACACCTACACGAACTGGCTGTGGTTCGGCGAGGTCGGCTTCCGCGATGTGTATCTGACCGTACTGCGCACTCGCGTCCTGTTGTTCATCGTCGTGGCGGTGTTCGTCGGCTCGGTGGTCTGGCTGGCGCTGCTGCTGGGGTACCGGTCGCGGCCGGTATTCGTGCCGGTGGCCGGACCGAACGATCCGATCGCGCGGTATCGCACCACTGTGATGAGCAGGTTGCGGCTGTTCGGTGTCGGCATCCCGGTGCTGCTGGGCCTGCTGTCCGGCTTGGTGGCGCAGTCGAATTGGGTGACGGTGCAACTGTTCCTCAACGGCGGCTCGTTCGGCCAGACCGACCCGGAATTCGGTCTCGATGTCGGCTTCTACGCCTTCGATCTGCCCTTCTATCGGATGGTGCTGAACTGGCTGTTCGTCGCGGTGGTCATCGCGTTCTTCGCCAGCCTGGTCACCCACTACGTCTTCGGCGGTCTGCGGCTGTCCGGGCGCGAGGGCACGCTCACCCGTCCGGCGCGCATCCAACTTGCCGTGCTCGCTGGGCTTTTCGTGCTGCTCAAAGCCATCGCATACTGGTTCGACCGGTACGAACTGCTGTCCAGCAGCCGCAAAGAACCCACCTTCACCGGCGGCTCGTACACCGATATCAACGCGGTGCTGCCCGCCAAGCTCATCCTGCTGTCCATCGCGGTGATCTGCGCGGTCGCCTTCTTCGCCGGCATCGTGTTGCGCGATTTGCGCGTGCCCGCGATGGCCGCCGCGCTGCTGGTGCTGTCCTCGGTCCTGGTCGGTGCGGTGTGGCCGCTGGTGGTCGAGCAGTTCTCGGTACGTCCCAATGCCGCGGACAAGGAGAGCGAGTACATCGAACGCAATATCGCCGCGACCCGGCAGGCGTTCGGCATCACCAACGACAGGATCGATTACAAGGACTACAAGGGCGAGAGCAGCAAGAGTCCGCTCGACGTTCCGGTGGACGCCGCGACCATCGGCAATGCGCGGCTGCTCGACCCGAACATCCTCTCGCCGACTTTCACCCAGCTGCGTCAGCTGAAGAATTTCTACGGCTTCCCCGAGTCGCTGGACATCGACCGTTACAACCTCGACGGCGACGTGCAGGACTACATCGTCGCCGCCCGTGAGCTCTCGCCCGCGGCGCTGAGCGGCAACCAGACCGATTGGATCAACCGGCACACCGTCTACACCCACGGCAACGGCTTCGTCGCCGCCCCCGCCAATCGGGTGAACAAGCCGCAATCGGAGGATCCCAACGCCACCGGAGGCAGCAGCGACAGCGGCTACCCGATCTTCATGGTCGGCGATCTGTTCACGCCGTCGGACAAGCAGCGGATCAAAGTGGACCAGCCGCGCGTGTACTTCGGCGAGCTGATCTCACAGTCCAATCCGGATTACGCGATCGTCGGCGCGATGGACGGTCAGCGTCCGCGTGAATACGATTCCGACACCGCGCAGTACACCTACTCCGGCCGGGGCGGGGTGCCGATCGGCAACTGGCTCAACCGCCTCGCTTTCGCGGCGAAGTACGCGGAGCGCAACATCCTGTTCTCCTCGGCCATCGGTGACGAATCCAAGATCATCTACAACCGCAGCCCGCGGGAGCGGGTGCAGAAGGTTGCGCCGTGGCTGACCACCGACGGCAACGCCTACCCCGCTGTGGTCGGCGGACGCATCGTCTGGATCGTCGACGCCTACACCACGCTGGATGCTTACCCGTACGCGCAGAGCACCTCGCTGGAGGGCGCGCTCGAGGACAGCATCGACAAGAAGACCGGCCGACTGATTCCGCGCAAGTCGGTCAGCTACATCCGCAACTCGGTCAAGGCCACGGTCGACGCCTACGACGGCACCGTCACCCTGTACGAGGTCGATTCGTCGGACCCGGTGCTGAAGGCGTGGCGCGGGGTGTTCCCCGGCGCGGTGAAGCCCGAGAGCGAGATCTCGCCGGAACTGCGGGCGCACTTCCGCTACCCGGAGGACTTGTTCAAGGTGCAGCGCGACTTGCTGACCAAGTATCACGTGGACGACCCGCGCGAGTTCTTCACCAACAACGCCTTCTGGTCGGTCCCGGCCGACCCCACCACCGACGGCGGAACTACCGCGAGCCAGCCTCCGTACTACGTATTGCTGGGTGACCCGAAAACGGGCAAGCCCATCTTCAATCTGACCAGCGCCATGGTCGGCTACAACCGGCAGTTCCTGTCGGCCTATATCTCGGTGCGGTCGGATCCGGACGGATACGGGAAATTCACGATTCTGCGATTGCCCACGGACACCCAGACATTGGGCCCGCAGCAGACCCAGAACCGAATGACGACCGCGCCGGAGGTATCCCGCGAGAAAACGCTGCTGTCCAATTCGAACAAGATCAAGTATGGCAATCTGCTGACATTGCCGGTCGCCGATGGCGGCATTCTCTATGTGGAGCCGTTCTACAACGAACGCAACACGGGTCCGAACACCGCGACGTTCCCGCAGCTGCTGCGGGTACTGGTCAGCTATCGGGACGAGGCGGGCAGTGTCAAGGTGGGCTATGCCTCGACCCTGGCCGAGGCGTTGAACCAGGTGATCCCCGGCGCGGGCGCGCTGGCCACGCCGTTCGGCGGTGATTCGGGCACCAGGCCGAAGCCGGGCACCGTTGCTCCGCCCGTCGACCAGGGCAACAACGGGACGAGCGCCGCAACCCCGCCGCCTGCGTCCGTCCCGCCGCCCGCGACCGGATCGTCCGCCGCCAAGGACGCCGCGGCGGCCGAGTTGAACCGGAAGATCGAGAATGTCCGAAACGCTATGCGCAGCGGAAACTTCCAGGACTTCGGCCGTGCGCTCGACGAATTGGATGCCGCGGTGAAGGCCTATCAGGACGCGAGCCGCTGAGGTAGCAGGACGCTGCTGAGGTAGAACGACCAAAAGACGCCGCCATCATTTGCGATGGCGGCGTCTTTTGCTGGATCAGCGGCCGAAGGAATCGATCAGCGTGCTGTTCTGCTGCAGAATCTGCTCGAACTGGCCTCCGAGGCCATACCGCTTGGCCAGCTCGTTCGCCGCGGACTTGGCCTGGTCGACCACGGTCTTGGTTTCGCTCGGTGCAGGCGCAGCGGGCGCGGCGGGGATGGGCTCCGGCTGGACGGCGGGCTCGGGCTCGGAGGTGCCGGCGCGCAGGTACTTGCCGCAGGTCGGCCAGGCGCCGGCGCCTTGCGTGGCGAGCACGTTCTCCGCGACGCGGATCTGCTCTTCTTTGCTCGCGTTGTGCGCGGAGCCCCGGCCACCGTTGGCGGCCCACGTGCTCTGGGAGAACTGCAGGCCACCGTAGTAGCCGTTACCGGTGTTGATCCCCCAGTTGCCACCGCTCTCGCACTGCGCCACACCGTCCCAGTCGTGCGTGGGTGCGGCGGTGGCCGTAGCGGTGGAGAATGCGAACGGGACGGCAACAATGGCGCCGGTGATGGCGGCGAAGCCGAGGGCGCGGGTGCTGAACTTCCGGTTCTCAGTCATGGTCGATTCCCTCCCTGCGCCCGCCGGCACGGCGATGGAGCTGCCGTGTCCCTGTCCCCAGGTCGTCGGGGATCCTCGAACCGCGGGACAGGGTTACCGGTGTTCGGCGGTTCGAGTTCGAGCCCGTCACGGTTGATCGGGGCCGTGGACTGACGGTAACGAAGAAATCTCAGCAGATCACATCTCGATAACGCTAGAATTGCAGAAAGTAAATGACTCGGATATCGGCATTTCGCGAGGTGGTAAACCTGGCAACGCGCTGAGCGACGGAGAAGTTATCGCATCGTTATGTGTCCGAGATCACCGAGAAATGGTGATATGTGTCACGTTTGAACGGGTCCCATGGTGTCTATATGGCAGGGCGGTCGTTTCTCGGTGGTTGTGGTCCTCGGGACATGAGCGCTCAACCGCCTGCCACCGCGACGGCACGGCATCCGTCAATGTTGCGAAAACCCCGCTGAACTGGCGATTTGCAGTTCTTGGGAACTGATGTGTAATGTTATGTTCACCGACGCGGGGTGGAGCAGCTCGGTAGCTCGCTGGGCTCATAACCCAGAGGTCGCAGGTTCAAATCCTGTCCCCGCTACAAAGGGCTCAGGCCAGGGAGATCACCGATCTCCCTGGCCTGAGCTATTTCCCCCGGGCCTCAGCCCTTCCCGCAAGAATCCGGCGCGGCCGCGCCGTGGGTATGAAACAACCCGGGATGAGGGGTCCCGAGACCTCGTCACGCCAGGGCTATCCGAGCCGCTGTTCGGCGATCGATGTGCTGTGAACCGTACCGTTCAAGTCCAGGTACAGCAGGCGCTCGGTGATCGACATGGTGACGCAGTTGCGACGTTCGACCGCGGCGACGGCGGAATCGATGAAGCCGCGATCGAAGCTGTAGAGGGGGATCGCCTCGGAGCTGTGGATCCGCTTGCCGGCAAGTTGCGCCAGGACCTTGACGGGGTCGCGATGGGTATAGATGGCGACCCGGTCAGCCAGTTTGCTGCCTCGGTGTACGCGCTCCGCATCGGGCGCGCCGACTTCGATCCAGGCGGTGACTCGCCCGGTGCGATCGCGCACCAGCACCGCGGGCTCGTCGGTGGACGACACGCCGCCGTCACTGAAGGTGATGCCCTCCTCGTACTCGAGGCAGTAGGCCAGCAGCCGGGTCAGCATGAACTCGGCTGTCTCGGACGGATGGCGCGCGGCCCGCAACTCCAACTCCACATAGACACCGCGATCGATGTCGGACAGCTGGACGGCGAAGTTGTACAGGGTTGCGCTGAGGGCCATAACAGTAGGAGCTTAAGCGAGCCCACTCGTCTGCTCGATCGAGACTGCCGAGCTCGGTGCATCGCACCGTTGGACCGCGCGCGACATGCTTCCGGCCGAACCGCTCGCGAACCCTGCGGTGGGCGCGCAGCTGATCCGCGGTTCCTCAGGGTGTGCACCGTGGTGACGACCGAGGTGATCCGCCGCTCTCCTGCGCCCGCGGGGAAAAATAGCCATAATTCGGCCTGAGACCTCTTGACTGGAGCGAGATCCGGGGGGAAAATAGGAATTTACACCGGAACACCGGAGAAGTGCACATTGTCAGTAGAGACGTCTGCTGGCAGTGACGACATAGCTTCAAGATCCGGCTAGGCCCCCGGCAAGCCAGTCGAAATACGGAGTCGTCGGCGACGACTGAGACTCACGGTTTCGATGGAGACTACCGGGGACTGATCTGTTTGGGGGATGTTCGCGGGGGAATCGCGGCAAGGGAAACGTGAGCCGGAGCGGCCGGCCGATGCGGGCTGACCCAGCGAAGTGCTGGTGGTTGACCAGCCTGGTGTCGGCCCTTTCGGCCGCACCTCGGCAACCCATGTCAGGAGGCACTGTAATGCCCACTCATGATGGAAGCTGGCCGCAGGGAACGCCCTGTTGGGTCGACTGCCAGGTCGATGACCCCGCCCGCGCCCGCGCTTTCTACGGCGAGCTTTTCGGCTGGGAGATCCAAGACACCTCGCCCGAAGCGGGCGGTTACCTCATGGCGATGCGCAATGGCCGCGTGGCGGCGGGTATCGGACCCAAGCCGGAGGGCATGCCGATGCCTTCGGTGTGGACCACCTACATAGCTGCCGACAACGCCGACACCGTCGCGGAGAAGGTCACCGCGGCGGGCGGTTCACTGATGATGGCGCCGTTCGACGTCCTCGATGTCGGCCGCATGTTCGTCGCCGCCGATCCCACCGGCGCGGTATTCGGCGTGTGGGAGTCGAAGGCCCACAGCGGTGCGGGCATCTACAATGAGCACGGCGCCTATTGCTGGAACGAGCTGCACACCGCCGACTACAAGCAGGCACAGCAGTACTACGCGAAGGTCTTCGGCTGGCACTACACCGAAATCGGCGATGGCAAGAACTTCGTCTACTCGACCTTCAGCCGGACACCGGACGGTGAGCCAGGCGGCGGCATCAACGACTCGACCCAGCGGCCAGGCGACGACCCGTCCTACTGGCTGGCCTGGTTCCAGGTGGACAACGCCGACACGGCGCTCGACAAAGCCCGCGATCTCGGCGCGACGATCATGTCGGGCCCCGCGGACAGCCCCTTCGGCCGCATGGGCATTGTGCAGGGCGCGCAGGGCGAGGTCTTCGGCATCATCGATCCCACCACCACGGTCGGGGAACCGCCGACCGGCGCCTGATCCATGCCGGCGCGTGGGTTCGACGCGCCGTCATGTCGCGGTGCGACCGACCGGCTCACTCGGGCCGCGCGTGGCCACACGCGGGCCTGGATCGGGGTGCGGAACACCCGCACCGCGCCGGGTCCTTCACGGCCAGGCGTTGCGCGCACCAAGCTGCGCCGCCGGTCGGGCGCACCCTTCTGGGGAGGCCAACCGTGCTCAGGGTAGGCACGTCGACCGGACCGATTCGCGGCCGAATGCGCAGGTGCGGGCGCGGGCGAAAGCTCGACGGCCCCGCGCAGCCGCTATGGCGCGCGGGCCGACCGGGTGCGCCCCCCTCGGCCGCGTCGGCGAACAGTTCGACCGCCGCCTTGTCGGGCGCTGTGACGCCGCGACAGCCGTCGATAAGGCTGTGACCCGGGCGCCAGGTGCCCGGTATCCGGGCAAATCGGATGTAGACCGTGTATTACGGTTTGGAAATTTTTCGAAACAGCAAACGGTCAGCAAACGATGCGGTCGGTTGGTTTCGCACTACAGTCGCGGAATGGGCATCGAGTACGCGAGCGTCATCGATCTCCCGCGGTCCGAGGTGTTCGCCTGGCACGCCCGCCCCGGCGCGCTCGCCCGGCTCGCCCCACCCTGGCAGCCGGTGTCACCGCGGGCCGAATCGGATTCGTTGTCCGACGGACAGGCGGTGCTCGGTCTGCCCGGCGGACTGCGTTGGGTGGCCCGCCACGACCCCGAGGAATACGACCCGCCGCACCGGTTCGTCGACGCGGTGACCGTCGACGGAATCGGTTCGCTGCCCGCCGGGCTGTTGCCCTGGCGGCACACCCACGATTTCGAAGTAGTCGACGAGCGGCACACCCGGGTAGTGGACCAAGTGGACGCGCCGGTGCCCGCCGCGGTGCTACGTCCCATGTTCGCGTATCGGCATCGTCAGCTCGCCGACGATCTGGCCGCGCATACGCGGGCGACGCGGGCCGGGTTCGTGGGCAGGACCATCGCGGTGAGCGGGTCGTCGGGCCTGGTCGGTTCGGCGTTGACCGCGTACCTGACCACCGGTGGGCACCGTGTGGTGCGGCTGGTCCGCCACCCACCGTGGGCCGCGGACGAACGACAATGGAACACTGCCGATCCCGCGCCGGATCTGCTCGACGGCGTGGACGCGGTGGTGCATCTGGCCGGCGCATCCATCGCGGGGCGGTTCACCGAACGGCACAAGCGCGCACTCGCCGACAGCCGGATCGGGCCGACCCGCAAACTGGCCGAGGTAGCGGCGCGGTCGGCGGTGCCGGTCTTCGTCAGTGCCTCCGCGATCGGCTACTACGGCTCTGATCGCGGCGACGAGACGCTGAGCGAGCACGCGCCGCGAGGCGACGGCTTTCTCGCCGAGCTGGTCGACGACTGGGAGGCCGCATCGGTTCCCGCCGCGGAATCAGGCGTCCGGGTGGTTCGTGTGCGCACCGGGATCGTGCAGTCCCCGCGCGGCGGCACGCTGCGGTTGCTGCGCCCGCTGTTCACGGCAGGGTTGGGCGGGCGGATCGGCAATGGCCGACAGTGGCTTTCGTGGATCGGGATCGATGACCTGATCGACGTCTATTACCGCGCGCTATGGGATACCGACCTATCCGGGCCGGTCAACGCGGTTGCGCCGCAGCCGGTTCGAAATGCCGAATACACCCGGGTGCTGGCTGGGGTGCTGCACCGTCCCGCACTGCTCCCGGTACCCCGGTTCGGACCCGCGCTGCTGCTCGGTCGCGAAGGAAACCGGGAGCTGGCGTCCGCGAGCCAGCGTGTCGTTCCAGCCCGTCTGGTGCAGTCCGGTCACCAGTTTCGCACGCCCGCACTGGAACCGGCCCTGCGTCATCTGTTGGGCAGGCCCGCAAGCTGACCACCTCGATCCGGCCCGCCCTGAGTGGCTGGGGGACGGTGGCAGCACAGGTTTGGTGCACCTCCAGTTCGGGCCGTGCATCAATCGGGCGGGGCTCGGGCTTCCGATTCCGCTTCGGCGGAGCTTGAATGATATGGCGAGATTTGCCATCCCAGAAAAGAGGCTCGTCATGGGCACCGTCGAAATCGCGATCACCATCGGCCGCATTCTGGACACCGTGCAGAAGGCATTGATTCTGCTCATTTGGTGACCGGGCTGTCCGGGCATAGGTCGATTACCTCGCAGGTAATCGACCTGATCGGCGTTCTCGGTCCACCTGGGGACACCGCGACGAACATCATGCGGCGGCCACTACAGTCGGCCACTGTCGTGAGCGGCCCTGCCACACTGGGGTAATGGCGACCGTTGTGGCATTTCACGCGCATCCGGACGACGAGACCCTGCTGACCGGCGGGACCCTCGCCGGGTTGGCCGCCGCCGGGCACCGGACGGTGATCGTCGTGGCCGCCGGTGGTCATATGGCCGATCTGGATGGCCGGAAAGCCGTGCGGTTGCGCGAGTTGGCGGCCAGCGCGTCGGCCCTCGGCGTGGCGAGGGTGGCGCACCTCGGTTACGCCGACAGCGGTCATGGCGCGGTGCTGTATGCGGACCCGCTGGATCGAGTACGGTTCGCGCGGGCGGATCCCGAGGAAGCGGCCGAGCGGTTGGCCGCGATCCTGCACGAAGAAAATCCGGATGTTCTGCTCAGCTACGACCGCAACGGCGGCTACGGGCACCGCGATCACGTCCGCGTGCACGAGGTCGGCAAGCGCGCGGCCGAACTGGCCGGGGTGTCGCGCGTCCTGGACGCCACCTTCCCCCGCGAATACGTCACTGGCCTGGTCGGTTTACTCGAACGATTGCGGATTCCGCTGGGTTACGACTGCGCTGCGCTCTACATCCCGCGGTCGGAAATCACCCATCGTGTCGACGTCAGCGCCTTTGCCGCGCAACGCAAAATCGCGCTGTCCGCGCACCGTTCAATCATCGGGAGCTCCAGCCGTTTCGCCACCATCGCGCGCGTGCTACTTCGCACGCCCACCCCCGTTCTGGCCCGGGTCATGCGCTGGGAATGGTTCGCCGAGGAAGGCGCCAGCCCAGTCGCGAACGGCCCGCTGGATGACATATTCCAGCCTGCGGATCGCTGAACCCGGCAGTTACCGCCGCTTGCGCGAGGCCGCGTTGGCTATGGTGCGGCCGCCGGGCGAGGCGCCCGGCGAACTCGGAGGATGTTGTCGCTTCGGGTGCCCGGTTGTCCCGCCGGCCCGAAGTGTTCGTGCTCGACGACCTCGTCGACCTCCACCTGCCATTCGGCGGCATCCAACGCCAGTCCCGCACGCACCTCGGCAGTGGTCGGGAAGTGCATGTCGACGTGCGGCTCCAGCATCCAGGTCGGCCAACCGGCGTGCCCGACGATCAGCAGCAGCCCGCCCGGCGCCACAGCCTCCGCCGCCCGGCGCAAGATGCTCGTTCGCGCACCATCCGGGGCGAGCGGTGAGTGCAGATACTGTGCCGTGACGAGATCGAAGCGCCCGGGCGGGAAGCTCTCGGTCAGATCGTGGCGCTGCCAATCGATCTGCTCCGACAGCCCCCGCCGTTGTGCGCCGGCCCGCGCGCGGGCGAGCGCGGTCTCCGAGACGTCGGCGGCGGTGACCTGCCAGCCGTGCTCGGCCAGCCAGATCGCGTCGGCGCCCTCGGCGCAGCCGAGATCCAGTGCCGAACCCGGTGCGATCGGGGCGATCTCCCGCACGAGCAGGACGTTGGGCCGCCCCGACCAGACCTGCTCGCGCTCGGAGTAGAAGCTCTCCCAATACTCGATCGTGGTCGGCGTCGTTCCGTGCTCTTGGTGATGTGTGGAGCTCATGAACTCGACGATCCACCCGCCTGTGCGAAACGGCAAATATCGTTGCCGCTTCGGCAACGAAAGTCGGTGGTCGCCCGGTGTGCTGCTGATCGGCCGGTCGCCCCTACCTGTGCGGGTAGGTCAACAGTCGTCGAGCGGGTCGCGCGGAAGCATGCCCTCGGCGGCACGCAGACGACCGGTCATGGCGGTCAGTAAGTCGATGGAGTCGTCGGAGAGGCCGAGGGCGGTGTGGATGAGTCTGCGTAACCGGTGGCCGGTGATCCGGTCGGCGACTGCGCAATCGTGCTCGGTCGGGCTATCGTGCGCTGGGTGTGTGGCGCCGAGCTGTCGGTCGAGATTCACGCCAAGGTACTCACAATCGGTCATCGGGCTCCAGGAACCATGGTGGGTGCGCTGGGCCGTGCCCCGGAACGACGAGGAGGCACGGGCGGGATCGTTCCGGGGCGCAGCGTACCTTGCACTCACTTCGTCACTGGACCAGGTCGGAGGGGTTGCACGCGCCAGTCCCTGCCGCAGTCGGGTCGGCTTGCCGTGCCGTAGCCGTGCCCGCTCCGAAGTGGGACCGCAGGCATTGTTTCACTGCCCCTGTGGATTTCGACGCATCGGCCCCGCCGAAGGGTGCGCTGTGGTGAGTTGGCCCGGACCTGCGGGGGACGGTTCGGCCATCGCCACGGCACCCATTCGCGCGAAATCCGGCGCGTCTGCGGGGCCGGGAGCCGTAACCGGGGACGCGAACCGAATCCCCGCCGCATGCCGCTCCTGCCGCATGCCGCCGAAAATGGGAGCCGAGCGAACCAGCACGTGACACGATGAATGGTGGCCGCAGCAGGTACCGACTGATGAGGGGCCCGACATGGGGAATCTCGACGGCAGGGTGGCGGTGATCACCGGTGGCGCTCGTGGGCAGGGCCGCGCACACGCGCTGGCACTGGCCGGCGCGGGTGCGAAATATCGTGGTGTGCGATATCGCCGCACCCGTGCCCGGTCTTCCCTACCCGTTGAGCACCCCCGACGACCTGGCCGGGACCGCCGAACTGGTCGAGCGGACCGGCCGCCGCTGCATCGCGGTGCAGGCCGACGTGCGCAGCCTCGAGCAGATGCGGTCGGTGACCGAGCGCGCGATCGCGGAATTCGATCGCATCGACATCCTGATCGCCAACGCGGGTATCGCGTCCGCCGCGCCCATCGCCGAGATGGACGAGCAACTGTGGCAGGACATGATCGACACCAACCTGACCGGCATATTCCACAGCTTCCGTGCGGTGGTGCCGCATATGATCGAGCGCCGCTGGGGCCGTGTCGTGGCCACCTCGTCCATCGTGGCCAGGATGGGCATGCGCAACGCGGGACACTACGCGGCGAGCAAGTGGGGCGTGCTCGGTCTGGTGAAATCGTTGTCGCTGGAGGTAGCGGAGTACGGCATCACGGTGAACGCGCTGCTGCCCGCGGGCGTGGACACGGACATGATCCAGAACCCCGCCACCTGGCGGCTCATGGTGCCGGAGAAGGAGAACCCGACCAAAGCGGACTGGCTGGCCATCATCGAATCCGGCCCGCCGAACGGGGATCTGATCGAGCCCGCCGAAGTCGCCGAGGCCGTGCTCCTGCTGGTCTCCGAGCACGGCCGCCACTTCAACGGTGAAGCGGTGACGATTTCGTGTGGCGGCAGCGCGAACCTGTCCTGAGCGGCGCGGCCACTTGCGTGGGCCGGAAGAGGCGGGCCGCGAACGAAGTTCATTCGGCTGTGCTTGTACCGACCTGTCGCACAGTGCTTCACTGGAAGCACACACGGTCTGTGCAGTGCCCGCGTCCGGCCAGGAGTCAGTGCATGTCCCGTCACACCGAACGAACTGACCCGCTCAGGTTTTCGGTGTGCCGACCGCGCCACGACGTCACGATGCTGATGGTCGTCGGCGAAATCGACCTCGCGACCGCTCCGCGGTTTCGCGCCGAACTGACCCGCGGGTGCCTACGCCACACCACAACGCTTGTGCTCGACCTGTCCCCAGTGACGTTCCTCGCGGCGGCGGGGCTGAGCGTCTTGGTCGAGGCGCAAGCCGAAGCCGCGCGAGCACACCGTCGCATCATCCTGATCGCGAACGTGCGCTCGGTGGGCCGGGCTATGGAGATCACCGGCTTGTCCACTGGATTCCATCGCGTCGGCTCGTTGGACGCCGCGCTCGCCGATATCGCGCCCGGCTACGACGAGACCGCGTGATCCGTGCCGTCGGCGGGAGTCCCGTTTGTCGCCTGGGCCGACGAACGGGACTCCCGCCAGGGGCCGGATGGTCGCGACGCGCTCGGCGCGGACGCCGGCTCAGTGGCGGTGTGCTTCGATTTTCTCGCGCGCGGCGTGTGCGGCCCGGGCTCCGCGCTCACGCGCGAGGTGGGCGGTGTGCGCACCGCGCTCGCGTGCGCCGCCCGCGATCTCGGGTCCGCGGTGCTTGGCGAGTTCGGTCAGCTCGGCTCCACGTTCCTTCGCGATTTCGGCCCACTCCGCGCTGCGCTGCTTGGCCAGGTCCGCGAGGTGCCCGCCGCGTTCTCTGGCCAGTTCAGCCCAGTCGGTACCACGTTCTTTGGCGAGTTCGGCCCACTCGGCCCCGTGCTCCTTCGCGAGTTCGGCCCATTCGGCTCCGTGCTCCTTCGCGAACTCGGCCAGCTCGCTGCCGTGCTCCTTCGCTGCCTCCGCCCACTCCGGTCCGTGTCGCTGTGCCGTCTCCGCCAGCTCCGCGCCTTTGCCGGCGGCGCCGGCCCCGAGTGCCCGCGCCCGCTCGGCCGCGTCGTGCGCGTGCTTGCGCAGTGCGGCGCCGGTGGTGCCGTTCGAGGTGGCCCCGAACGGCAGCGCGGCCGATACCGTGGTGGCCGCGTCGCGCGCGGCACGGCGTCCGCGCCAGCCCAGCGACGGCTTGCCCTCGGTATCGGCGGCGGCGATCATCAAGCCGCCCAGCAGCCCGAGATCCTTCAGGAACGCGGTACGTTTCGCGGACTTCCGCGCGGGATCCTGCTCGTTCCAGAAATCCTGCTCGGTGACGGTCGCGGGCACGACGGTCGCGGCCAGCACCAGGGCGGCCAGGCGCGGCGCTTTCCCGAGCGCCAGCAAGACGCCGCCGCCCACCTGGGCGACCGCGTTGATCTGCACCACGGTCGCCGGATCCGAGGGCAATTTGCCGGCGATCTGATCGGGAAGCTGGCGCTGTCCCCGCTGGACCAGTTCGGTCGCGGTCTTGACCCGCTCGTCCGGGCGCCGCAGCGTATCGACTCCATCGACGATGAACGCGGCGGCCAGTAGCGGCCGGGCGAGTCGGCGCAACAACATGACAAAACCCCTTCTCTCGATACTGTTACCGACCGGATTCCCGCAAGTCACGTGACCAAACACCCCCGGCAACCAGGTGAACGCCACCCACGTGGATACAACTGATGGCTCGATCGGATCCGATCGGATATTCCGATCGTTGCTGGACCGCCGGATCTCAGGCCATCGGAGAGGATGGATTGCTGACCTGAACGACGTGACGGCCGCGTGCACCGGGGCCGAAGGAGTACACAATGACGGTATCGACGACGTTGGCCGACACGATATCTGGTCGTGTGCTCGTCGGGGACGACATCCCAGTGGCCTACCGGGCGGACCGGTCCGGTAATCGGCCGGATGGTGAGCCGAGGGTTCTGATCATCGCGGCGAACGTCGACGATGTCCGGCGGGCGGTGAGTTTCGCGGCGGATGCCGGGCTGTCGGTCGTGGTCCGGGGAGCGGGAACCGGACTGGCGGGCGGGGCGAGTGCCGGGACGGGCTCGATGGTTCTGGACGTGAGCCGGCTCGACCGCATTCTGGAGATCTCGCCGACCGACGAGCTGGCGGTGGTCGAGGCCGGTGTGAGTGCCGCGGTACTCGATGACGCGGCGCGCAGGCACGGCCTGCGGTACGCCCCGGATCCCGCCAGCGCGGCGATCTCCACCATCGGCGGAAATATCGCTACGAACGCGGGCGGACTGCGCTGCGTAAAGTACGGCGTGACCGGCGACTCGGTCTTGGGCCTGAATGTGGTGCTGGCGGATGGCAGGTTGCTGACGACCGGACGTCGAACGGTGAAAGGCGTCGCGGGGTTCGATCTGACGAGCTTGTTCACCGGTTCGGAGGGGACACTCGGGGTGATCGTGTCGGCCACGGTCCGGCTGCAGCCGCTTCCGGTTCGGACGGTGACCATCGCCGCGCACTTCGACGATGTCGAGGCAGCCGCGTCGGCGGCGTCAGCCGTGCTGGCCGCGCGCGTACGTCCAGCGATGCTGGAGCTGCTCGATGCGGCATCGGTTCGGGAGGCGCAGGATTTCCTGGGCGTGCGGACCGATGCGGCGGGTGCGTTCATCGTCGCGCAGACCGACGGATTCGGTGCCGAGGCCGAGGCCGAGGTGGTCGCAGCGACGTTCCGGGAGTTCACTTCTCGCCTGACCGTCGGTGCCGATGCCGCGACCGCGGATGAACTGCTCGCCGTTCGTCGGGCGGCGCTGCCGGCACTGCAGCGGCATGGCCGAGTGCTGATCGAGGACATCGCCGTGCCCAGATCCCGGATCGCGGACGCGGTTCGGCGCATCACCGAGATCGCCGATCGGCATGCGAGCCGGATATTCACCTTCGGTCACGCCGGTGACGGCAATCTGCATCCGATCATCGTCATCCCCGAGCACGACGATGCGGCGGTCGAACGAGCAGAGGCAGCGGCGGACGCGATCTTCTCGACGGCACTGGATTTGGGCGGCACGATCACCGCAGAGCACGGCGTCGGCGTCCTCAAGCGACGCTGGCTCGAGCGCGAACTGGGACCGGACTCGGTGGAGATCCAGCGCAGAGTGCGCGATGCACTGGATCCGGGCGGACTGTTCAATCCGGGCAAGGTCCTCTGACGAGGTCAGTCCCGTTCGGTGTCACCGGTCGCCACCGGCCGGGCCGGGCTCGCGCTCCACTGCGACCAGGAGCCGGGGAACAGCGCCGCCTCGATCCCGATGATGCGCAGTGCGGCGATGTCCACTGCGGCGGTGACCCCGGAACCGCAGTAGGCGCCGACTGCCTGGGCCGCCCGAGGTCGGGCTGCGGCGAACACACTGTCGAGTTCGTTTGCGGGGCGAAAAAATCCGTCCGCGTCGAGGACGGCCGCGCTGGGAATGTTCACCGCGCCGGGGATGTGCCCGGCAACCCGGTCGACCGGCTCGGTGTCGCCGCGGAACCGTTCCGGCGCGCGGGCATCTATCAGAACGCCACTCGTGGTCAGCGCGGCAGCGTCGTCGGCGGCCAGTGTCGGTAGGGCACCGGCGTACAGGTTGTCGTGGCGGATGTCGATGTCGCCGGCCGGCGGCTGTTCGATGCCGATCGCGAGGTCGCCTCCGGTGGCGATCCAAGCGGCCAATCCACCGTCCAGAATGCGCACGTCGGGTATTCCGGCCGCACGCAGCACCCACCAGGCGCGCGACGAGCCCGCCCGATTCCAGTCGTCGTAGACCACCACGGGTACTCCGGTCCGTATTCCCCACCGGCGGGCCGCCGCCTGTACGGAGGCACCGGACGGCAGGGGGTGACGTCCACGACCAGCGACAGTATGGTCGGAAAGCTCGGTCTCCAAATCGACGTATACCGCGCCGGGAATGTGTCCGTCGCTATGCGCGGCGCGGCCGTCGGGCCGACCCAGTTGCCAACGGACGTCGAGAATGGTGAGCGGTGCCCCCGAGTCGACGAGTGCCGCGAGTTCCGCGGTGGTGATCACAGTGTCCGTGCGCGAAGCCATCACGCGACCCCGCGCAGTCGACGGCCCGCGATCGCCCGATAATGCGTCGTGATCGCCTCGACCGCCGTCGCCTCGAGATCGTGTCCCAGCCCACGGCGGGCCACCAGCCGGACATCGATCGCGCCCATCGCAGGCAGTTCGTGAATGTGGACGACACCGCGGGGCGGGGCGGTGAGAAATGGGAGTAATGCGATCCCGAGCCCGGCTTTCGCGGCGGCCAGCACGCCGTCCAGATTTCCCGATTCGGCGGTGACCGCTACGTCGTAGCCCAACTCGCTGAGCTTGTGCGCGGCTCGGCGTCGTAACCCGCACGGTTCCTCGAAGGCCACCAGCGAAATCGGTCCCGGCGCGGGCGGCAGCTGCCACCCCGGGCCGGCGACCCACCGCAGCCCGAGTTCGCCCACCGCGGTCCCCACCGGCTCGACCGTATTACCGCCCAATACGACTGCGAGGTCCAATGCGCCCTTGACAACCGACTCGGTCAGCACCGTGGACCGGTCGATCCGGAAGTGCAGATAGGCTTCCGGGTACGCGGCGCGCAGTACTCCGAGCAATTCGGTCAGCAGTCCATCGGCCGCGTGTTCGGTCGAACCGATCGTGATTCGCAGCGGAGCGGATCCGGCGAACTGGGCGAGCACCTTGTCCTGGGCGTCCAGCAACTTCCGTGCCTCCAGTACCAGGCGTTCCCCGTCGGCGGTGAAGCGTGAACTGCGCCCGTCCTTTTCGACGAGCGTGAGCTTCAGCCGCCGTTCGAGCATCCGGATGTGCTGGCTGACGGTCGGCTGACTCAGGTGCAGCGCATCCGCCGCCCGCCGGAAGCCGCCGGTTTCGGCGATGACCACCAGTGTGCGCAGATGCGTCAAATCCAAGGGATCCGACATACCAATCAGCCGCCTTCGAATCGACACGAAATATCCCACCATAAATATGACCGCACACCGATCGACGTGCCTACCCTTTAAATCTGCGAGATCGAAATGAATGACTCGCGCCGGACTATCAATTGCTATCGGCAATGCGAATCAAAATTTGCGATCCGAACCCTGGATTGCCCGGGCATCGAATCCCTACCATGACTTTTCGCATCGAGCCTTCTCGAAGTCGGTTCGCACGTAGCGAACCCGTGATTCGCCCACCGGAAAGGACCACCATGACCGTCGATCCCATCGGGGACCCGGTACCGGTCACCGCCGCACCGAAGGTGGAATTCATCAGCCTCACGCATCCGAACCCCTCCACCGAGCTCGAGCCGATCCCCACGCGAGGCATTGATCTGCCTTTCCTGCGGCGGTACGTCCGGACACTGGAGGACGCCGGATTCGATGCGACGCTGTTGCCGTACGGATCGTCGAGCGCCGATTCGTTCGTGCTGGCCTCCGCGGTCGGGCAGCTCAGCGAACGGCTCAGGCCGATTGTGGCGGTGCGACCGAATACTGTGTTCCCGACCGTCGCGGCCCAGCAACTCGCTACGCTCGACCAGCTCACCGAGGGGCGGGCGGTCGTCCACCTGATCTCCGGCGGCAGCGACGCCGAACAGGCGCGGCAGGGCGACTACCTGCCCAAGGACGAGAGGTACACGCGCACTGCGGAATTCATCGACGTGCTGCGCCGTTCGTGGACCGAGACCCAGCCGTTTTCGCACCGCGGGAAGCATTACCGGTTCGATGACTTCGGACCCGGGTTCGCGCCCTACGCGGCGCCGATTCCGATCTCGATCGGCGGACAGTCCGATGCCGCGTTCACCGTCGGCGGGAACAAGGCGGACATCTTCAGTTTCTGGGGCGAGCCATTGGCCGACATCAGGGCCCAGATCGAGCGTGTGCACGCGATCGCGGAAGCCGCCGGTCGCGCCGACCGACCGCGCATCTGGGTCACCTTCCGCCCGATCATCGATCGCACCGCCGATCTGGCCTGGGCGAAGGCACACCGGTACGTCGAGCGCATCGCGCACACCTTCGAAGCCAGCCCGATCCGTACTCGGTATTCCGGAACGCCACAGAACGTCGGATCACAGCGGGCGCTGGAATTCGCCAACCGCCGGGATATCTACGATCGCGCGCTGTGGACCCGTACGGCAGCGGTCACCAACGCGGCTGGAGCGTCGACCGCGCTGGTCGGTACCCCCGAGACTGTCGCCGCGGCGATCGTCGATTACATCGACCTCGGCGCGAGCTTGGTATCGATCCGTGGGTACGACACCCTCAACGACGTCATCGACTACGGGCGCTATGTCCTGCCGCTGGTGCGACAGGAACTCGCCCATCGCGAGGCCACCGGTCGGCGTGGCAGTTTGCAGGCGGAGAATCCGGGCGCGCTGGCCGCGGCGGGCCGGCCGTGACCGCCGTGTCGTCCGACTGGCCGACGCTGACAGTTCCCGACACCTCGCATGTCGCGCTGGCGGCGCTGACGGCCGAATTAGCCACCACCGCCGTGGATTACGACCGCACCGGAAATATTCCGATCGCCGGATTGCAGGCGGCGCATCGTGGCGGATATCTGACGGCGACGGTTGCCGCACGATTCGGCGGTCCTGAACTCGGCCCGTTCGACGTTGTGCGAATTCTGGTGGCGCTGGGTGAAGGCGACCCTTCGGTTGCCTTGATCGCCGCCAACAATCTGGCCGCACATCAGGTACAAGCGAAAAACGGGCAGTGGCCGGACGAACTGTACGCCGACCTCGTGCGGCAATCGGCGCGCGGCCCAGCACTGGTCAATGTCATCCGAGCGGAACCGGAACTCGGCGCCCCGGCCCGCGGCGGCCTTCCGGCCACCATCGCGCTGCGTACCGCCACCGGGTGGACGCTCAAAGGGCGCAAAACATTCGGCACCGGCGGACGTGCACTGGCCCACCATTTGGTATGGGCGATCACCGACGAAACCCCGCCCCGTGTCGGCCACTTCATCGTGCCGGGCGATTCGAAAGGCGTCATATGGCACGACACGTGGGACCACCTCGGGCTTCGTGCGTCCAATACGCATGATGTCAGCTATCACGATGTCGCGGTGCCAGAGGGGAATTTTCTGGAGATTCCGTTTCAGAACGGTGTGTATCGCGACCCCGCCGCGACGTCCGGGCCGGCGACATTAGGGCATACGGCCTTGTACGTCGGTGTCGCGCGTGCGGCTCGGACCGCGTTCGGCGCGTTCGCCCGCACCAGGGTTCCGTCCGCGCTGGGGCGTCCCATTGCCGAGACTGAACGCATCCAGGCGGTGGCCGGCGAAATCGAATCGCAGATCGTTCAAGCCGAAACACTGCTGTACGGAACGCTGCACCGGCTCGCCGCCGACGAGCCCGGCGTCGCACAACGACTGCCATCGGTCAAGGTTCTGATCGCGCGCGCGGCGATCACAGCCGTCGAAACAGCGGTCGCGGCACTCGGTAACGCCGCACTGACCCGCAGTAATCCACTCGAACGACATCTGCGTGACGTGTTGTGTGTGCGGGTTCACCCGCCGCAAGAGGATACCGCGCTGCTCGCCGCAGGACGCGCGTCGCTCTTCCCGGACAACTAGCCCGCGCCTTCCATCCCGGGACCACATGGTCACCGGTTCTGCCGCACCCCGAGGAATCACCACCGATGCCGAAATTCACTCATGCCAGGACTCGCCGCCGAAGGTTCGGATGGCGATCCGCCGCCACCGCGCTTGCCGTGGTCACCGCGATGGTCACCACCGCCTGCGGCGGGGCCGGCACGGATAGTGGGCCCTCCGGGGAAGGTCGGGACCCCGTCCGCGGTGGCACGCTGAACATCGCCTTCTTCCCGGATAACGCCGCTTTCGCCTGCATCGACCCGTTCCAGGTGTATTGGATCGAACATCGTTCCCTCATCCGTAATTTCGCTGATTCCTTGACCGATCAGGATCCCGAAACCGGGGAAATCGTTCCGTGGCTGGCTACCGGCTGGCAGATCAGCGCGGACGGTCGCGACTACACCTTCACCCTGCGCGACGGCGTCACCTTCGCCGATGGCGCGCCGCTGGACGCCGCGGCGGTGAAGACGAATTTCGACGCCTTCGCCGATCTGGTTCGTCAGACCGGTGGCGCCGCCTACGGTGCGAGCTACATCGTGGGCTTGGAATCCACGGCAGTACTGAACCCGAAAACAGTGAAATTCCATTTCGGGCAGCCTAATTCGTCGTTTTTGCAAGCAACTTCGACCACCAACCTGGCATTGCTGTCGCCCGCATCATTCCAGAAGACTCCGGAGCAGCGCTGCCAAGGTAAGATCGTCGGCTCCGGGCTTTTCGTCCTCGACAATTACACGCCGGGCGAAAGCGTTTCACTGAGCCGCCGGGCCGGGTACAACTGGGGCTCCAAGTTGAGCAAGAACACCGGCGAGGCACACCTCGACAAGGTGAAGGTTTCCTACGTCGCCGAGGACAGCGTGCGCACCGGTAACCTCGTCAGCGGTCAAATCGATATTGCCTGGCCGCGTAACCCGTTTTCGGTGGAAGACCGCAGTCTGATCACGCGCTCGGGAAGCTATCTGCGATCACGCCCGCTGCCCGGCGTCTCGTACGCGCTGTATCCGAATGTCTCCGACGGGCATCCGCTCGCCGACGACCAGGTGCGCAAGGCGCTGTACCGCGCTATCGACTCGAAGACCTACGCCGCGACGGTTTACGGACCGGACTACCCGGTAGTGGCGGGCGCCTTCGACAGCACCACCCCGTATTTCGCAGCCCAGTCGGGCAAGCTGAATGCTGATCCGCAGGAGGTGGGGCGCATTCTCGACGCGGCGGGATGGCGTATCGCACCCGGCGATCAGTACCGGTCGAAGGATGGCAAACGGCTGACGCTGACGCAGTTGGTCACCGCGACCAGCGTCGGCGCCGAGTTGTTCCAGGATCAGCTGCGCAAGGTGGGCATCGAGGTGCAGCTGAAGGTGGTGACCGTCGCCGAACGGCCCGGCGCAATCGCCGGGGGGCAATACGATCTCATCGAGAACTACTTCACCCGCGCCGATCCCGGTGCGCTGCAATTCATTCTGGTCGAGCAGCTGGCGAATTCGAAGGCGCTGGCACGGAATGCCCAGAAACCCGACACCGCCGCGCGCGTCCGGGACTTGTTCACCCGTGCCGTGCAGACCACCGATGAGAAGCAGCGCCAACAGACCTACGCCGAACTGCAGGCCCTGCTCATCGACGAGGGAGTCACGTTCCCATTGTTCGAACGGCTGCAGTACGCGGGAATCAGAAACCGGGTCAACGGATTCCGCTTCACTTCCGAAAGCTTTTTGGCCCTGAACGACACCTGGATCCAGCCGTAGGCCCGGCACCGGAAGGAGGAATCAACGGCGATGACCAGATATATCGTGGGCCGTGTCGGCCAGGCCGTCGTGGTGCTCTGGGCAGCATTCACCATCACCTTCATCGTGCTCTATCTGCTGCCAAGCGATCCGGTCGCCATCCAGCTCAGCGCGGCCGGGATCGAGGTCGATTCCCTGACACCGCAGCAGCTGGCCACCGCGCGAGAACGGTACGGACTCGACCGTCCGGTCCTGGACCAGTATTTCTCCTTGCTCGCCGGTGCCGCGCACGGCGATTTCGGTATCTCGATCGCCAAACAGGTGCCCGTCACCGATCTGATCCGCGATCGAATCAGCGGCACGCTCACCCTGAGCGCGCTGGCCGGTGTGCTCGCGGTGCTGATGGGCACCGCGGTCGCGTACTTGGCGGCGCTGGTTCGGTTTCGGCCGCTGCGCATGTTTCTCGACCGGCTCCCGGCGCTGGGTATCGCGGTTCCGTCGTTCGTGGTGGCACTCGTGCTCATCCAGTTCTTCGCCTTCGACCTGGGCTGGTTGCCATCAACCGGGAGCGGCGGCTGGAAGTATCTGGTGCTACCGGTCGTCACCATGGCGATTCCCGCTTCGGCCCAGCTCGCTCAGGTGCTGATCCGCAGTTTCGACGAGACGCTGCGCGAGCAGTACATCGTCACGGCCCGGGCGAAGGGGCTCTCCCGCGGGCAAGTGCAACTGCGGCACGCGTTCCGGAACGCGGCCGCTCCTGCGCTGACCGTCATCGGATTACTGATCGGGTTGACGGTAACCAGCGCGATCGTGGTCGAAACAGTGTTCAACCGCAACGGAATCGGCAGGCTCGCTCAAGAAGCGGTGCTGGCCAAGGACGTTCCGGTAGTGCTGGGGATCGTGGTTGTCGCGGCCACCGGATTCGTGATCGTGAATCTGATCATCGATCTGCTCTACCCCTTGCTGGACCCCCGGATTACGCAAATTTCTGCCGCGGAAGCGAGCTGACAATGGTGCAGACACTGACCAGCGATATCGACGAGACAGTACTCGCACGGGCTCTTCCTGCCGTCGAGCACGATGGAAGGACCCGGCGGCGCTTGCGGGCGGCGAAGCTTCTTCGGCGGCCACTGTTCGGCGGTGCGGTGGTCGTTGTCGCGTTCGTCGTGGCTTCCGCCTTTGTGCCGAGCGTCTTCACCGACTACGACCCGTACGCCACCGCACCGGTGGAGCGCCTTCGGCCGCCGAGCGGCGCCCACTTTTTCGGTACCGACGATGTCGGGCGTGATCTGTGGGCGCGAACGCTGTTCGGGGCGACGCTCACCGTCCAGGCGGCGCTGATCGCGGTCGGTATCGCCTTCGTGGCCGGCCTGACCCTGGGCGTGATATCGGGGTTCTTCGGTGGCATCACCGATTCGGTCTTGATGCGTGGCGTCGATGTGCTGCTCGCGGTTCCGGGACTGCTCTCGGCACTGGCGATCGTCACGGTGCTGGGCTTCGGCACTATTCCGGTGGCGATCGCTGTCGGCGTCGGAATTCTGCCGGGCTTCGCACGGACGACGCGCTCGGAGGTGTTGCGCGTCAAAACCCTTCCGTACGTCGAAGCCGCGAGAGCCGGCGGCGCATCGTGGAGCCGCGTGCTGATCAGGCACGTGCTGCCCAATTCGTGGGGACCGGTCCTCGCGCTGTCGGTCCTGGATTTCGGCACCGCGATCATCGCCGTCGCGGCGCTGAGCTTCCTCGGATTCGGTGCGGCGCCACCTGCCGCCGAATGGGGTTCGCTGGTGGCGAATGGCCGCAACTATTTGGTGACGGCGCCGTGGGTGTCATTGCTGCCGGGCGGGATGGTGGTGTTGACGGTGTTATCGCTGAACCACATCGCCAAGACGTTGCAGGAGCCGAAGCGATGACGACCAGCGTGCGCAAAGTTCCGGCCATCCGCGCCGCAGTGCCCGAGGCGATCGTCGAGATCGACGGCCTGCGTGTCGGGTACGCCTCGAACGGTGTGGTCGTGCCCGCGGTCCGCGATGTGACGCTGCGGATTCGTTCCGGCGAAATCGTCGCGCTGGTCGGCGAATCCGGTTCCGGGAAGACCACCATCGCGAACGCGATCATCGGTCTGCTCCCGGACCGCGCCCGCGTCACCGGCGGCTCGGTCCGGGTCGCGGGTACCGACATCGTCGGCGCCCGGGAGAGCAGCGTTCGGGCGTTGCGCGGTTCCACGGTCGGTCTTATTCCCCAGGACCCGATGGTCGGCCTCAACCCGACCCAACGGGTGGGCGCTCAGGTCGCCGAGGCGGTACGACTGCGTGGCATCCGCGGACCACAGGTCGAGGCCGAAGTCATCGACATCCTGCGCAAAGCCGGACTCGACGAGCCCGATCGACACGTTCGCCGGTACCCGCACGAGCTGTCGGGCGGACAACGGCAGCGCGTGCTGATCGCGATCGCACTCGCGGGCGAACCCGGCCTGATCATCGCCGATGAGCCCACCAGCGCGCTCGACGTCACCGTGCAGGCCCGGACACTCGATCACCTGGAATCGCTGGTGCGGGACAAAGGGACGGCCCTGCTCATCATCACCCATGACCTGGCCGTGGCGGCCGACCGCGCTGACCGGGTGCTGGTGATGCGTCGGGGCAGGATCGTCGAGGAGGGCGCGCCCGCGGACATTCTTGTCGCGCCGGAAGATGCCTACACCCGCCGGCTCATCGGTGCCATGGGGGCGCTGGCACATGGCGGCGCTATCGAACCTCGGTTCGTTCTGCACGCCGATGAGGTGGCGGCGAGCGATCCACTGCTCGAATTGGATTCGGTCAGCAAGGAATTCCGGTCCACGAGAGGGGACGAACATCTCGCGCTCGACGGCGTTTCGGTCCGGGTGGCGGCTGGGCGCAGCCACGCGCTGGTCGGTGAATCCGGATCGGGAAAGACGACGACGCTGCGCATTGCGATGGGACTGACGAAGGCGACGTCGGGCAGCGTGCGTTTCGGCGGCGCCGACATCAGCGGACTGACCTGGCGCCAACTGCGCCCGTTACGTCGGCGGTTCCAACTGGTGCACCAGAATCCGTTCGCCTCGCTGGATCCACGGTTCACCGTCGGCGACAGCATCGTGGAGCCGCTGGTGTCCTTTCGGATCGGGAACCGAGCCCGTCGCCGGGCGCGAGCCCTCGAACTGCTCGACCAGGTCGGGCTGCCGACGACGTTCGTGGATCGGCTACCCACGGAATTGTCGGGGGGGCAACGACAGCGTGTCGCGATAGCCCGTGCGCTGGCGCTCGAGCCCGAGCTGGTTCTGCTCGACGAACCGGTTTCGGCGCTGGACGTGCTTGTGCAGGAACAGATTCTCACCTTGCTGGTCGATCTACAGCAACGCCTCGGACTGACCTATCTGTTCGTCTCGCACGACCTCGCGGTCGTCGGGCAGATCGCCCACACCGTCTCCGTATTCGATCACGGCAAAGTCGTCGAATCCGGTTCGGTCGCCGACGTTTACCGCAATCCGAAAGACGAATACACGCAGCGATTACTCGCGGCGATACCCGGCCGCAGGTCCGCATCGCGACAGCCTCGCGCGAGCATCGCCGGCACACCGAACTCAGAACACCGAACTCAGAGAAAGCCCTAGACGTGACCGCATCGATAACCGCGACCTCCGGCAACTGGTTGGCAGACTGGCAGCAGTGGCGCGCCGAACGTAATGCTCTCGCTACCGCGCCGGACGGACTGGCCGCGGTGACCGGCACACACTGGCTCCTCGCCGAACCGACCCGGATCGAGGGCCTGCCCGGAACCTGGGCCGCGGCGGCGGGCGGCGCAGTCGCCGACGGACCGGACGGACTGCACCTCGAATTGGCTGCGGGCACGCGACACAGCGTCGGCGGGTTGGTGGTTCAGTCGCTGGTCCGGGCCGGACGGGTCGCCCTCCGCGTCTTCGACCCGCAGGCGCCGACTCGGCTCGGACTGGAAGCGGTCGACGCGTTCGATCCAGACCCGGCGTGGGTGTTCGACGGTGTGATCGAAGGTGCGGCGCAGGCACTCCAGCTGAATCACATCGACGGCTTCGTCAGCGACAACGCTGCCGCGCGCATCCGGCTGACCATCGACGGCCACCACGTGACACTGTGGGGTACGACAACCTCGGTGGGCGATGTGCAGATCACCTTCGCCGATACCACGAATGGGCGGGAAACCGCGAGATTTCGATTCTTGACAGTGGCTGCTCCGGACGACAGTGGTCGTGTGACGGTAGATTTCAACCGCGCCTATCTGCCGCCGTGTGCATTCGCCGCGCACTATTTGTGCCCGCTGCCGCCGCCCGAAAACCGGCTCGGCTTCCCGATCAGGGCTGGTGAAACGCGTTTGCGGCGTAGTGAGCGGACGCGGCGATGACACGATATGTGATCGTCGGCGCGGGCGCGGTCGGAGCAAGCCTCGCGGTCGAACTCGCCGGGCGTGGGCACGACATCCTGGTGATCGCCCGAGGATCTGCCCTCGAGCACCTCGCGGCCCACCCGCTCAGCTATCACACCGCATCGGGCCGCCGAAGCGTCCGGCTCCCCGTTGCGGCTGTCACCGACGACGTGCGGTTCCGTACCGGCGACATCCTGGTACTCGCGACGAAGACCCAGGATGTCCGTGACGCCGCGCAGGCCATGGCGTGGCGCGAGGTGCGCAACAGTGCTGGGGACGTGATCGGCACCGCCGCCGAGCACGTGCCGGTCGTCACCCTGCAGAATGGGCTCGATGCCGAACGGACGGCCGCGCGCTGGTTCGAGATCGTGATCGGTGCGGTCTTCCTGATCGCCGCCCGCTATGTGCAGCTCGGCGAGATCCGTGTCGGCGGCTCCCCTTACGTCGGCAGTGTGATCGCGGGAGTTGCCAGCGGTGACCGGTCGGTCGGACAGCGGCCGCTGGAAACCTTTGTCGAGGACCTGCGCCAGGCGAATTTTCTCGTCCGGCAGGTCTCGGCCGTATCGCCCTACAAGGCAGCGAAGATTCTGCACAGCGTGCGCAACGGCCTCGAAGTCCTCGCTGGTGAATCGTCGGTGAAAGACGCGGTCGGTGCCGCATTGGCCGCCGAGACCCGGACGGTCCTGACGGCGGCAGATATCGCCTACCACGAACCGGCGGCTTTGCGCGGTGACCAAGCCCAGAACGGATTCAGCGCTGCAACCGGTGTCGTACCGGGCCAGCAATCGACCTGGCAGAGTTTCGCGCGCGGCGCGGCATCCAACGAGGTGGACTATCTCAACGGCGAAATCGTCTTGCTCGCACGGCAATCCGGCGTCGACGCGCCACTCAACACCCGATTGCAGCAGATCCTGGGCCGGGCGGCAGCGAACGGGGCGGGTTGGACGTCCCCGGACTCGACGAACTCGCAGCGCTGGTCCAGCCGGCGCAGTCGTCTCGGTGATCGTGACCTCGAGGGACCGGTATCAGCCCGCGTTCTGGTCGGCGACGCCGATAATATCCGCCGCGCACGGGACCAGAAACTCGGACCGGGAGTGTGCGATCGGGCCCATGCCGTTGCGGCGGAGGATGTACTCGCCCCATCGCCATCGGCCGCCGGGGGACGGGGGCGACGGTAATGTAACCAGAAATTCGCTGATTGGGCAGATCGGGGGTTATCCGGCCGGATTCGACCCTGCCCCGAGAATCTGTCGGCGCGGTGCGGCATCATCTGTGCACGCAGCCAACCACGAACATCGCTCGGAGTCACCATGCCGTTGCCACGAACCAAGCCGCAACCCCTGTCGGACAGCGAGATTCAACAGATCGCCACAGACCTCGCCGGCGGTCGCCCGCCCATGGTGTGGTTCACCGCGGCCGCGGTCGGCGTCCCGGAGGGGCGCTCGGGCAAGGTGATCGCGCTCGGCGATCCGGCCGATGGGGACTTCCTGCAGATCCGGCCGACCGGGTCGAAGGATGTACTGTCCTTCTCGCCGACCGAGGTGACCTTGACCAAGCCGCCGCGAGCGGCGGCCGGTGCCGCTGCCCAGCCGAAGTCGACAACCAGGAAGGAATCCGCTGTGACCCAGTCGTCGAGCGTGACGAGCCCCGCGCCCGCGAGCGCCCCGACCCCGAAGCCGCTGACGAGCGCTGCCGAAGCGAGCGAACCCGACAGCGCCGCCAAAGGCGCGGCCAAGCAGGTGCCTGCGGCGAGCGCGGCGAAAGCCGCCAAGGCTCCCGCCGCCCGCAAGCCCAAGGCGCCCGAAGTCACGGTGACGCTGACCGGCACCGCCGACGGCGAGTGGTCGGTCGATGTGGTGAGTGGTAAGAAGCGCACGGTGCGCGGGCTGCCGGTGGCCAGTTCCGCGGTCGCGCAGGCGGCCAAGATCCTGCACCCGGAGGTCGCCGAGGTGGTTGCCGGGATCTTGGACACCTTGCGCGGAGCGCAGGAAGCCAAAGTGCAGCAGCTGCAGGCCGAGCTCGCGGAAGCCAGGCGCCTGCTGGAGGAACTGAGCGACTGAGTCACACCGCGGTGCTGGTGGACCGGGTCGGCGCGCGCCAGGCCCGGCGCTCGGTGGCGGGCTCGCGCCGCGCGTCCTCGTGGAACGCGTAACCCAGCGAGCACTGCTTCGCGTGGTACATGGCCGCATCCGCGTCCCGGATCAGGTTGTGCACCGCGGCGTTGGTGCCGCGCGGACCCGCGCAGGCGATCCCGACGCTCGCGGTGATCGGAATCTCGCCCGCGCTGAGCCCGAACGGCCGGACGAACGCACCGATCAGCCGCTCGGCCAGCAGGGATGCCTCCGGCCGTGCGAGCGGGGACAACACGACGAATTCGTCGCCGCCGTAGCGGGACACGAGGTCCTCGCGGCGCACCACACGCCGGATCCGGGCCGCCGCGGTCGTGATCAGCTCGTCGCCCACCGCGTGTCCGTAGCTGTCGTTGACCCGCTTGAAGTCGTCCAAGTCGATGAACAGCAGGCAGATTGGTTGCTCGGCCCACCGTTCGCGGTGCTGGCGCAGCGCGCGCAGCAGCGCGGCCCGGTTCAGCAAACCGGTGAGCATGTCGTGGTCGGCCTGGTACTGCGCGCGCCGTTCACTGCGGGCGCTGCGCACGATGGCACGCTCGCTGCGCACCAGCATGCCGATCAGCAACAGCGCGAACAGCGACGACACCACGACGCGGTCGAGCCAGTCCAGGCTGGATCCGACCACCGGAACCAACGAGGCCACGATCAGCGCGATCGCGATGAGGCTGGCGCGCTGCCTGGAGTGGTGCGGGTGGATGTGCCGCGGCGCACCGAGCGTTGCCATGGTGGGGTGCAGCGCCGCGGCTCCCACGGTGGCGTAGGCGGCCAGCAGGGGAGCCAGCAGGAACTCGCGGCCGAAGCTCGTGGCTCTCGCCATCTCCAGGCTGTAGCCCAGATCGCCGAGCAGGATGGCGATCAACCCGGCGTGCAGCAGCCACAGCGACGTCTCCGCGCGGGTGGAGGTGGCCATCGAGTGCGCGACGAGGGTGAGCAGCAGCGCGTCGAGCACGGGGTAGGTCGCCGCGACCAGCGCGTCCAGCCCGGGTTCGGTCGACTGCAGGATCGGCGAGATGAGAAACGTCCAGGAGGCGAGCAGGGCGCCGAGCCCGATCAGGGCGGAGTCGAGCAGCAGGTCGTAGTCGCCGTGGACTTGGCGCGGCCACAGCCAGATCAACGCGGCGAGACCGACCCCGAGATAGCCGAGCAGGGTGAACGCGTCGTCGATCGGGTGCAGGTCGATCGGATGTAGGTCGATCGGATGCAGCCAGTGACCGGAGGTCTCGCGCATCGTGGTGCCGATCGCGAACAGCACCGCGGAGGCCGACAGCAGGTACCATGGCAGCGGCTGCGCCGGCCGGTGTACGTGCAGTCCGACCGCGATCATGGCGAGGGTCTCGCCGACGATGACCACCAACGTCACGAACGATACCAGCGGCGAGTCGATCGCCAGGTGGGTCACGATCGCGGCTGCGCTGCCGCCCAGAAGTACTGCGTACCAGCAAAATCCGAGGCGTCGGCGGTCGCCCGCCGGCGATTCGCTGGATATCATCAGGCCCCCTTGGTCGCTCCATCCCCGATGAACCGGGCCGCGTAGTAGATCTGTGAATCCTCTACCGCGACTTCGACGTTCGCCTGTTCGTCGAGCACCGACCGAAGACTGTCGGCAAACGAGAACCGAGTGTTGTTGTACGAGCAGATGTCCCAACCGACCGCAGCGCGCTCGGCAACCAAAATCTGGACAACTGATGTGATCATGGCATGGAACGCCGCCCCTTGTCGGGCAGTTGGCGTAACAAGGGTGAAACCCGCGTAGTAGATCGCGTCCCGAGCCGCGTATTCGGGGTAGCGGACGGCGAAATAGTCCGGGCTGATCCACGGCACGGTCTCGAGGTGCCTGGTCAGCGTGGTCACCCCGATCGGTTCACCAGAGCCGTCGCGCGCCACGTGCTTCTGCACCCGCGGGTCGCTCATCTCCGCGCGGAACTCGGCGGGATGCAGCACCTGCCGAGCGATGGCTTTCGCGCGCAGCGGGCCGAACGCCTCCTCGTACAGGCGGTGGAACATCTCGATGCGTTCGTCCGCGATCGCGGTCTCGACGGTCACGGAGATCTCGTTCATCGCGGGCCCCACGGGCTGGTGTGATAGGCCGCGAGGACCAGCGCGCAGGCCGGATCGCCGGTACAGGTGGTGTCGACGGTGCACAGCTGAACCGGGCCGAAGCCGTCGCCGCGGTGCCGGGTCATGTCGGCCAGACTGGCTCGGATCAGGGCGGTCACCTCCTCGGCGGTCTCGGCCTCGTGTTCCACGAACAGCCCCGCACCGGAGCCGTCGTCGCGCAGCGCCCAGCCGATCCCAGCCGCGGCGCTCGCCCCGCGCCGGTCCACGTGCCGGGCGGCGTACACGCAGTACAGGCGGTCGCCCCAGGCGATCGGCTTGCGCACCCGGCCGATGCGTTCGACGGTCGCGCGGGGCGGGATGACCGACGACAGCCGGATCAAATTGGCCTCGCCCACGCCGAGGCCGCGCAGTGCCGCGTCGAATGCCGACATCGCGGTCGACCCCACTCCGGTCGTCGCGCCTACCTCGATCGTCAGTGGCGCGGGAAGCGGACGCGAACGATCGGTCCTCGGCCGCGCGCGCCGCTCGCCGCGCGGGGTGTCGTGAATCATGCTGCCCTCCCGAATCCGGTGCGGCCACAGATCTGCGGGCCGGACTTGGCGTCGAAATCGACTGTGCGGGACGAACGCCGATCGCGCACCTCTACCCGCCGAACGCACTGCTCCCGCGGCGTGTCTCGTAGCCTGGCAGCAGCGACGAGGACAGCGAGGTACCAGGTTGCGGACATGGGTGGCCCCGGGGCGGGTCAACATCATCGGTGAACACACCGACTACAACGACGGCTACGTCCTGCCGATCGCGTTGCCGCTGGTGATGCGCTGTACCGCGGCGGCGCGCACCGACGGGCGGGTGCGCGTCGGCTCGCGGCAGCGACCCGGCGAGCCGGTGCTCATCGCGGTGTCCGAGCTTGCCGCGCAGCGGGCGCGGGTGCCGGGGTGGTCACGCTATCCGCTCGGTGTGGTCGCCGAGTTCGCCCGGCGCGGGATCCGGATTCCGGGCGTCGACCTCGATTTGGACGGCGAGGTGCCGATCGGCGCGGGATTGTCATCGTCGGCGGCGCTGTCGTGTGCCGTGGCCGTCGCGCTGCGGGACCTGTTCGCGCCCGGCGTCAGCGACCGCGTGCTGATCGAGGTAGCCCGGTCCGCCGAGAACGACTATGCCGGCGCGCCGACCGGTCTGCTCGACCAGTCGGCCGCGATTCTGTGCACAGCGGGGCACGCGCTGTTGCTCGACGTCCGGGGTTTCGCCGCCGACACCGACGCGCCGCGCGGGGTCGCCCACGAGCAGATCCCGTTCAACCTGGACAGCTTCGGGCTGCAGCTGCTGGTGATCGATACCGGGCAGCCGCACCAGCTGGTCGACGGCCGATACGCCGAACGCCGTGCCGAATGCGCGGCGGCGGCTGCGGCACTCGGCGTCGCCGCCTTGCGCGACATCGCCTCCGCGGCCGACACCGACCGGATCGCCGACGCCGTGCTGCGCCGCCGGGCCAGGCATGTGGTCACCGAGAACACCCGGGTACTTGCGGTTGCCGAGAAGTTGCGAGATGGCGTCGACCCGCGCGGCATCGGCCCGATCCTCACCGAGGGTCACGCCTCGCTGCGCGATGATTTCGAGGTTTCCACCCCAGCGTTGGACGCCGCGGTCGATACCGCGCTGGCCGCGGGCGCCCACGGTGCTCGCATGGTGGGGGGCGGATTCGGCGGGAGCGTCATCGCCTTGGTCGATCGGGAGAAGACCGGGGGCGTGGTGACAGCGGTGCGACGACGTTTCGCGGACGCGGGCCTGCCCGATCCTCGCACGTTCGTGGTGATAGCGGCGGCCGGAGCGCACTGCGTCGGCTGAGCGGACGTCCAGGTTTCTGGGTCAATGTGCCACGCGGGCGGGGCACGATCGCGCACAGTAGGTGTCAGCCGACACTGTTCGGCGGGCGACGCGGCGGTCAGGCGCCAACCGGACCGCAGGACGCACGATCGCGCTCGTCGCTCGGTTTCACCGCCAGGAGGACGCTGTGCCGCTTGCCGATTCATCCGTACCAGCCGCCGTGCCGCTCGTATCGCACTCGGCCGCGCCGGCCACACATTTCCAGGCCGCCGAGACGCTGCGCCTGGACGCGCAGCCCGTCGATTTCGCGCTGGTCGCATTGTATTTCGTGTTCGTGCTGGGGATCGGTCTGCTGGCCAGGCAGCGCGTGTCCTCCAGCATCGACTTCTTCCTGTCCGGCCGCTCACTGCCCGCCTGGGTGACCGGTCTGGCGTTCATCTCCGCCAACCTGGGCGCGGTCGAGATCATGGGCATGTCGGCCAATGGCGCCGAGTACGGGTTCCCGACCTTTCACTACTTCTGGATCGGCGCGATTCCGGCGATGCTGTTTCTCGGCGTGGTGATGATGCCGTTCTACTACGGGTCGAAAGTACGCAGTGTGCCGGAATTCATGCGCAGGCGTTTCGGTACCGGCGCCCACCTGGTCAACGCGTCGAGCTTCGCCATCGCGCAGATTCTCATCGCGGGCGTCAACCTGTATCTGCTCGGCTCGATCGTGAACGTGCTGCTGGGCTGGCCGCTGTGGGTATCGGTGATCGTGGCCGCGGCGATCGTCCTGTCCTACATCACCCTCGGCGGCTTGTCGGCCGCGATCTACAACGAGGTGCTGCAGTTCTTCGTCATCGTGGCCGCGCTGCTGCCGCTCACCCTGGTCGGTCTGCACCAGGTCGGCGGCTGGGAAGGGTTGCGGGACAAGGTCATCGCATCGCCGGGCGGCGCGCAGCAGCTCGAGTCCTGGCCGGGCAACGCGCTGAGCGGGTTCGGCGACAACGTCCTGTCCGTGTTCGGCATCGTGTTCGGACTCGGGTTCGTGCTCTCGTTCGGCTACTGGACCACGAACTTCGTCGAGGTGCAGCGCGCGATGGCGACGCACTCCATCTCGGCGGCGCGGCGCACCCCGATCATCGGCGCCTACCCGAAGATGTTCATCCCGCTCATCGTGGTGATTCCCGGCATGATCAGCGCGGTCCTGGTGCCGCAGATGGCCGAGTACAAGGCGGCGGAAACGGCGAATCCGGATGTCGTCAGCGACACCACCTACAACCAGGCACTGCTGTATCTGATGAAGGACGTGCTACCCAACGGTCTGCTCGGCGTGGGGCTCGCCGGCCTGCTCGCGGCGTTCATGGCAGGCATGGCGGCCAACGTGTCCGCGTTCAACGCCGTGTTCAGCTACGACCTGTGGCAGCAGTACGTGCGGCGCGAGCAGTCCGATGGCTACTACCTGGGCGTGGGCCGGCTGGCCACCGTGGGCGCGACCGTAGCCGCGATCTTCACCGCGTTCATCGCCTCCGGGTTCAGCAACATGATGGACTACCTGCAAACGCTGTTCAGCTTCTTCAACGCGCCGCTGTTCGCCACCTTCATCCTCGGCATGTTCTGGAAGCGGATGACCCCCGCCGCGGGCTGGATGGGTCTGATCTGCGGAACAGGTTCGGCGATCGTCGTTTTCATCCTGCACCAGGCCAAGGTGTTCGAATTATCCGGCCAGGGATCGAGTTTCCTCGCGGCCGGTGTCGCGTTCGTGGTCGATATCGTGGTCAGTGTGGCGGTCACCCAGGTGACCCAGCCGAAGCCGGCGGCCGAGTTGATCGGGCTGGTGTACTCGCAGACGCCCAAGGAGGTGCGCACCGACCCCGAGGCCGGCACGCTGCCCTGGTATCAGCGTCCGGTCCTGCTGGCGGGCATCGCGCTCGTACTCGTGATCGCCCTCAACATTTTCGTCGGATAAGGAGCTGCCGCAATGCTTTTCGACATCCGCACCATTGTCGGCGCGCTACTCGGCTGTTACGCGGTCGTGCTCGTCGTCACCGGCTTGGTGCACGACACCGCGGCCGAGCAGGCCAAGACCGGTGGCGTCAATGTGAACCTGTGGTCCGGGATCGGCATGGGCGTGGTAGCGCTGGCCTTCCTGGTCTGGACACTGCTGCGTCCGGTCCAAGTGCCTCCTGAACCGCACCGGCCCGCGGACCACACCGCCGCCGCCACGGACGCGGAATGAAACCCGGCGGCGCCCCCGGGTGCGGGTCGCGCCGCCGGTTGTCACGGATCAGGCGCCCGGGCGGGGAATGTCACCGCGCCAAGCGCCGGTTTCGTGGCCGTGACCCTCGATGAAGTGCTTGAAGCGCTGCAAGTCACCGTTGACCCGGTGCTTCAGGACGCCGAGTTTGTCGGCGACGTTCTCCACGAACCCTTCCGGATCGACATCCATCTGCGCGGTGACCCTGGTGTGGGTGTCGTCGAGCCGATGGAATGTGACGACGCCGGCGTGGTTGGGTCCGCTGTCGGACCTCCACGCGACCCGTTCGTCGGGATGCTGCTCGGTGATCGTCGCATCGAACTCCCGTGTCGATGGGCCGACATGGACACGCCAGTGCGTATGCCGGTCGTCGAGCTGGTCGACAGCTTCCACACCCTCCATGAACTGTGGAAACGACTCGAACTGCGTCCACTGGTTGTAAGCGGTGCGAACCGGGACCTCGACGTCCACCGTGGCGGCCATTGTGCTCACTTGCTACCCCTTTCCTCGCCGGACCACGCAAACGCACGGCCAGGCGTCTTCGGTTGACAAGCGCTCCCGTGGGGGCGACTCGGAACATGTGGTCGCGTACCCGGGCAGAGTGCGCACAAACCAGCGCCGACCGCCTTCGCCGGAGATCGTGTGCCGGGTGCGGCTCGGTCGAACCGTACCCGGAGCGCGCGAAGCGGATTGGGCACCCGCCTCGCAACGTGAACGCGGCTGATCGTCGCCGGGCACGGTGTCGACGTGAAATGTGCGCGATGAAACAAAGTGGGAAATCTTCGGCGACGAAATTGCGTCCGGGTTTGATTCTCGGCGCGAATTCGGCCGCCATTTCCAATGCAAGCTCGACCGCGTTGCCGTTCAGTGACTTCGGTGCCGGGTAGTACGACGTTGAAATATCGTCGATTATTTGCTCTACGAATCGGTTTCTGCTGGTCAGGGCCGATGTGTCAGAGTGTGAAACTGGATAAATCGGGCACTGTGCGGGGATGTGCGCGTGGCTGACTATTGCGGCGACCGTGCGGTGCGGTCGTATACTCCCGTTATGGCGGATGAGCGCTCCTCCACGGAATTCTCCGAGTCGCCGGTTCTCGTGGTACAGACGCGAGAACGCGTCTATCGGCTGCGCGCCGGAGGCGCATACCAGGTCGGGCGCGATCCGGCCGCCGATATCGTGGTCACCGATCCGCGGGTGTCTTCCTTGCATGCCGTGCTGGAGCGGGGATCCAACGGTTGGGAAATCGAGGACGCGCACAGCCTCAACGGCACCTTTTTCGACGGTCACCGCGTGGAGCGGATGCTGATCGACCACGACGAGACGTTCCAGCTCGGTCACGCCATGGACGGTGAGCAGCTGGCCTGCTCGCTGGAAACATCCGCCGTCGCCGAGCCCGAGACGCCGGGCGATGACGGTGGGGACACGATGATCGTCCCCGATCCCGGCTACGACCTCGATGATGAAGCCACGGTGACGAAGTTCGGTCCGGGTGGTCCCCGGCGAGTGTCGCGATCGTCGCCTCCGGCGGCCCGCCCCAGCGCGGTGGTACGGACCATCTCGGGCACACTGCGGGTCGGACGCGCCGCCGACAACGATGTTGTCGTGCCCGATCTCATGGTGTCGCGCCATCACGCAGAGCTACAGGTGATCGGCGCGGGCAGGTATCGCGTCGTCGACCTCGACAGCCACAACGGCACCTACGTCAACGGTTCCCGGGTCGAAGCCGCGCAGCTGTCGGAATCCGACCTGATCGGCATGGGGCACACCACCTTCCGGCTGGTCGGCGACGAGCTGCGAGAGTCCGTCGACACCGGTGACATCTCGGTCTCGGTGCAGAACCTCATCGTGCGCACAGCGGAAGGCAAGGTGCTCCTGGACGGCGTGAGCTTCCCCATTCCGCAGCGCTCGCTCGTGGGTGTCATCGGACCCAGCGGAGCGGGCAAATCGACGCTGCTCGGTGCCGTCACCGGGCTGCGGCCGGCGACGGAGGGGACGGTCCGCTACGACGGACGCGACCTGTACACCGAGTACGAGGAGCTGCGCCACCGGATCGGGCTGGTCCCGCAGGAAGACATCCTGCACAACCAGCTTCCGACGCGACGCGCCCTGCTCTACGCGGCCGAACTACGTTTCCCCGGTGATACACGCGCCGCGGAGCGTGAGCAGCGGGTCGATGAGGTCCTGGAAGAACTCGGCTTGGCCCGGCACGCCGACACCCGCATCGATCGACTCTCCGGCGGGCAGCGCAAGCGTGTGAGCGTTGCCCTGGAACTGCTGACCAAACCGTCTCTGCTGTTCCTCGACGAACCGACCTCCGGCCTCGACCCCGGCCTGGACAAAACGGTCATGGAGATGCTGTCCGAACTCGCCCACGACGGTCGGACCGTCATCGTCGTCACCCACAGCGTCGCGAATCTCGATTCTTGTGACCGCCTGCTGGTTCTGGTGCCGGGCGGCAGGCTGGCCTATTACGGGCCGCCCGCGGAGGGGTTGCAGCAGTTCGCGCAACACAGCTGGGCGGAGGTGTTCCAGGCATTCGACCGCGACGAGGACCGCGACTGGGCCGGCGAGTTCCGGGATTCGCCGCGCTTCGAGCACTACGTGGCGGTCGGGCTGACCGACGATGTCGGCCCGGCGCAAGTGCAGCGCCCACCGGCGCCGCCGCCCGCGCCGCAATCCAAGTTCAGCCAGCTCAGCACGCTGTGCCGGCGATATCTAGCGGTGATCGCTTCGGACCGCAGCTATTTGGCGCTGCTCGGTGTGATGCCGCTGCTGCTGGGCGGCTTGATCGCCGCGATTCCGTCGGGCGAGGGTTTCACCGGGGCGCCGGGAACCAATACCGATGCCCCGACCAAGCTCATGGTTCTGATGTTCGCCGCGTGCTTCGTCGGCACCGGCAACTCGATTCGCGAGATCGTCAAGGAACAGACGATCTACCGCAGAGAACGCGCGGCCGGCCTGTCGGCCGGGGTCTATTTGCTGTCGAAACTTCTGGTCCTGGGCGTGATCACCATTCTGCAGGCGGCCGTGTTGTTCGTGATCGGCACCATCGGGGAGACTATGCCCCCGAAAGGGGTCTTCACCTCGGTCGAACTGGAGCTGATCCTGGCGATGGCACTGCTGGGCATCGCGTCGCTGGCGATGGGCTTGCTGGTGTCGGTGGCGGTGAACACCTCGGAAAAGACACTGCCGCTGCTGATCGTGCTCTCGATGGCGCAACTGGTGCTCACCGGCGGGCTGGTGCGGCTGCCCGGCACCCCCGTCCTGGAGCAACTGGCCTACCTGTCGCCGTCCCGTTGGGGCTTCGGCGCGGGAGCCGCCACCCTCGACCTCGACACGCTCTCGCCGCATCCGGGTGGACCCGACCCGCTGTGGAAACACTCCCTCGGTACCTGGCTGCTCGACATGGGCGTCGTCGCCGGTCTGGCGGCCATCTTCCTCGCGCTCGCTTGGTACCGCCTGTACCAGCTGCGCCCACGACGCCGCGGTGCCCGTCCCGCCAGAATCTGACGCAGACACCGCGCGCGGCGGCGTGCGGCATTTGCGCAGATCGGCACGGCGTTCGGTGTCGACGCCGACTGGACGCACTCCCGGCTCCGGACGCCCCTGGGTGTAGTTCAGCGGCAGCAGTTGGGGTCGAGCACCACGCACAACGCCGCCAGGGCATCGCGGCGGGCGCGGTGGAAGGTATTCATGCCACGGCGCTCGGATTCCACGAGCCCGGCGGTGCGGAGCCGGCTGAGATGATGGCTGACCGTCGACTCCGACAGCCCCACCGCTGCGGCGAGTTCGCCGCTGTGCTCCTCGCCGGGGGTGCTGGTCAGCAGCAGGGACAGCAACTTCACCCGCACCGGGTCCGCGATCGCTTTCAACCGCAGCGCTACTTCCAGCGCGGCGGCGTCGTCGACCGGCCCAGCCGCGACCGGCGTGCAGCAGACCGGGGCGGACATGTCGATCACGGGCAGTGTCTTGGGCATGCATCCACTCTATCGACTTTATTGACATATGTCGAAAAGGTGGCAGACTCGGCGTTGAACACTTCTTCGATATATGTCACACAAGTGGAGGTAATCATGTCCCGCATCCAGCTCGCCCTCAATGTCGACGACCTCGACCAGGCCGTGCAGTTCTACTCGACTCTGTTGCGGACCGAGCCCGCCAAGCGCAAGCCGGGCTACGCCAACTTCGCCGTCACCGAACCACCGTTGAAACTGGTGCTGATCGAGAACCCCGGCCACGGCGGCAGCGTCAACCACCTCGGTGTCGAGGTCGAAACCTCCGACCAGGTCCACGCCGAAATCGCCCGCCTGTCCGAAGCGGGGTTGTGCACCGAGGAGCAGATCGCCACGACCTGTTGCTTCGCCACCCAGGACAAGGTCTGGGTCACCGCACCGGACAACGAACGCTGGGAGGTCTACACCGTCCTGGCCGACAGTGACAGCTTCGGCACCGCACCCGAACTCGCCGGCGCGGCCACCCTCGCCGCCGAACCGGCCCAGGCGTGCTGCGGCACCGCCGAGGAAGCCGTCGCGGAGGGCGCGTGCTGTGGTTCGACCGCGAAGCAGGAAGCCATCAGCTCCGGTGCCACCTGCTGCAACTGACCCACCACCGGAGCGAGTTCACCGGTGTTCGTCCGTACGCGCGAGCGGGCTCCGGTTCGTGACAATTCAGTGTCCCGGACCGGGGCCGCTGTGCCGCACGCACTGTCTGGGTGAACTACGAGGTGGCGCGTACCCGCCTGAGGAGACCGATCAGCAGGTCGACGGCGAGGAAGGCGAGCAGGCTCAACCCGACCAGCGGGACGAACCAGCCGACCACCAGCGCCGCGCCGAACAGGGGCACGACCAGCCACGGCGTGCTCTGGCGCCACGCGCCACGCCGCGGAGCCCGGCCCATGGCGAACCGTCCCGCGTCGCGAGTCGGTCGCCTGCGCCACCACAGCAGGTAGCCGCGCACGATCACGGTGATCAGCCCGATCATCGCCGCGAGCAGCAACAACTGGTTGAGCAGCCCGAACATCAGGCCCATATGGAACTGGATGCCCCAGTTGGTGAGCTTGGCCATCAGCGGCCAGTCGGCGTAGGCGAGGCGATCGGTGACCGCGCCGGTAGCGCCGTCGATAGCGACCGCGTCGACGGTGTAGGTGCCGGGTATCCGGCGTTCCTTCACCGCGAATGCTTTTCCGGGTGCGGCGGGGATCGTGATCTCGGCCGCTCGAGTGATGCCTTCGGCGCGGGCCGTCGCGTAGACCTGATCCAGTTGGGCGATCCGGTTGGTCGAGTCGACGGGTGCGGGTGCCGCGTGAGTGCCACTGTGGTGATCGGAGCCCGAATCATGCCCGGGCGCAGCATTTCCCGGCACTGTGGTGCTGACCGTGGGGGTGGTCCAACTGAGCTGTTGACGCAGCTCGGTGATGTTCGCCCCGGCGTACGTCGACCAGGTCATGCCGGTCACCGAGAGCAGCAGCGCCAAGGGCAGCACCCACATGCCCACCGCGCCATGCCAATTCAGTGTGCGCCCGCGCGTTCGTTGCGATCGGTCGGCCGCGAACAGCCAGCCCCAGCTATTGCGGGCGCGTCGGCGCCGCACACGGCGCACCCAGATGACCAGTCCGGCCAGCCCCACAATCCACAGCCAGGATGCGGCGAGCTCGCTGTAGATCCGGCCGGGCTCGCCGAGGTGCAGGTCGCGGTGCAGTTTGTCGATCCAGGTGCGCATCGGCAGCGCGCCAGAGCTGCCATAGACGACGGAATCGCCCACCGGCCGCGCGGTATACGGGTCGACGAATACCGCGCGGCGCTCGGACTCGCCCAGCGCGGGATCGTTGAACAGTACGCGGGTGGTGTCCTCGGCGCCGGGCGCCGGTGCGACGGCGACCACCTGCAGGTCCGGCCGTGCGGCGATAGCGGCGTCAACCTGTTGCGACAGTGGTTTCGGAGTTCCGTTCTGCGTGACGCTCAGCAGGTCGCGCGACACGAACGACTCGAGTGTCGGCGAGATCGCGTAGAGCGCGCCGGTGACGGCGGCGATGAGGATGAATGGTCCGACGAACACACCCGCGTAGAAGTGCAGTCGCAGGGCCAGCGCGTACAGACCGTTGCTCGCGGATCGGCGTGGGTCGGCGGAGGTGTCCGACACCGTGGGTAACTCGGCGTCGGACGTGGTGATTTCTGTTGTACTCACGATCGTCTCGTTTCTGACAGGGGGAACCCGGGCCGGACGCACGCCGTTACCTGCTGAGCGGAAAGCGGTCTTGCGCACACCGGACAGATGGCCGGTACGTTCGACGCGCAGCGATGTTCGGCGATAGAAGACCTGGACGTGGCGAACGACGGCGTCCTCAGGCGGACGCGGTCCAGCCGCAGTCCTGGCGGCATCGTTTCTGCGCGCTCAGGCGTGGGTGCGAGGCGGCGCGGCAATTACCGCGCACGGCGGAAAGCCCTGAACGCGAGCAATACTCACGCCACGATGCTCCCGTACACCGGGTGTGGGAAAGATCAGACAGCGATCGGAAGTGGTGGACCACGTGTGCGCAGTGATTCGGCCGCGAGCACACGCAGGATGACGCGGTCGCGATGGATCGTCCGCAGCGGTGCGCTATCCGCGACCGCAGGAGTGTGGCGCACCCGCAGCACGCGGGACACCACCGCGGTCCCGATCCGGTACGCGGTCTCGGCGCCATGGATCACGACGCAGGCGGCGACCGCAGCGAGCAGGTGTGCGGCGAGCATGGTGGGGGTCAGCTGGACATCACCGTGATGCACGTGTCCCGAGCTGATTCCCAGGGTGAAGTGACCGAGTAGCTGTCCGGCCACGAGCGCGGCGATCAGCCCGGCCGAGTGCTCGCGCAGCGGGGCCAACCCCGCCACCAAGGCGCCGATAACGGCGGACGAAGCAGCGAGCAGCGTCAATGTGGTTGTATCGGGCGGCATTCCGCCGGACGCCCATCCGTGTGCCGCGACGGAAACAGCGCCGGAGATCGCACCGGCCGAACCACCGCGCACTCGCGCGATGGCGCCGCGTCGACCCGCGGCAGACCGGTGGAACTCGATACTCACGCGATGATGATAGCTGACGAATTGCGCGCGACCGGCCGGGCGGCCCGCGCTAGAAAAAGGCCATGACCTGCACTTTCCAAGCGGAACAAGTCGCCTTACGGAGCGAGTGTCCGCTCGGCCCCGGAGGGCTCCGAACACACAGATCAGCGAACACACAGATCAGCGAACACACAGATCAGCGAACACGCGGATCAGCCCGCGTCGATCTCCCTCTCGATCAACGATTTGCGCAGCAGCTTGCCGGTCGCGTTGCGCGGCAGCTCGTCGAGGAAAACCACCTCACGTGGGACCTTGTAGCGGGCCAGGTTCGCCTTGACGTAGTCCTTGATCTCGCGCGGGTCCCGCTTCGAATCGGGGCCCGCGACCACGAACGCGCGCAACCGCTTGCCGAATTCGCGGTCGTCCACGCCGACCACCGCGGCTTCGAAAACGTCGTCGCGGCCCGCGATGAGGTTCTCCACTTCGAGCGGGAAGACGTTCTCGCCACCGGAGACGATCATGTCGTCGTCGCGGCCGTCGACGTAGAGCAGTCCATCGGTGTCGAAATGCCCCACGTCGCCACTGGACATCATGCCGTCGACGATCTCCTTGGTGCGGCCGTCGGTGTAGCCGGTGAAGGCGAAGCCGTTGTCCACGAAAATCGTTCCGGTGACGTTCGGCTCGGTGATCGGCTCGCGGTTCCCGTTCAGCAGCACGATTCGGATGCCGACCGGGGCCTTACCCGCCGTGGTCGGTGCCTTGCGCAGGTCCGCGGGCGTCGCGACGGTCATCACGGCGCATTCCGTGGAGCCGTAGAGGTTGTAGAGGCTGTCGTTGAAGTAGTCCAGCGTGCGGGTCACCACGTCCGGCGCGATGGCCGAGCCGGCCGCGAAGATCACCTTGACACTGCTCACGTCGTACTCGGCCAGCACGTCGTCGCCCAGGTCCAGGATGCGCTGCAGCATGGTGGGCACCACGACCAGCGAATCCGCTTTGTACCGGGCGATATCGGCCAGGGTTCGCACTGGGTCGAACCGGCGCTGCTGGAAGATGACCCGGTTGCCGAGGGCGAGGCCGAGGGTGAACTGCGACAATCCGGTGCCGTGAAAGATCGGCGCCGCCATGATCATGGTGCCGTTGTCGGGCAGCGGCACCCGGTCGACGAACTGGGCGGAGGCGAGCGGGCTCACCCGGTCCCTGGACGCGCCCTTCGGCGTCCCGGTGGTGCCGCTGGTCAGGATAACCATGCCGCCGGGCTTGGCGGGCGCGGGAAGCGGCGCGGTGGAACGGCCCGTGCGCAGTGAATCTATGGTCGCAATCGTCGGATCGGCATTGTCGGTCTCGTCGACCCAGGTCAGGATGCGCGGGATGGCGGCGGGGACGGCGCTCATCAAGTCGATGAACTCGCTGTCGTGCAGCACCGCCTTCACCTGCTCGCGCTCGGCCACGTCGGCGAACTGCGGCTTGGCGAAGCCGGTGTTCATCAGCACCGCGCGCACGCCGAGTTTGCCGGTGGCCAGCAGGCTCAGCACCATGCCGCGGTGGTCGCGGGCCAGGACAGCCACCACGTCACCGGACGTGATGCCGTGGGCCCGCAGTCCGCGGGCCAAGGCGTTGGACTCGTCATCGAGCCGGCCGAAGCTCAGCTCGCCGCGCTCGTCGACGATGGCGACGGCGTGCGGCCTGGTCTGCGCGGCGTGCATGACGACCCCGGCGAACGGGCCGAATTTCAGGATATTGCGCGCCGAGCGCACCGCCTGGTCCGGGCGCAGCGGATTGAACAGCCGCCGCTTCACCATCACGTTCACGCCGCGGGCCAGATCACCGGCCTTGCGGGCGGTGTCGGCCGGCGAGGGGAGGGACAGAGACATCTGCGACAACCTTCCGGCGGTGCCACCCGGCGTCCTCCGAGTGGTTCACGTGCCGATCTCGAAAGCCAGTGTTGTCGCCAACACTAGCAAGCAGCTGTGACCGAAGGTGTCATATATCTCGCCGACTTCTACCCATCGGTAGGGCGGGGTCGTCGTGTGTGTATCTCACCGGGCCCGTCGATCAGGTTTCGGCCTCGTAGTTCACCAGCACGCGACGCAGTAGCTTTCCGGTCGCGTTGCGGGGCAGGTCATCCAGGAAGATCACCTCACGCGGCACCTTGTAGCGCGCGAGGTTGCTCTTGACGTACGACTTGATCTCCGCCCCGTCGGGCGTGTGGCCCGGCGCGGGGACGACAAAGGCGCGCAGTCGCTTGCCGAACTCGACGTCGTCCACGCCGACCACGGCCACGTCGAAGATGTCGGGTCGCTCCAGCAGCAGGTTCTCCACCTCCTGCGGGAAGACGTTCTCGCCACCGGAGACGATCATGTCGTCGTCGCGGCCGTCCACCATGAGCAGGCCGTTCGCGTCGAAGTGGCCGACGTCGCCGCTGGACATGTAGCCGTCGATGATCTGCTTGGTGCGGCCGTCGGTGTAGCCCTCGAACGGTGCGCCGCTGCGGATGAAGATGCGCGCGGTGGTGTCGACGGCGGTGACCTGCTGGTCGTTGTCGTCGTAGAGCCGCACTTCGCAGGTGATCGGCGGGCGTCCGACGGTGCCGGGAGCCAGGGCGAGGTCCGCCGGCTCGGCGACCGTCGCGACCGCGCATTCGGTCGAGCCGTAGAGGTTGTAGAGCACCGGCCCGAACACCTCGGTGGCATTGATCGTGAGCTCGGGCGACAGCGCCGAACCGGCCAGCACGATCGCCTTCAGCGACGACGTGTCGTACGCGGCCCGGATCGCCGGATCGAGCTCGACCATCCGGTGCAACATGGTCGGCACCGCCACCAGCATGTCGGCCTTGTGCTCGGCGATCAACTTCAAGGTCGCCTCGGCATCGAAGCGGCGGCGCACCACCACTTTGTTGGCCAAGGCCGCGCCGACCAGCCAAGTGGCCAGTCCGGTGCTGTGGAACAGCGGCGACACGATCACCTGGGTGCCCTGGCGCGGAAACGGGATGCGATCGACGAACTGCGCCGTGGACAGCGGAGTGACCTTGGTGCGCGGCGCACCTTTCGGCAGGCCGGTGGTGCCGCTGGTCAGGATGATGAAGCCGCCCGGCTTGCCCGGTGCGGGCAGCGGCTCGGTCGAGTTGGACGCGATCAGGTCCGCGAGCGTCTGCGCGCTCGCGGGCAGTTCGGTGCCCTCGTCGACCCAGGTGAGATAGCGCGGCAGGTCCGCGGGCAGCGCGTCGAGCAGGCCGAGGAACTCGCTGTCGTGCAGCACAGCCTTGACCTTCTCGCGCGCGCACACTTCGGCGAACTGCGGTTTGGCGAACCCGGTATTCATCAGCGCGATCCGGACTCCGAGTTTGCCCGCCGCGGCCATGGACAGGATCAGGCCGCGGTGGTCGCGCGCCAGCACGGCGATCACCGTGCCCTCGGTAATGCCTGCCGCCCGCAGCCCCCGCGCGATCGCGGTCGACTGTTCATCCAGCTCACGGTAGGTCAGCGTGCCCGCCTCGTCGGCGATGCCCGGCGCGTCCGGTGCTACGCGGGCCGAGTGCCGGATCAGTGTGGCCTGCGGGCCGAGGATCTTCGACTCCTTCATCGTCCGCAGCGTCTCCAGCGGATCGCGGGGATCGCTGATGCCCCCTTTCCGCAGCACCCCTAGCGCCTTCACGAACTCCAGGGCGTGGATCACCTTCATGTCGAAAAACCTCCACAAGACCCTCGCTTCGGTACTCGACCTAGCGAACCGGTACGGCGTATCGACCGCCACCGTAGCAGTGCCTCGTGGCGTAGGTCACAGTAAATCTGCCGGGCGGACGCGGTTGATCTACCAAACTATTTCAGTTCGGCGCTGGTCTTGCCGAGGACGCGCCGCGCCACGATGAGTTGCTGGATCTGCTGGGTGCCTTCGAAGATATCCAGGATTTTGGCGTCACGGCCCCACTTCTCCAGCAGCGTGCGCTGGGAGTAACCGATGGTGCCGGCCAATTCGACCGCTTTGAGGGTGATGTCGGTGCCGGTCCGGCCTGCCTTCGCCTTGGACATCGACGCCTCGAGCGAGTTGGGCTTCTTGTTGTCCGCCATCCACGCCGCGCGCAGCGCGAGCAGGTAGGCGGACTCGTAATCGGCTTCCATCCGCAGGAATTCGGCGGCGGCGGCGTGCTGGCTGTTGGCCGGGGTGTCGTAGGAGATCTGCACGCCGGCGGCGGTCAGGATGGAACGCAGTTCCTCGAGCGCGGCGCGGGCGACGCCGACCGCCATCGCGGCGACGAGGGGGCGGGTGTTGTCGAAGGTCTGCATCACCCCGGCGAAACCCTTGTCCACGTTGACTTCCGGGCTGCCGAGGATGTTGTCCTTCGGAATCCGGCAGTCTTGCAGCAGCAGCACCGCGGTGTCGGATGCCTTGATGCCGAGTTTGTGCTCGAGCCGCGCTACCGACAAGCCAGGAGCGTCGCGCGGCACGACGAACGACTTGATCGCCGCGCGGCCGAGGCGCTTGTCGAGCGTGGCCCACACCACGATATGGGTCGAGCGCTGACCTGCGGTGACGAAGATCTTCTCGCCGTTGAGCACCCACTCGTCGCCGTCGAGCACGGCGGTGGTGGACACCGCGGCGGAGTCGGAGCCGAAGGACGGCTCGGTGATCGCCATCGACGCCCATACCTTGCCGAAGCGCTCGAGCTGCTCGTCGGTGGCGACTGCCGCGATCGCCGCGTTGCCCAGACCCTGGTAGGGAATCGACAGCATCAGGCCTACGTCGCCCCACGATGTCTCCAGCGCGTTGAGCAGCGCGGACATATTGCCGCCGTTGGTGTTTCCGAGCAGTTCGGTGGCGTGGCGGTCGGTCTCGCTGTCGCCGGAACGGCCACCGGCGGCGCCACCGATCTGCTGGGTGCCGGAGTCGGCCAGACCTTCGACCATGGCGGCCATGGTGTCCAGCTCGACGGGGTAGTCGTGCTCGCCGAGGTCGTATTTGCGCGAGATCGGGCGGAAGATCTCCTGCGCGACCTGGTGGGCCTGGTTCGCGCTGGCCCGCAGCTTCTTGGGGAGTTCGAGGTTGATCATTGCGGTCTCCTGGAAAACGGAACGAGCCGGCTAGACGAGCACGACACCTTCGGCGACGCCGATCGCCCGCAGGTCGCGGTACCAGCGCTCGACCGGGTGTTCCTTGGTGTAGCCGTGGCCACCGAGCAACTGCACACCGTCGAGACCGATCCGCATCCCCTTGTCGGCGGCCAGCTTCCTGGCCAGCGCCGCTTCCCGGCCGAAGGGCAGACCCTGCTCGGCCCGGGCGGCGCCGCGCAGGGTCACCAGCCGCAGGCCGTCGAGTTCGATCGCGATATCGGCGACCATGAATGCCACCGCCTGGCGGTGCGAGATCGGCTCGCCGAACGCTTCCCGCTCGTTCACGTACGGGATCACGTAGTCCAGCACCGCCTGCCCGGTGCCGGCGGCGAGCGAGGCCCACCCGAGGCGGGCCAGGCGCACGGCGTCGGCATACTCCTCGGCGCGGGATGTGGCGTCACCGTCGCCCAGGATGGCGTCCGCGGCGACCGTCACGTTGTCCAGGAGCAGCCGTCCCAGTCCGGCCGCCCGCAGACCCATGCTCGGGTCGGCCTCGACAACCAGGCCGGGCGCGTCGGACTCGATGACGAACAGTGCGGGACGGCCGTCCAACTCGGCGGCGACCAGGAACAGTTCGGCGTCGGCGGCGGCGGGTACCAGGGACTTCACGCCCGAGATGCGGTAGCCGCTCGGCGAGCGCACTGCCTTCGTCTGCAGCGCGAACGGGTCGAACAGAGCGCGCGGCTCACTGATCACGACCGATGCCTGCGGCACGCTCTCCCCGGTGAACGAGGGCAGATACGTCTTCTGCTGTGCATCGCTGCCCCACTGCGCGAGAGCGACCGCGACGCCGCTGGGCGCCAGCAGCGGCAGGGCCAGCCCCATGTCACCGTGCGCCAATGCCTGCGCGACCAGCGAGTTGGTGACCGCACCGCGTTCGGCGGCCGCGCCGTCGAGTTCCTCCGGCACGTTGATCAGGGTGATGCCGAGTTCGGCGGCCCGCCCGAGCAGATCGCGGGGGGTTTCGGCCGCCTTGTCGGCCGCGGCGGCGGCCGGGCGCAGGATCTCGGCGGCGAATTCTCGCACCGTCTCGACGATCATCCGCTGCTCATCGGTCGGGGTGAGATCGAAGTAGTTCCTGTCCTTCGCCTCGCTGGCCGCCAGGCGCTGCGGTGTGCCGGTACCGGCAACCTTGGCGAAGGCGCGGGTCGCAGCGCCGAGTGTGCGGAAGCCGGTCTTGGTGCCCTCGTAGGTGACGCGCTCGATCGGCTTGCGCAGGTTGTACCTCTCGACCAGTTCCGAGCCGGTGATGGTCGTCATGACTCGCATCGCCGCGCCCATCCAATCCCGCTTGGGTTGACTCAGGCCGACCGCGGACGTGTCCGGACGTCGCCTCGTTGCGTTGTCTCGAGTGCTCATCAGCTACCTGTCCTCGGATGGGTGGTGCGCGCTATCCGCAATCTTACTCTTGAGTAAGACAATCTTACTTCAGAGTAAGAAAGGCGTCGAGGTTGCCGAATCGGCTTCGGCCGGCAGGACACGGACTCGGCGTCGGCGAGACGGCTTCCGGCAACGAGGCTTGGGGGTGTGGTCCACGACTACAATCCGCCTCATGTCAGCGATCTTCGACTGGGCACGGCCGGACAACGTCCAACCCGAGCCGATCACGGTCGACATCTGGCGCGAGCTTCCAGCGGAATTCTGCCGCCTGGTGGAGGTCGTGAATGGCGATGCGGTGCGCTGCGAATCACCGACCCGGGCACATCAGAAAGCCGTCCACCGGCTGCTCGCGATGCTGGAGACCGCGGCCCGCGAACACATGGGCGAAGACCCGTCGGCGTGCCTGGACGCCAACCACGATTTCGATGTGGTGCTCTGGGAGGTGCCCCGGGCGACCATTCGGCGTCCTGACATCGCGTTGTTCGAATGCGTACCCGCCGATGTCCGACCGGTACCCGCGCGGCATCTGAAGATCGCCGTCGAGGTCATCTTGCCCAGCCACGTCAAGACCGACCGCCTCGAGAAAATGGGCGAATACGCGGCTGCTGGTATCCCGTGGTACTGGCTGGTCAGCGTGTCGGACAGCGAAGTGACCTCGATCGAGACCTTTGGCCTCGACCACAGCGTCGGGCACTATCGCCTCGCCCGCGTCCTGAAGCCCGGCACCGCATTCGCCGTCGACCTGCCGATTCGGATCCAACTCGACTGGAACCAGCTGACTGATCTGGTGCTGTGACACCCCACAGCGGTCCGGCCGGCCGGTTATCTACGCCGACCGTACTTTCTACGCTGGCTGTAGTAGAGGGTGGACGAGCCGGTCGTAACGGATGCAGCGATCCCGGCTCGGACGATCATTCGCGCACGTAGTACCGCAACGTCCCGTATGCCGTCAGGGCGGCGAACACTATGCCGACCGGTGCGATGACGAGTGCGGTCATCGCGATGTCGTCGCCGGTGATGCGGGGGAAGACCTTGCTGGCGAACAGGTCGCCGAGGGCGCGGTCGATCACCAAGGGGCGCGCGGCGAGTAGACCGAGCATCGCCAGCACCGAGCCTGCCAGCGCGGCGGCCACGGCTTCGAGCAGGAAGGGCAACTGGGTATACCAGCGGGTCGCGCCGACCAGCCGCATGATGCCGACCTCGGTGCGCCGGGTGAACGCGGCGATCTGCACCATGTTCGCGATCAGCAACAACGCGGCCAGCGCCTGCAGCACGGCCAGTCCGAACGCCGCGTTGCGCATCCCGTCGAACAGGCTGACCAGCCGGTCCACGATGTCCTTGTCGTTGCGGACCATGCCGACGCCGGGCCGATCGTAGAACTTCTCGTAGATCGTCGGATACAGCTGCGCGTCCGCCATCTTCACGCGCAGCGACGCGGGCAGCGGCGTCTCGCTGACGTACTTGGCCAGCTCGGGCTGGTCTTTGAAGGTTTTTTCCTTGGCCTCGCGGATGGCTTCGTCCCGGTTGAGGAACTGCACCGACTCCACGCCGCCGGTCGCCTTCAGATCGGCCATCAGCGAGCGGCACGGGTCCTGCGAGCAGTCCGGATCGTTGGCCGAGACCTCCTCGGTGAGGTACATCCGCACCTCGAGGCGGTCCAGGAAGTACTGCTCGGTCTTGTCCGCGATGCGCACCGCGAGCAGACCGCCACCGAGCATGGTGAGCGAGACCGCGGTGGTCAGGATCATCGCGATGGTCATCGTCACATTGCGGCGCAGCCCCGCCGCGACCTCGCCGAAGAGGAAACTCGCGCGCATTATCGGCCCACCCCGTAGACGCCGGTCGCCTCGTCGCGCACCAGGCGGCCGTGATCGAGCTCGACCACCCTCCTGCGCATCGCGTCGACGATGTGGTTGTCATGGGTGGCCATCACGACCGTGGTGCCGACGCGGTTGATCCGCTCCAGCAGCATCATGATGTCGGCGCTCGTGTCGGGATCGAGGTTGCCGGTCGGTTCATCGGCCAGCAATACCAGCGGCCGGTTCACGAACGCGCGTGCGATCGCCACCCGCTGCTGTTCGCCGCCGGAAAGCTCGGTCGGTAGTCGATCGGACTTTCCCCCCAAACCCACCATGTCGAGCACCTCGGGGACGGTCCGCTCGATGACCTGGCGTTTCTTACCGATCACCTCCAGCGCGAACGCCACGTTCTCGTAGACCGTCTTCTGCTGCAACAGCCGGAAGTCCTGGAAGACGCATCCCATGCGCTGGCGCAGCTTGGGCACTTTGCGGCCCGGCAACCGGTCGACCCGGAAGTCGGCGACTCTGATCTCGCCGGCCGTGGGTGACTCTTCTTTGAGCAGCAATCGCATGAAGGTCGACTTACCCGAGCCGGACGGTCCGATGATGAAGACGAACTCGCCCTTGCCCACATCGACGGTGATGTTGTCCAGCGCGGGCCGCGTCGAGGTCGGATACGACTTGGTAACGTTCCGCATGGTTATCACGGGGAGCCAGTGTAACCAGCAACCGCGCGCGGCCGGCGTCGGTCAGCGGTGGCAGCATCGCGGCGCCGCATCCGCCTGCTCACTGGTTTTGCGGCTCGGTGAGCATCCCTACCGGAATGGCGTTGACCAGCGTGGCCGGCACGGTGGTCGTTTTATCTGGTTTCACGAATACATACAGCACGAATGTGGCGACCCAGGTGGCCATCAGGATCGCGGTGGATCTACGTGGTCTCACTGATTCCCTCCCGGCGCAAGGCTGCGGCGACACGCACCCGCAGTTCGCGTCCGACGTCGAATTGTTTGCCGGGCAAAGTCCGGGCAACCATTCGGATGTTCATCTGGTCGACGGTGAGGTCTTCGACACCCATCACAGTGGGCTCGTCCAGCAACAGTGGCTTCAGACGAATATCTCCGTACGCCTTTGTACCGACCTCGTGCAGGATCTCGTTGACCCTGGTGATGTCAGCGCTCGCGGCCACCGGCACGTCGATCGCGGCGCGCGCCCAATCCTTCGATAGATTCGTGACTTTCACGATCTGGCCGTTGGGTATGGTGATCACCTCACCGTCCGCGTTGCGCAACGTGGTGATCCGCAGCGTGACGTCCTCGACCGTACCCTCGGCCTGCTCCGCGGCTCCAGTCACCGCGATGCGGACCACATCGCCGAATCCGTACTGTCGCTCGGTGATCAGGAAGAATCCCGCGAGAATGTCCTGGACGATGCGCTGCGCGCCGAAACCGAGTGCCGCGCCGAGCACCGCGGCGGGCGCGACCAAGCCGGTGACGGCGAAACCGAGGCGCCGCAGCACCTCCATGGTGATCAGCACATAGACGATGGTCAGCACCACCCACGTGATCACCTGGGCCAGCGCGTGCCGGTGTTTCGCCGCCTCGGTGCGCACCAGCGCGTCGCTGCTGTGGAATCCGGCGTCGATCCTGCGGGTGACTCGGTCCCGGATGTAGGTGGCGAACCGGCTGAACAGCACGGCCCCGAGAATGAGCAGCACGATCTCCAGGCCCGCACCGCGCAGCCACGTGGTGAAACCGGCGGAGGCGATCACCTGTATATCCGCGATGTTCATCTAGCTCGCCTGTTCCCGCATCCGCCAGCGAATACCGGACTCGATGAATCCGTCGATCTCACCGTCGAGCACTGCCGACGGGTTGTTGACCTCGTGGTTCGTCCGCAGATCCTTGACCATCTGGTAGGGGTGCAGCACGTAGGAGCGCATCTGATTGCCCCAGGACGCGCCCTCGTTGGTCTTCAGCGCGTCCATCTGGGCGCGCTCCTCCTGCCGCTTGCGCTCCAGAAGCTTGGCCTGCAGCACGCGCATGGCCGAGATCTTGTTCTGCAGCTGGGATTTCTCGTTCTGACAGGTGACCACGATGCCGGTGGGCAGGTGGGTGATGCGGACCGCGGAGTCGGTGGTGTTGACGCTCTGACCGCCGGGACCCGACGAGCGGTACACGTCGACGCGGATCTCGGTCTCCGGCACCTCGATGTGGTCGGTGGTCTCGACCACGGGTAGCACCTCGACCTCGGCGAAGGAAGTCTGGCGGCGACCCTGATTGTCGAACGGGCTGATTCGCACCAGACGGTGCGTGCCCATCTCCACCGACAAGGTGCCGTAGGCGTACGGCGACTTCACCGCGAAGGTGGCGCTCTTGATGCCCGCCTCTTCGGCGTAGGAGGTGTCGTAGACCTCGACCGAATACTTGTGCCGGTCGGCCCAGCGGATGTACATGCGCATGAGCATCTCGGCCCAGTCGGCGGCGTCCACGCCGCCCGCGCCGGAACGGATGTTCACCAGCGCGTCGCGCTTGTCGTATTCGCCCGACAGCAGCGTGCGGACCTCCATCGCCTCCACGTCACCGTGCAGCGCGGCCCGCTCGGCGTCGGCCTCCGCCAGCGCGGTGACCTTGCCCTCGCCGTCTTCCTCCTCGGCGAGCTCGTAGAGCACCGGCAGGTCATCCAGGCGCTGGCGCAGCTCCTCGACCCGGCGCAGCTCGCCCTGGGCGTGCGAGAGCTCACTGGTGACCTGCTGCGCGTGGTCCTGGTCGTTCCACAGGTCGGGGTCGGCCGCCTGATGCTCGAGCTCATCGATACGACGGCGCAGCTCGTCGATGTCGAGGACCGATTCGACCGTCTTGAGGGTGGCGTCGAGTTCGGCGAGATCAGCGGAAACATCAGGATGCACGATCGTCAAGCCTAGCTGCCCCGCGACCGGCGCGGCACACGAGTGTGCGCGGGGTGATCCGGCACGGCACCGGCGCGTCTGTGCTGCGCGACCCTTGGTTCGAGTGGGCCGATCGCCCGAATGTCGTGTGCTCGCCCTTCACCCGGCACCGGGTGGGTGCGGTGTGCTGGACGCGTCATGGTTTCCTACCCTGAACGTCTACCGCGATTGGTGCAGTTGGTGTCCTGATCAGCGAGGCGGCCACCAGCCGTCGGATTCACTTGGTGACGAGTACCTTTGTCGAACTCCGTTCGGTACCCGGCGACTCTCTCCTGCGCGAGGCGATATGTGCTCGGCGTGATGCGAGCCACCTACCAGTTCGATGCCGAGTCCTGGGGAAGCACGCTGCCGATCTCGTCGCGGTTCTGCCGGAGCTGAGCGCCGGCGAGGCGCAGACATGAGCGCGTGATCTGGCGGATGTCGGGTTGAACTCGGCTTCGCTCCCGGTCCGCCATCCAGCGGGATGGCGGTCAGTATGGTCGGCTGGACAGATAGGGTGCGGGGCGTGGCTGAGCATTCCTCCGATCTCGAACTTGCCCTGCGGCTGGCCGACACGGCTGAGGCCATCACCCGGGCTCGCTTCGGTGCGCTGGACCTGAAGGTCGACGCCAAGCCGGACCTGACGCCGGTGTCGGACGCCGACCTGGCGGTGGAGAAGGCGATCCGGCAGGTGCTGGCCGAGGCAAGGCCGGACGACTCGGTGCTCGGCGAGGAATTCGGCGGCGCCGCCGAATTCAGCGGGCGGCAGTGGGTGGTCGACCCGATCGACGGCACCAAGAACTTCGTGCGCGGGGTGCCGATCTGGGCGACACTGATCGCGTTGCTGGTCGACGGGGAGCCGGTCGTCGGCGTGGTGAGTGCCCCCGCGCTGGTCCGGCGCTGGTGGGCCGCCGCAGGGTCGGGGGCGTGGTCGAGCTTCGACGCCCGGCAGGCTGAGAAGATTTCGGTCTCGGCCGTCGCCGAACTCGACTCGGCCAGCCTGGCGTTCTCCAGCCTGTCCGGTTGGCGCGAGCGCGGCATGCGCGATGGGTTCATCGCGCTGACCGACGAGGTGTGGCGCGTGCGTGGTTACGGCGATTTCCTCAGCTACTGCTTGCTGGCAGAGGGCGCCGTCGACATCGCCACCGAACCCGAAGTATCCCTGTGGGACCTGGCCGCCCTGGACATCCTCGTACGCGAAGCCGGTGGCCGCTTCTCCTCCTTGGACGGCACACCCGGTCCGCACGGCGGCGATGCCATCGCCACCAACGGCCTGCTCCACGACGAGGTTCTGCACCGCCTCCATGGCTGATTGATTCCGTCCCGCACCGGCGTCGCTTCCTGCTGTTCGGCGTCGACCTCCTCGCGCCGCCGGGCGCAGAAACGGCGGCGCCGTCGAACAGGTTGCACTGTGGGCACCGCGCCCGGTCGTGACGGCGGGCGCGGTGTGCACGGCCGGATGCCACCGTGTTCGTGACCGTCGAGCAGCCGCGCCGGGGCTGGTTCGTGAGGGACTCGATGTCACCGGCCGGCGTCCGATCAGGACCACGTCCTGCACCTATGGGCTCTCGACTACCTGGGCCGGTGTGCTCAGGGTTTTCTCCATCAGGATGACGTGGCTGGTGCCATGGAATTGGGGCGGCAGCGTTGTTTCCCGGAGTTCGATGAAACCCTGTACGGCGTAGTACTTTCGGAGAACCTGGTTGTTCGACGCGGTATCCAGGCGTTGCCGGGTGATGCCGCGGTCGAGGGTGCGGTCGGCGCAGAATTGGAGGATCCGCGGACCGATGGCGCGGCCGCGCCGTTCCGGAGCGACCATGAGGCCGTGGATGTATCCGGCATCGGTGCCGTCGTCCGCACCCCAGAATTCCGGGTCCCGCCAGATGAGGCGAACGGCGGCCGCCAGCGTCGCCGACTCGTCGCGCCATACGTACCACTCACCCCGCGCCGCTTCCTCTGCCACGATCTTCGCCGGATACTCTCCCGGCACCCACTGTCCGATGCGGTTGTCGACCATCCACTGCGCAAGCCGGTCGCGCAGCCGTGCGACGTCGTCGGCGTCCGCCGCGGTTGCTGCCACCATGGGTGCCGCTTCGACCACGATCGTCCTTTCCACGGTTGTGCGTACCAGCCGTCTCCGAGAGTGTCGGACCTATCCAGCTCGGCGGGGTGTCGCCGGGGTGAGATCAACCCCAGCCGGTGGGCGCAGGCGGCGCAGGGTGCCGTCCATACTGGTGACGAACAGTGCCATGGACTCCCCGTCGCGGTCGATGCGTACCGATGTGGCACCGTCGGGTGGATTGCGGAAGGGGCCGGGTTTGATCAGGCCGGTGATGATCGCGCACGTGGCGCCGGTGGCGGTATCCACTTGGTAGACGGCGCCGAGGATGTGATCGGTGACGAAGAGTGTGCCCGCGCGGGTGGCCTCCATGTCATCGGGCAGTGCGACCAGTTCCGGGATGCCGGAGACGGGACCCGGGTGCGCCGGATCGTCCAGCGGGACGCGGAGGATCTGCAGCGTCATGGTGTCGACGTAGACCGACTTTCCATCGGCGGCCAGCGCGACGCCGTTGGCAGGGGGCAGGCTCGACCAGTCCCGCTCGTACTCGTTCGTCTCGGGCCAGTAGCGCGAGATTCCGTTCGGACCGGCAAGGCCGATGGTGGTGAACAGCAGGCTGCCATCGGGCAGCAACAGCAGACCGTTGGGCCCGTTCAGGCCGGTCAGCAGGACGTGCACCACGCCGGATTCGGTGTCGTAGCGTTGGAGTGTGCCCGGCGGCTCGCTGAGTCCGTCACCGGTGAGGAAGTAGACGTACCGCCCCGCGACGCGCACGCCCGCCGGCCGGTGCAGATCGGTGACCAGCTTCTCGAATCGTCCGGTGCGGTCGACGTGCGCAAGGTACCCATCCATGATCCCGGTGACGTAGAAGCCGCCGTGCCCATCGGAATCGAGGTTCTCCAGATTGCCGACGCCCTCGACCACCGTGGTGGCTTCCCATCCGTCCGAACAGGTGGCGGGAAATGTCTCCGCCTGCGCTGTCGGCATCGCGGCGGCGACTCCTGCGACGACGACGGCGCAGAGCAGTGCCGCTCGCGCCCGGGTTCTTGATGGGCGCAGCCGGACGTAGTCCGTCATCACCCCGCGCACGGCCGGAGCGCAGGCGGAGGTATCGCCTATCCCTGTTGCCATGAGCGACAACATAACAGCGTGGAAAGGGGCAGTAAGGTGGGCGATTTCCAGCCAGTGCTGGAAATCCGCACGTCAGAGGGCTGCGATCGGGTGAGCCGAATCCAGTTATCCCCAGGTGCACAACTCGGCGGTCGACCAGGGTGAACGCCGGACCGTACCGATACCACCGGGACCGAGCGCTCGTAGGATGGGCCGGGTGACTCCCCCCGATGATTTCGCGGCTGTAGCGATCGACGAGGCGTCCGGTGCGGACGCCGGATCCGTTGCAGCGCAACAGGTTCTACGCCGAGTCTTCGGTTACGACAGCTTCCGTGGCGATCAGAGCGCCATCGTGGAGCACGTGATCGCCGGCGGTGACGCACTGGTGCTCATGCCGACCGGCGGCGGCAAGTCACTGTGCTACCAGGTGCCTGCCCTGGTACGCCCTGGCGTCGGCGTGGTGGTCTCGCCGCTGATCGCGCTCATGCAGGACCAAGTGGACGCGCTCAGTGCTCTCGGTGTGCGTGCGGGATTCCTCAACTCGACCCAGTACCCCGACGAACGTCGCACGGTCGAGGCGCAATTCGTCGCGGGCGAGCTCGACCTGCTGTACCTGGCGCCGGAGCGGTTGCGGCTGGAATCCACCACGCGGTTGCTGGATCGGGGCAAGGTGGCGCTGTTCGCCATCGATGAGGCGCACTGCGTCTCCCAGTGGGGCCACGACTTCCGGCCCGATTACCTGGGCCTGTCCATGCTGCACGAGCGGTGGCCGGACGTCCCGAGGATCGCGCTGACCGCGACCGCCACCGAGAAGACGCGGGACGAAATCATCCAGCGTCTCGACCTCGGCGCGGCCCGGCGCTTCGTGTCCAGCTTCGACCGGCCCAACATCCAGTACCGGATCGAGCCGAAGAACCGCCCCGAGCGGCAACTGCTGGAATTCATCAAGACCGAATATCCAGGGGAAGCGGGCATCGTCTACTGCCTCTCGCGGAACTCGGTGGAGAAGACCGCTGCCTTCCTCACCGAGAACGGCATCACCGCCGTGCCATATCATGCCGGCTTGGACAATCGCACCCGTGCGACGAACCAGTCGCGGTTCCTCCGCGAAGACGGTCTCGTCGTCGTGGCGACCATCGCTTTCGGTATGGGCATCGACAAGCCCGACGTACGCTTCGTGGCGCACCTCGACCTGCCCAAGTCCGTCGAGGGCTATTACCAGGAGACCGGTCGCGCGGGCCGGGACGGATCGCCCTCGACCGCGTGGATGGTATACGGACTCAGCGATGTGGTGCAGCAGCGCAAATTGATCGATGCCTCCGAGGGCGACGCCGCGCATCGCCGCCAGCTGCAGCTGCACCTGGACGCGATGCTGGCGCTGTGCGAGGCGGTGAGCTGCCGCCGTACCCAGCTCCTGGCGTACTTCGGCGAACCCGGGTTGCCCTGCGGCAACTGTGATACCTGCCTGTCGCCGCCGCAATCCTGGGACGGCACGGTGGCCGCGCAAAAGTTGCTGTCGGCGGTGCTGCGGCTCAAACGCGAACGCGGGCAGAGCTACGGCGCCGGCCACATCGTGGACATCCTGCTCGGCAAGAAGAGCCCGAAGATCCTGCAGCACGACCATCACGAACTGAAGGTCTTCGGCATCGGCACCGATCTGCGCGATACGGAATGGCGCGGCGTGGTCCGGCAATTGCTGGCCCATGGCTTGCTGGCCGTACACGGCGATTACGGAGTGCTGACGCTCACCGAAGCCAGTAGCGAGGTGCTGTTCGACGGACGCCAGGTGCTGCTGCGCCGTGAGTCCGAGCGGATAACCAAGTCTGCGCGCGCCGCGAAGGCCGCCCGGTCGGTGGCCGCCGAGATGACGCCCGCCGACCTGCCGCTGTTCGAGAAGCTGCGCGAATGGCGCGCGGCGACCGCCAAGGAACAGGGATTTCCCGCCTACGTCGTCTTCCATGACGCCACCCTGCGCGAGATCGCGGCACACAAGCCCACGAACCTCGCCGAACTCGGCAAAGTCAACGGTGTCGGCGAAAACAAACTCGCGAAGTACGGCGAGCAGGTGCTCGAAGTACTCGCCGAGGCCTGAGCCGCTGCCGGTGCTCACGAAACATTGTGGTGGACAACATGCGCACCAGCGTCCCCCTCCCGCCCTGGCCTTTCGAGGCCGCCTGGCCCGGGTTCCAATTGGGTTGCGCCGCGCGGGAATAAGGCGTGTCGCTGTCGCGGCGGCTACCGTGCTGGGTTATGGCACCGGATGAGGGTTCCAGTGATGACGGCGGCGATCTTTCCGCTGTCTTATCGGGTGGCGAGACCCCGGACGCGGCGCCGACTGTCCGCAACAGGATCGATCCCGCGGTGGAGGGCGTGTGGCTGCGGCGCCGGCCGCCGTCGGACCGTCCTGGTGTGCCGCGGATGTCGACGGTGGTGTTGCTCGTCGCGTTCTTCGCCGTTCTCGTGCTCTATCTCGTGCTGGGCCGCGCCCACTAGCGGCTCCGCGACCTGCGGGAATAAACCGGTTGCCACGTCACTTAGAGTGGACCGTTATGAAGGAGAAGGGGCGCAAGGTTATCGCGACCAACCGCCGGGCGCGCCACAACTACACGATCTTGGACATCTACGAGGCCGGGATCGCGTTGGTCGGCACCGAGGTGAAGAGCCTGCGTGAGGGCAAGGCATCCCTTGTGGACGCGTTCGCGACGGTGGACAACGGCGAAGTGTGGCTGCGTGGGCTGCACATCCCGGAGTTCAGCCACGGCACCTGGACCAACCACTCTCCGCGCCGGGTGCGCAAACTGCTCCTGCACAAGCGTGAGATCGAGCGGCTGGTCGGCAAGTCGCGCGAGGGCAACCAGACGTTGGTTCCGCTGTCGATGTACTTCTCCGACGGCAAGGTGAAGGTCGAGCTGGCTCTCGCCAAGGGCAAGCAGGACTATGACAAGCGCCAGGACCTGGCCAGGCGGACCGCCGAGCGCGAGGTGACCCGTGAACTGGGACGCCGGGTGAAAGGCATGCGCTGACCACTCTGCTCGCGCTGCTCCCGTTCGTGTCCAGCGCCTCGGCGGCGGCGCCCCATTGGGGGCACACGCGGCCGACGTTCGTCACCAGACGCGGGGTGGTTCTCTGCGACGCCGGCCCGTGGTCCCGTCCCGGTCGTATCGTCGGCCCGCTGCAGCGGTGTCAGGGTCGGGCGCACGTCGCGGCGGTCGACGACCAGTGGACAGCGCCCGCCGCGCGGGAACTGCCGGCTCGGTAGTGGTCCGGCTTGCGCCGAAGCCCGCCGATCCGAGTCCGGACGTCGCGTCCGGCGCACCCGATAATCGGGATGATCCGGGCCGCTGAGCGGTGTTAGTATGGACAGCCCGGCAAGGTGCCGGGGCGTACGGGGCTGAACGGTTTCGACTGCGTACGTAGATTCAGGGGAAGCGTGTCGGTGCAGGCAAGAGACCACCGTAAGCGTCGTTGCAACCAATTAAGCGCCGATTCTCATCAGCGCGAGTACGCTCTCGCTGCCTAATCAGCAGAGCGTCTCTGTCGGCCCGGGGTATGCCCTCGGCTCCGGTGCCGGCATCAGCTAGAGGGCTCACCGTCCTGCTCGGTCGCGGAGTAGGACGGGACATCGCACAGCGACTGGGATCGTCATCCGGGCTTGTTCGCGGGACCTGGAGATCCGAGTAGAGGCACAGCGGACTGCACACGGAGAAGCCCTGAAGACGCGGCGGAGGACCCGGGTTCGATTCCCGGCAGCTCCACCCAAAGAGAAGCCGCAGGTCAGCGACCTGCGGCTTCTTTTGTCATATGACAGCGTTTCGCTGATTGTCTTTGAGCGGCGATAATGGCAACTGGTCGGTGTTTGAACTCAATGGGGTGTTCTTGACTCCTGGGGCTGGTGTGACTGCTGGGGTTACGTCTGAGGGCGGTCTTTGCCTGGAAGAGACAGCGCTGCTGGCGGGTTGCAGGGTGTGCTGTCTGGAAGTAGTCCGTGCTGGAGCCGGGGGGGGGTGAGGTCCCGTGCGGGCCGCCATAGCGGGTTTCCCTCTTGTACTCCTCGAGTGTCCGCCATGCGTGCGTCTTCATATTCCCCTTCGGTCACTTTGGAGTGAATAGCTTCACAATCCCCCAGGTCTCAGCTCTTTTCGGGGAACCTGAGATCGAGCAGGAGTTTGCGCAGCTTACGCACGCTCGCACTGCCGATCACGCCGTACTCCTCCGCGGCCTTGATCAGGTCATCGGCGTCGATGTCCCGCACGCCGGGCGCGTACCTCAGTTGCCCGAGGGCGACGGCCTCGGGCGCGATCGCCACCTGGGTAGGTTTCGTCTCGCGCGTGCCCCACTTATTCACGGTGCCAGTCCGACTTTCATCGGTTGCCCGGTGGGGTATCGCGGGCCGTCGGACTCCCCGCATTGTGGGCACCGGGACCACGTGCGCTCGCTCACCTGGCGAGCCGAGCCCTGGGTCATCGTCGCGTAAGTGGTCATATGCGCCGAGCAGAACGTGAACACTGACTGAGCAACGAGGCTCGCTGCGACCACGGTGTAGCGAGCAAGCTCGATCGCGGTCATGGTTAGACCTGGTTAGACCGGATCTCGTGAACGCGAGGGTCTGCGGCACACAGCTTCTGACCGTCCTCGAACGGGAGTGGCCGACATACACAGCAAGCGTCTACGAGATGCATCTGCGCGGCAGGTGGACGCGCGGTTCAGTATCTATCCGTGGTGTGTGCCCGTGGACGGGTCAAACACCTTCACACCCTTACCTGCGAAGTCCTTCACGTTCTGGGTCGCCAGCGTCGCGTCCTGGGCCAGGGCGATGGCCGCGATCTGTGCGTCGAGGACTTCACCGGCCGTTGGTTTGGGTCGTTTCATCATTAGTGTCGCGTAGTAGAAGGCGGCAGCGTAGTCGAACGTCAGCACCCGCCCAGCTGCCTCGAGGGGCGCGAACACGGCATCGGCCGCGACGTCGAGCGCGGCGCGCTTCCTACCCTTGTCGAGCGCGTAGATGCCGTTGAGGGTCTCCATGACCGTGACGGAAGTCGTGTAGACGGTCGGCTGGGTAACCAACCAGGCGGCCACGATTGGATACTTTTCCGGTGTCATGGCCGCTGCGATCACGTTGGTGTCGAGAATGAGCACTATTTCGAATTCTCGTGCCGCACACCGATTTCCGGCACATCACCATCAAGGGCTTGCCGAAGCTCGGCCAGCCGGGCAAGCAGGGCGGCTCCGGATAGCGGGCTTGGTGTGGAGGTGTCGCCCTCGGTAGCGGCGCGAGTGAGAATGTCCCGTACCTCGGCTTCCATGGACCGGCCGTGACGGGCGGCCCGGCGCTGAATGGTCGCCTTGATGGCGGGATCGAGGTTACGAACATTCAGGTTAGTCGGTGTCGCCTTGGCGACTGTGCTTTTGGCGGTCGCCTTACGCGCCTTCTGGGTCTTCGGTGTCTTGATCGTCGCCATGACGTCAATTATATCGGAATGCCCTCAGATTGCACTCATTTTGACGACCAACACGGGGGATGCCATGTTCTTTGCCGTTGACCCGTTGACCCGTTGACCCGTTGACCCGCTGACGCGGTTAGCGTTTGCCGCCTAATGTTCTGGTCGCTGAACGCGGGGCCAAAGACACAGAGTTGATGCTGACCGGATCGAATGATTGCCATTCAACGTCGCTGTCCGCCCCTCGGCCTGATCGTCACCCCAGCCCCGCGAAGCACCCTCGCCACGGTCCGCTTCGCGATGTGGTGATCAGCCTTCAGTTGGACCATCGACGCGCCCGCCTCGTACTTCTCAATGATCTCGGCGACTTCGTCAGGGCTCAGATGCTTCTTTGGCCCGCCCGATGTCCGTGGCCGTGATCACTGCGACCCGAGCGGCCCGCTTCCCTCGATCCGTTGCCGCAGATCAGCGAAGTCCTCCAGCAGATCGGTCCGGTTCGAGTAACTCTTTGCGGCAGTCGGGCGGCGGCATCGCCGCTGCGCGGCTGCGGGCGATGGTGTTCCGTTTCCGGGTACAGGCGAGGTGCTGAAGCTGGGCAACAGGGCAATTCGGGCGAATCTGGCGGATTCTGTTTGATTGCTGAGCTTGGTGGAATATCCGCATCAATGTCAATCGACCAGGGAAAATGGGGTGTTAGCCCCCCGGTATCTGGATGGCTGGGATGATGCTAGAAGCCATGATGCTCGAAGTCGAGATGCGGTGCTACTGCCCCCGAGGTGGTTGCGGGGAGCTGTCATGACCTCGGATGTCACGGGCAACGGCATGCAGTCGATTCTGCGTGCCGCCTGTGTGGGCGTCGGAATCGACGCGAGCGATGCCGAGCCGGTGGACGCGCCGGGGGTCTACCGGCTGCGCGACGGAATTGTCGTGCGGATCGGTGGGCGGGAACAGAAGCTGGCGAGCTCGCGGGAAGTCGCCGTGGCTCGATGGCTGGAGACATGTGGGGTGTCCGCGACGCGAGTCATCCCGAATATCCCGCAGCCGGTCGTGGTCGACGGACGGCCGGTGACTTTCTGGCAGGAATTGCCGCCGCATCATCCCGGCACGCCCGGCGATGTCGCCCAGGCGTTGGAACAGTTGCATCGGCTGCCGCTGCCGGGTTTCGAACTACGTCGGATGTCGCCCCTGGCTCGGGTGGAGGACGACATCGCCGCCGCGCAGACGGTGACCGAGGACGACCGGCGCTGGCTGCGCAAACACCTGGAGGAATTGCGCGGCCGCTGGAAGGTGCTTCCGCAGGGCCTGCCCTGGTCGGTTGTCCAGGGCGCGGGCGGCGGCGACGGAGTGGTGGTCGGCGACGACGGCGACGTGATCCTGGCCGGATTGGGACGGGCGGTGATCGGCCCGCCGGAGTGGGATCTGGTGCACACGGCGATCGAGTGCTGGACCGCCGCCGCGATCAACGCTTCGCAGTACGCGGAGTTCTGTGCCCGGTACGGCCGGGATGTGACGCGGTGGGACGGTTTCTACCTACTGCGCGATATCCAGGAGTTCCGGATGGCCTTGCAGTCGATGCGAGCCGCCGCCCTCGACCCCACCTATCAGCGGCAGGCGCTGCGCCGCCTCGCCTGCATCCGCGGCGACGAGGGTATGCGCCCGTGGCCAGGGTGGGCGGACATCGACTAGCAATGTGGTGCGGTGCTTTGCCGGAGATCCCGCCACCAGCCCGTCGACGGTGTCGCCGACGCGCTCGGCCGCGCGGACGTCGAACGAGTCGCGCGGACGCACGGCCAGGAGGGTGTCGGGAACGTTGCCCAGATGCGCGTCGCGCCAGCCGAGACACCAGACCTCGGCGACCCCGAGGCGTCGACGGGCTGGCGCGGCGCCGCACCCGGGCGACATCCGTCATCCGCCGGACGGAACCGGTGCACGCACCGGGGATCAACCCTGCTGGGTCGGGACGACGACGATCTCGGCGATGTTGACGTGCCGAGGTAGTCGCGGGGCCACCCAGGAGCGGCGCCCCTGACCTACGCTCGGATCATTGACTCCGACAATCGACTCGGCGCCTTCCTGCGCGCGCCGCGAACTGGTACGACCGGAGGATTTCGGCCTGCCGGGCGGCGGCCAGCGACGAGTCGCGGGGCTGCGCCGCGAGGAGATCGCTCTGCTCGCCGGGGTGAGCGCCGACTATTACGTGCGGCTGGAACAAGGGCGTGACCGGCACCCCTCCGAACAGGTCATCGCGTCGCTCGCACGGGTGTTCGCGCTGGACGAGGAGGGCACGGCGCACCTGCGCGAACTGGCCCGGCCGACGGCCAAGCGCCCGCGAGCTCCGCGGCGGCCCGAACGCGTCGCGCCCGGCCTGCTGCGCCTGATGAACGCGTGGCCGCACACTCCCGCGGTGGTGCTGGGCAGATACCTGGACGTCCTGGCGGCGAATTCCCTGGCCGCGGCCGTCAACTCGTGCTCGGTTCCCGGAGTCGATCAGGTGCGCATGGTCTTCCTCGATCCGGAGGCGCGCGACCTCTACCTGGATTGGCCGACCATCGCGGCCGACACCGTCGCCAGCTTGCGGGCGACTGCGGGCGCGGACCTGGACGACCCGCGATTGACCGAGCTGGTCGGGGAGCTGTCGCTCAAGAGCGAGGAGTTCCGGCAGCTGTGGGCGCGCCACGACGTCCGGGCGAAGACCGCGGGCGACAAGGAATTTCGTAACCCCATGGTCGGGGACCTGACCCTGTCCTTCGAGACGTTCAGCGTGAACGGCGCGCCGGGTCAGATGCTCATCGCCTACCACGCGGAACCGGGATCACCCTCGGAGCGATCGCTGGCCCTGCTGGGCAGTTTGATCGCGGACAACCCCGAGACGGCCGGTGACGAGCGGCAACCGGACGTGTCTCGGCAGCCGCGTTGAGCAGCGGTCCGCGCCCGGACGTCGGACTTTCGCTTCGGTGTCGCCCCCGCCGACGCCTCGACCACACACGCGACGCCCACCCACTGTCCGAGATTCATGATCTGACCGAGCACACCAAGCCCCGCGATAGCCACCGCGGGCTCCAGGCTCAACAGCACGCCGAACACGCGGGCGGGGTCCGCCGCCGCGCTTCCAGCTCCACCGAATACGGCCATACCGGCGGAGGCGCGGACAGTTCCGTCGGCCGAGGGGCCGAGGCCCGGTCCAGTTGATCGAGATTCCGCGGTTTGCCCCCCGTCGAAGCCGTGGGGGAGTGAGTATCTAGTCATCGCGCGGGTGCGCGGGCGGCGTCCGTTCGACGAAGACCGACATCACGACCGATAGGACTATTCCGCATGCGAAAAGGAGTTGCCGCGATTGCGGCGGCGATCGGAACCGGCGTGGCAGTCGCGCTGGCTTGCCCGCCCCTGGCCGGAGCCACCGTGACCCAGGTAGGGATGTATCCCGGTATCAACTTCGGCTTGGCGACGAACTACGGGACGGGCTGCACCTACGCCGCGCGAGCCACGGTGACCGACACCGTCGCACCGGTGACGTTCTATGACAACGGCATTCCGTTCGGCGTGGTCCGGCCGTCCGGCGGTGTCGCACTGATCGACTGGGTGCCGGCCACACCGGGGCCGCACACCGTCAACGCGGTACAAGAGCCGTACACACGGTATGTGGCGGGTATCGACCTCCGGGTCGGCGAAGGCATCCACGTGGGCTACGCGTGCATCGTCAGCGGCGGTTGACGGCGGCGCTCGCCGGTGCGCCGCGCCGGTAGTGTCGAAACCGGCGGTGCTGAGCTCGACCTTTTCGCCGGGAAAGGAAGTGATCATGCGAACCAACAGACCGATCGTGGTCGGCGTGGACGGCTCCGCGGCGGCGGGGGCGGCGATCACGTGGGCGGCACAGGCCGCCGCGCAGCATCGCGCGCCGCTGCGTCTGGTCCATGTTCTCGATCCCGTCTCCGACTACGGGCCCGGCAGCACCGAACCGTTGACGAGCACCGACTACGCCCGGATGGAGGGCCATGGACGCTGGGTGCTGGACACTGCCACCCAGCAGGCGCTGATCGCGGTCCGCCGCCTGCGCGACATCGAGGTGAGTACCGAGCTGGCGCACGCGGCGGTCGGTCCGACGCTGCTGGACCGCACGGTCGAGGCGCGGACGATGGTGGTCGGGACCCGCGAGCGCGGCACCATGCGGCGGGCCTTGCTCGGCTCGGTCAGCGCGGCGCTGGCGCGACGAGCGCACTGCCCGTTGGTCGTGGTCCGGGAGGGCGCGCCGCTCAGCCGGGAAGCCGGGAAGCAACCCGTCGTCGTCGGCGTCGACGGCACCGAGATCAGCGAACCCGCCATCGAGGCGGCACTGAACGAAGCGTCGGCGCGGAGTGTGCCCCTGCTCGCGCTGCATGTGTGGACCGGTGTCGAACTGCCCGGGGCGGGCCCCGAGCCGGCCGCCGAACCCGAGAAACAGATCGTGCTCGCGGAAAGCCTGGCCGGATGGCAGGAGCGCTTTCCCGATGTCGAGATCCAGCGGGAGATAGCGACCGACCGGCCGGAACGCTGTTTGCTCGAACGCTCCGAGCGGGCGCAGCTGCTCGTGGTCGGCAGTCGGGGTCGCGGCGGGTTCGCCGGCATGCTTTTCGGCTCGACCAGCCAGGCACTGCTGCTATCGGTGCAGTGTCCGATCATGATCGTGCGCGACCGCACGATCATGATCCGGCACTTGCCCGAATGAGCGTCACACGCCGGTCGTCGAGCCCGGCCGCACGATCATCAGCACGGTAACCACCGCCCACAGCAGGTTGAACACCCCGGTGTCCATCGCCAGGCGACGGATTAGCGACGGGCCGGTGCCGCTGAGATCGGCGAGGATCTTCTGCTGCCCGGGCAGTACGAGCAGGGCCAGCACGCCCGCCGCGGCCGCGGTCAACCCGATCGACGTCACCAGCCACACGTCGCCGAGAACGCCGAGACTCAGCGCGGTGAGCAGACCGAACGCCGGAACGATGATGCCGATCAGGGCATAGACCCGGCAGATTCGATGCAATGTGCCGAGGATGGCCGGGCTGTGTTCGGCGACGGCCGCACGGCGGGCGGTGGCGGGAAACATACTCGCCGCCACCGTCACCGGGCCTACGGTGATGATCGCGGCGAGCACGTGGACCGAGAGCAGAAATTTCGTCACGGCGGTCGAGGCTAGCCAGTGTGGCGAGCCGGAGGAACTGGCAAAAATGCCATATATCGCTTGATTCTCGCCATATCGAATGAACTGGGAGAACATAGCTAACTGCGAGTTGGAGGGCACGTGGACAATGGATCACTGCTCACCTCGGCAGGCGCGGCGTCGGGAATCGACCTGTGCCTGCACATGATTCGCCGCGACTACGGCTCGGCCGTCGCGGCCGACGCGGCCAGGAAGTCGGTCGTTCCGCTGGAGCGGGAAGGCGGACAGGCCCAATTCATCGTGCACGACCAGCCGCCGACGCCGCGCGGCTCGGCACTGGAGCCGGTGCTGCGGTGGATGCAGGACAATGCCGCGCAAGATCTGTCCCTCGATGACATCGCCGCACACGCCCGGATGAGCACCCGCACGCTGAACCGCCGCTTCCGCGAGCAGACCGGAACCACGCCGTTGCAGTGGTTGCTGCGTGCGCGCATCCGGCAGGCCCAGCACCTGCTGGAATCCACCAGCCACCCGGTCGACCGGATCGCGGGCCAGGTCGGCTTCGGCTCACCGACCGCGTTCCGCGATCGCTTCAAGCGGGTGGTCGGCACCAGTCCACATAGCTATCGAGCGGCCTTCCACGGCTCCGGCGCGGATCGATCCGGTTAGGGTTCGCGGCCGGGCCGCGAAACCGATCGGGACCGAGGCATTTCCGCGCACCGATGAGTTCTCGCGCGCTACTCCGTCAGAGCAAGCGACACACGCACCCACCGATCTCAGGAGAAACGCGATGAGGAAAATCACGGCAGGTCTGTTCATTGCGCTCGACGGCGTCATCGAGGACCCGCAGGACTGGCACTTCCCGTACTTCGACGATGACATGGGCGCGGCCGTCGACGCCCAGCTCGGCGCCGCCGACACCCTGTTGCTCGGGCGCAAGACCTACGACAGCTTCGCGGGCGCGTGGCCGGAGCGGGAAGCTGCCGGCGGACCGGACGCGCCCTTCGCGAAGAAGCTGGGCGATGCGCGCAAGATCGTGGTGTCACACCAGGATCTCGATTTCACCTGGCGCAATTCCGAAGTGCTGCAGGGAGATCTGGTCGAAGCGGTGACCGGTTTGAAGAACGAGCCGGGTGGCGACATCGCTATGAGCGGCTCGGTCTCGGTGGTCCGTCAGCTCCTGGACGCCGGCCTGCTGGATGAACTGCATCTGCTGGTCCACCCGATCGCCGTCGGCAAGGGTGAGCGTTTGTTCGAGGACGGCGCGCCCACCATCGCACTGCGCCTGCTGTCCTCGCAGACCTTCGCAACCGGCGTGCTCCACCTGGTCTACACCCGCGCCGAGGCCGCGCCTGCCGGAACTTACGAGGACGCGAAAAGCCATCTGGCACAGGATGATCAATAGCCGACGAGGCTCAGTGCTCCGAGCTCCCGCGCGGCCGAGGGAGGGGCGTGTCTCCAGCGCGTCAGCCGGCTCGCCATTTGATCGAGCAACCCATGCTCGGCCGCTGCGGCTCGGGGACGGGCTTGCCGTCCAGCACAGCCTCGATCGCGGCACGCAAGTCGTTGCCCGTCAACGGTTTTCCGTTGCCCGGCGTGGATTCATCGAAGGCGCCGCGATAGGCGAGTTCGAGGTTCGCGTCATAGAGGAAGAAGTCCGGGGTGCAGGCGGCGCGCATTGCGCGACCGATCTGCTGGTCCTCATCGACCAGGTAGGGAAAGGTCCAGCCCGCCCGGATCGCTTGGTCGCGCAGCCGCAGCGGTGCGTCCTCGGGGTAGGCGGTCGCGTCGTTGCTGCAGATCGCCACGGTCGGCATGGACGGCAGCGAGTCGATCAGTTCGCCCAGCGCCGCCTCGATGTGTTTGACGTAGGGGCAGTGGTTGCAGGCGAAGACCACCAGCAGCCCCGGTCCGCCGGCGAAGTCGTCGCGGCCGTAGATCCGCTGGTCGAGGTCGGGAAGCGAGAAATCGGGTAGTGCGGTGCCGAGGGGAACCATGAGAGAGGTATGCGCCATGGAGTGCCTTCCGTCGGGATCGAGGACGACAGCGGGAGCCTAACCCTGTCTCGCCCGATTCGTCGGAAATACGCCGACGGCGTGGCGGGTCATTCTACCCGGCCAGATCCGACGGGTCGGTGTTCGCCCCGCACAAGACCACGCACACCCGCTCACCGGGAACGCGCCGCAATGCTGGTTCCGCGCCGAGCGCCGCGGCCAGAGCGGTCGCCGCACCGTGCTCGACCGCGATGCGACGCTCCTGCCACAGGTTGCGGCGGGCCGCGCTGATCGCGCGGTCCTCGACCAGCACCGATGCCACGTCGTACTGTCGCGCGGCCGCCAGTGCCAGCTCCGAGGCGCGCCGGGCGCCGAGCGAGTCGGCGGCGATCGAGTCGACCTCGACGTCGACCACCCGTCCCGCTGTGATCGCGGCGTGCAGGGCGCGGCAGTGGATAGGCTCCACCGCGACGGTGCGGACACCGTAGTGATCGGCGGCGGTGGCGACTCCGGCGAACAACCCGCCTCCGCCGACCGCGACAACGACGGTGTCGAGATCCGGAATTCGCTCGTGGATCTCGGTCATGAGCGTGCCCGCGCCCGCCGCGACGAGTGGATTGTCGTAGGCGTGGGAGAGCAGAGCGCCCGTGTCATCGGCGAACTCGCGGCTGGCGGCGAGCGCGTCCGCGTATCGGTTACCCACCAACCGGACTTCGGCGCCATACGAGGTGAGCCGGTCGATCTTGACCCGTGGTGCCGTGGTCGGCAGGAACACGGTCGCCGGAACCCCTTGATCGCGGGCCGCCCATGCACACGCCAGCCCGGCATTGCCGCCGGAGGCGATCGTCACCCCGACCGGCGGCAGCGTGCCGCCGTCCTGGTGGGTGAGCAGGAAGTTCACCGCGCCCCTGGCTTTGAAGCTTCCGGTGTGCTGCAGGAATTCCAGCGCCAACCAGAGCTCGCCGGTACTGTCGGCCTGCGCCACCGCGACCGGTCTGACCCGGCCCGTCACCCGTTCGGCCGCGGCTTTCACGTCGCTGTGAGTCAGTTCCATGACGCTCCTCGGGAGTCGGTCGGGGTCGCGCTGGAGCGCTCGTGACGGTGCGGTGCGAACTCCAGGGTCAACAGCGCAGCGGCGGCGACCAGCACCTCGCGCCAACGGATCAGAACGTAGCGCTGCCGCGCCAGCGCGTGGAATTTGCGCAGGAAGCGGTAGAGCGATTCCAGTCGGATCAGTGGGTCGCCCACGTGCACCGCCAGGGCGAGCAACTTGGCCGTGCGAGAGGTCCGTTTCTCGGCGAACAGTTCCGGGAACGGCGCGAAAGCCAGCGAGATCCGGTGGATGTCATGCGCCCTGGCATAGTCGACCAGATCGACGATCATCCGTTCATCGAGGCCATTGGGCGCGTCCCGGCGCCGCCATGGAACGTCGAGGCTCAGTTCCCGCCCCTGCCCGGAACTGCCATAGCGCTGGAAACCCGCCGGGACGCCATCCACGCGGTTGGCGATGACGACCAGCATGTTCGGGTTTCGCCCGTCGAGCAGGTGATCCAGGATCATCGAGAAGCCCCGGTTCTGCCTGCCACGGCCCCATTGGTCGACGATGGCCAGCAGTTCCCGGCGCTGTGCGCGGCTCAGCGCCGACTCTTCCAGCACCTCGGTGTCGATGCCGACATTCTTGGTGCGGCTCACGGCTTGGCGCAGGTTGCGGAACTTGCGTCCGACCAGGGTGAACTCGTCGACGTCGAGCACCACATCGCGGCCGATCGGGACCGCGCGCAACCCGCGGTGCTCCCGTGCGCGCAGCCGCCATAGATCCGCCAGTTCGGGACTCGCGCCCAGGACGGCGACCCGCCAGCCATGCTCGGCCGCGAATACCGAGAACGCCGTGATCAGCGCCGGGAATACGGTCCGATCGCCGATCGGGTCGCCTGCGACGACCGCGATGCCGAAGCGGGTGCGATAGCCGATCGCCGCGGTGGACGACGCGTCGAAGAAGTAGGACTTGGACGAATGCAGTGCGAACGGCGCCAGCGGGTCCCCTGCCGTGTGGCCGACCAGTGCGGCCACCCGCTCCAACTCCTCGGGCTGCGGCCTGCTCGACAGCGGCAGCACCACCACGAAGCCCGTGGCGGACAACAGGACGAAGCCGGCATCGGGATGCCCGGCCCGATAGACGAGGTGTGCGACGGCCAGCACCAAGACGGCGGCGGTGACGTGCGGCAGGGTGATCGGGCGGCGCAGATGCAGCCCGCGAGCGACGAACAGGCCGGACACCGCGAGGGCGGCGAACCAGGTGTGATCGACCCCGTCGTGCGAGGTCAGACGCGCCTCGTAGGCCAGCACCACGGCGATCAGCAGCGCCGAAGCAACCAGCACGGCCCGTGCCGCAGGTGGGGTGGTAACCGCGGCGTCCCGGTAGCCGCTGAGTGTGCCGGCGCGCAGCGTGCGCGAGCCGGAAGTTCCCTGCTCGTCAGACATGGCCGTGCTCCGCCCCAGCGGCGTGTCTGCCCGCCCACGACAATCTCGCCATGGTGGCCTCCCGATGATCACCTACCGACACACTATGCGGACCCGGCGGCATCAGGGCAATGCTTTCTGGAACCGGTGGCGGCGCTCTCTGGAACCGGCGGGGCGAGAAAGCGCGATCGAGAAAGCCGATTCGGACGTTTGCGGCCCAATTGCCGATGTCTCGGCGTGTAGCCGGGATTTTCCCGGTCGGCATTGTCATGCTCTGTGGTCTGGCTGATCCGAACCAATCGCCTGGCGAGTGGGCGCGACGAGAGGTCCGAACCGTGAAACTGAGCTGGCTGGCGCTTGCCGCGCTGTTCGCCGTTACCGCGGCGGGGTGCTCCGACGACACCCCGGCGAGCGAGGAATCGGCGTCGACGAGCGCGGTCGCCGCGGCGACCGCAACGGCAACGGCAACGGCCGCGAGTGACCACGACGAAGCGGCCGGCGCGGTCCGGGTTTTGCTCGGCGACACGAAGAAAGTCCCGGTGCCGGCGGACTCGGTGCTCGATATCCGGGCGCCGGCCGCGTGGGGACAGGCCGCCAGCGGTATTCGCTGCACGGTTACCGATAGTTCCGGACGGAATGAAGATCTGCTGTCGTCGGACGCGAAGAAAACCGAGACGGTCGGCGGTACAGAATGGATGACGCTGTGGACGTTTTCCTCCGCGCCGAACGGAGATGTCACCGTCGGCTGCAAGGATCCGGCGTCGAAAATCGTCGCGGCCGATCCGCACCCGTATCTCCGGGTCGTCCCACGCGCAATCGTCCCGGTCGCCCCGCTGCCTCGCTGAACCGCCGCGGCCGCATGTGGTGGGCTCGCTCGTTGTGGCGCTGGGCGCCATCGTGCTGCTGATTCCGGTCGTGCGGGCGTGGTATCTGCTGTGGGCAACCGTGCCGATGGCTGCGTGGCGACCCAGTCCACCGGTTAGCCTGCTGAGCCGCAGGTGCCGTGGGGTGCAGGCACCCGGGCGACGAAGGTTCGCGCCAGCATCGAAAGGGCAGTGGGTAGCGGTGTGGGTTGCGGCTCCTGTTCGCCGACACCGTGGTAGTTGTGTCGGCGGGCCGTTGTAGCGTCGGCTCGGTGGAAGAGGTCGCCGTCGACGGTTACTGCGAGCGGAGGACGCAGAACGATTCGGACAGCCTTCAGCGCGCAGGCGCGGGGACCAGCTCGGCGATCAAATTCTCCACCAGGATGCGAATGCGGTCGCGAATGGTGCGCACCACGTCGATGCTCTGGCCGGCGGTGTCCGGCAGCACCCAGTCGCGGTAGCTGATGCCGGGGAAGAACGGGCAGGCGTCCGGGCAACCCATGGTGATCACCACGTCGGAGATGCCGACCGCGTCCACGGTGAGCGGCTTGGGCGTGTGGCCGGAGATGTCGATACCGATCTCGGCCATCGCGTCGACCACGGTCGCGTTGAGCGTCCCGGCGGGTGCGCTGCCCGCCGATCGAACGTCGAACCGGTCCCCGGCCAGCGCGGTGAGCAACCCGGCGGCCATCTGCGAACGGCCCGCGTTGTGCACGCAGACGAACAGCACACTGGGTTTGTGGGACATGCGAACGCCTTTCGATGTACAGGTGGAGCCTGCGTGTGCCAGCTGCCGGACCGGTGTCCGACGTGGTGGTGGAGCCGAAACGCTTTCGTAGCGTACGAGATACGTATACCAGCGTGCCGCGAATCGTTACCTCGGGCCGTGCGTCGGCGCGAGGTGACGCGGAACGCTGACGGCTCGTCGTTGCCCCTACGCTGGCAGATATGACGACCGAGTGGCGCAGTCGTACCGGCCGGATCGGGGTACTCACCGGCGCGGGTATCTCTACCGATTCCGGTATCCCGGATTTCCGCGGCCCGCGCGGGGTGTGGACGAAAGACCCCATCGCCGAACTGCTTTCCACGTATCAGAACTATGTGGCCGATCCGAGTCTGCGCGAGCGCGCCTGGCTGGCCCGGCGTGACAATCCGGCATGGCAGGCCGTGCCGAACCCGGCGCACAAGGCGCTGGCCGATCTGGAGCGGGCCGGTCGGGCGGTCACCGTCATCACGCAGAACATCGACCGCTTGCATCAGCGGGCGGGATCCTCGCCGGAGCGGGTGATCGAGATCCACGGCAACATGTTCGACGTGGTCTGTATCGAATGCGACTTCCACACCACGATGGCCGCCACTCTGGAGCGCGTCAGCGCGGGCGAACCCGACCCGCCGTGTCCCGATTGCGGGGGAATTCTCAAGTCCGCGACGGTGATGTTCGGTCAGCAGATGGACCGCCGGACCATGGCCGCGGCCACCATTGCCGCCGAGACGAGCGAGATCTTCCTGGCTATCGGAACGTCGCTGCAGGTGGAGCCCGCCGCCTCGATGTGCGCCATCGCCGTGCGCGGCGGCGCCGACCTGGTCATCGTGAATGCTGAGCCGACGCCGTATGACGAGCTGGCCACCGAGGTCATCCGCGAGCCCATCGGAACGGCCGTTCCCCGCCTCGTAGCCGAGATCCTCGCCGCCTGATCGCAACCGGGAACCGGTCGCCGTCCCTGGCGTTTCGGTGGATTCGGTTCAGCTGACGGGGCCGAGCACTCGATCGAGGTAGGCGTTGGCGAAGCGCCCTTCGGGGTCGAAGCGACGGCGGACCTCGGCGAAACGATCCCACTCCGGATAGCGCTCGCGCAGGGTCGCCGCGGTCTGGAAGTGGCGCTTACCCCAGTGTGGTCGTCCCTGGTACCGATCGAAAACCGATTCGCAGGCACGGAAGTACGGCTCGAAGTCCATCCCGCGGTACTGGTGGACGGCGATGTAACAGGTTTCCCGGCCGCCCGCGGGGGAGAGGAAAGCGTCGTCCGGCGCGACCCACCGCACCTCGATGGGCATCGGCGTATCGAATCCGGCGGCCAGCGCCTTGATCTCGCGGATCGCGTCGGCGGAGTGCTCGCGTGGGATGGCGTACTCCATCTCGGTGAAGCGCAGCAGCCGCGGCGAGGCGAACACCCGGTAGGACCGGTTCACTCGGCGTCGGTAGCTGCCCGCGTAGGCAGCGCCGCGATGGATCCACGGGACCAGGCGCGGTTGTCTGCGGCTCAGCTTGCACAGCGCGTCGAACACGTAGTTGGACAGCAAGATATCGGCAAACCAGTCGATAGGCTCGGCCCGCGGCCGCTCGGGTCGACTCACGCGGTTGTTTCGCTTGGTCATGGCCAGCGGGCTGTGCGCGAACATGTAGAACTCGAAATGCTCGTTGCCGTCGACGAACGAGTCCAGGTCGGCGAGCACGTCCGCCACCGGGATCGGGCGCTCGATGCCTTCCAGCACGAAGGAGGGCACCATTCGCAGCGTCACGGCGGTGACCACCCCTAGGGCGCCGACGCTGACCCGCGCCGCGCGCCAGCCGTCCGGGTCGCTGTGCTCGTTCAGTTCGATCCGGCTGCCGTCGGCCGACATCAGCTCCACGGAATGCACTGCGGCCGAAAGGTTCGGCAATGTCGCGCCGGTGCCGTGGGTGGCGGTGGCCGTGGCGCCGGCCACGGTTTGCCCGTCGATGTCGCCGAGGTTCGGAAAGGCGAGCCCGTGCTCGTGTAAGGCGGTGCTCGCGGCGTTCAACGTGATGCCCGCCTCGACCCGGACGAGGCCGCTCGTGCGGTCGACGTCGAGAACCCGGTTCAGCCGCGCCAGATTCAGCAGCATGCCGTCGGTGAGTACCGCGTCGGTGAACGAATGACCGGTGCCGGCCACGCGCACGGTGTAGCCGGCTGTGCCGGCGCTGCCGAGTAGATCCGCGAGTTCGTCGACCGAATGCGGCGTAGCGAGAACCGCGGGTGTGCACTGCTGATCGCCGGCCCAGTTCACCCAAGAATTGGTCATATGACCAAATTTACGGGAGCGGTGGTGCCGCACACTGCTTATCGTGCGATTTCGCTACCGCTTGCGGCCCCCGCAGGTGAGGTGCTGCTTGGCGTGCTCGACTTCCTCGTCGGTCAGCGGCGGGACGACGAGGTGCCGGCGCGGCGTGCTGTCCGCGCGCAGGCCGTTGAGCATGACGGCCATATAGCGCTGCCACACATCGGGATTGACCGGTTTGGCGAACTCGGCCATGGCGTCGACCATGTGTACGAGCGCGAAGAAGTCCGCCGGCTCGATGCCCTCGGCGAGCACTCCCGCATCGCGTGCTCGTGCGCAGATGGCTGTCACGGTGGGCTTGATTCGATCACGCACGATGATGAATCGTTCGGTCGCGTCGTCCTCGAGTTCGAGCATCACCTCGCTGAACCCGCGATTGGTCGCCATGTGCCGACAGACGTATTCGAAGAACTCGACCACTCCGAACCAGGGGTCCGGATGCCGGTAGGCGGCATCGGCGGCATCGGCGAAATCGCGCAGGTTCTGATCGAAGACCGCGACGATCAGTTCCTTCTTGTTCGCGAAGCGGCGATAGACCGTGCCGACGCCCACACCCGCGCGCTCGGCCACGTCGTCGAGGGTGATCTCGAGTCCACGGTCTGCGAACAGTTCGCGCGCAGCGGCGATGATCCGCTGTTGATTGCGCGCGGCATCGGCCCGTAGACGTCGAGGTGGAGAGGTGACCATGACGTGATTCACGTCGTCATTCTATCAACGCCGGGAAATTAACTGGAGGTATCTACTCCGTTACCGCGACACCGATGCCGCGGCGGCACCGTCGATCCGGTGCTGTTCGGCCGCTTGTCTGTGGGTTGCCCCTCCGGCCGCGAGGGATGGGCGCTGCGCCCCGGCGTAATCACCGTGGGATGCTGTGCGGCAGTAATCCCGATGATTCCCGCGGCCGCGGCGTGGGTAGCCAAGAGACTGCTACGTCCCCTTCTGGGGCACCGGCGTGCGCGACGGCGGCACCACCTTCTCCACCCCGCCCGTGAGGTTCGTACACTCCTCGGATCAGGCGCGGTGCTCCGCGCTCGCCCGCCAAGGGGAGTGGTGGTGCGGCCGGGGCGTCGAAGCCCGGCGCGAGGCATGTTCGGCGGCTACCTGGTTCGGCTCGGCGATCGACGGAACGGCACGACGAAAGGGGGTCAGGCAGTGAGTGATCCGCAAACAGGTTCTCCCGTACCGCAGCGGTGGCGGCCGGCGGCGCGGCTCACCGTGCTGCTCGACGAGGACGACAAGTGGCGGCACACGCCCCTGTACCACGAGATCGTGCGTCGTGCCAGGGACACCGGGATCGCGGGTGCGAGCGTGTGGCGCGGCATCGAGGGATACGGCGCGTCCGCGCATGTCCACACCACCCGGCTCCTGGATATGGCCGACCATCTTCCGCTGATGCTGGTGCTGGTCGACGAGCCGCAACGCCTGCGCGGGTTCGTCGAGCAGAACGCCGAACTATTCGCCTCGGTCAACGTCACGCTGGCACCGGTGGAACTGTGGCAGGAAGGTGAGCGATGACGGTACCGCGCGGCGCACCAGTGGATTTCGACGTGCCGATGCCGGACGGGACGTCGACCGTTAGCATTGTCGGTTCGGCGCGGCTCGGCGATCGCAGCAACGCGAGCACCGGTACGCAGCGGCTCGCCGCCGCGGGATCGGGTTCCCGCACCGCGCCGACCACGTTCAGCACATTCGGCGACGAGAGGATCCGGCTGGTGGCCGAGGTGATCGACGTGGCCGCGGGGCCGGCGGTGACCAGGCGGTCGTGGACATGATTCTGATGACGAGCCGGGCGCAGCCGATATGGAAGGGAGACCCGAGCATGGCTCACGATCGAGCCGGGCGTCCCGCACGTCCCACCGATCTCGAGGACATCGCACACCTGGTGACCGCGTACTACAGCCGCATCCCCGATGTGCAGGATCCGGCCCAGCGCGTAGCGTTCGGTACCTCGGGACATCGCGGATCCAGCCTCGAGGGCGCCTTCAACGAAGCGCACATTCTCGCGATCACCCAGGCGATCATCGAATACCGCGCCACCCGTGGTATCACCGGCCCGGTCTACCTGGCCAGGGACACCCACGCGCTGTCCGAGCCCGCGTGGACCACCGCACTGGAGGTGCTCGCCGCCAACGACGTGACCGCGGTGATCGATGCGCGTGATCGCTACACCCCCACTCCGGCGCTGAGCCATGCGGTGCTACGCCACAATCGGGGCGGCGCCAAGCACCAGGCCGACGGCATCGTGGTCACCCCCTCGCACAACCCGCCGCGCGACGGTGGCTTCAAATACAACCCGCCGCACGGCGGCCCGGCCGACAACACGGCCACCGACGCCATCGCCGCGCGCGCCAACGAACTCCTGCTCAGCGGGCTGGCCGAGGTCAAACGCACCACGCTGCGGCGCGCGCTGGAAACCGGCGTGGAACGCTACGACTACCTCGGCCATTATGTCGACGACCTGCCCAATGTGCTGAACCTGGACGCCATCCGCGGAGCGGGCATCCGGCTCGGCGCCGACCCGATGGGCGGCGCGAGCGTCGACTACTGGGAGGAGATCGGTCAGCGCTTCGACCTCGAGCTCGAGGTGGTCAACCCGTTCGTGGATCCCACCTGGCGGTTCATGACACTGGACAGTGACGGCAAGATCCGGATGGACCCGTCCTCGCGCTATGCGATGGCATCGCTGATCGCGATCAAGGACGACTACGACATCTCCACCGGCAACGACGCCGACGCCGACCGCCACGGCATCGTCACGCCCGATGGCGGGTTGATGAATCCGAATCACTTCCTCGCGGTGGCCATCGAATACCTGGTCGCCAACCGGATGGGCTGGGACGCGCTGACCAAGATCGGCAAGACCGCCGTAACGTCGTCCATGGTCGACCGGGTGGTCTCCGTACTCGGCCGGGATGTGCACGAGGTACCGGTCGGATTCAAGTTCTTTGTGCCCGGATTGTTCAGCGGCAGCCTGGCTTTCGGCGGCGAGGAGAGCGCCGGCGCGTCGTTTCTGCGGATGGACGGCACCGTGTGGACCACCGACAAGGACGGCATCCTGCTGGCACTGCTCGCCGGTGAGATCGCCGCGGTCACCGGGCAGAGTCCCTCGGCGCGCTACGTCGAACTGGAACGCCGCTACGGTGCTCCGGCCTACGCCCGGATCGACGCACCCGCCACCGCGGAACAGAAACAGCTGCTCGGGAAGTTGACTCCGGACATGATCACCACGAAGGAGATCGCCGGCGAACCGGTGACCGCCGTGCTCACCAGGGCGCGGGGCAACGGCGCGCCCCTGGGCGGCCTCAAAGTGACCACGGAGAACGCGTGGTTCGCCGCGCGCCCCTCCGGCACCGAGGACAAGTACAAAATCTACGCCGAGTCGTTCCACGGCCCCGAGCACCTGGCCGAGGTGCAGCGGGCCGCGGAGGAATTGGTCGGACGGGCGCTGTGCGGTGACCGGTAGCTCCAAACCCCTGCCCCGGGAGATCTGGGTGCTGGTCGGGGGTGCGTTCGTCATCGCTATCGGGTTCGGCTTGGTCGCCCCCGTGCTACCGCAGTTCGCGCGCGGGTTCGGGGTCGGCGTCGCGGCCGCTTCGGCGATCGTCTCCGCCTTCGCTTTGATGCGGCTGCTGTTCGCACCGGTGAGCGGGCGACTGGTCCAGCGGTTGGGGGAGCGTACGGTCTATCTCGGTGGGCTGCTGATCGTCGCGCTGTCCACCGGCGCCAGTGCGCTGGCGCAAAGTTATTGGCAGCTCATGGTGTTGCGGTCGCTCGGTGGAATCGGGTCGACCATGTTCACCGTGTCGTCGCTGGCACTGGTAATCCGGATGTCTCCGCCGCAGCAGCGCGGCCGGGTATCCGGGCTGTGGTCGACCAGCTTCCTGGTCGGCTCGGTGAGCGGACCGCTGGTCGGCGGCGCGCTGTCCGGCCTCGGATTGCGGTGGCCGTTCGTGATCTACGCGGTGGCGCTGCTGCTGGTGAGCGTCGTGGTGCATCTGAGTCTGCGGAATTCGGCGTTGGCCGCGCCGGAACCGGTCGGCGGGGTCCGCATGATGTCGTTCCGCGAGGGGTGGGCGCGGCCGGAGTACCGGGCGGTGCTGCTGTCGAACTTCGCCAATGGCGCGGCCGTGTTCGGTGTGCGGATGGCGTTGGTGCCGCTGCTCGTCGTCGAGGTGCTGCACCAGGCTCCCGGGATGGCGGGTGTCGCGCTGACGGTATTCGCGGCGGGAAACGTCGCGGTGTTGTTCGCGTCGGGACGGCTGTCCGATCGGTGGGGGCGAAAACCCTTCGTGATCGTCGGCTCGCTGGTGTGCGCCGCGGGCACCGCGGGAATCGGCATGGCGACGAGCGTGCCGTGGCTGCTGGCCACCTCGTTCTTCGCCGGAGTCGGTTCCGGCCTGTTCACCCCGAGCCAGCAGGCAGCGGTGGCCGATATCATCGGGCCCAAGGCGCGCGGCGGCCCCGTGCTGGCCGGTTTCCAGATGGCCGCTGATCTCGGCACCGTCCTCGGACCGGTCGCGGTCGGTGCCCTCGCGCAGCAGGCATCCTACGAGCTCGCCCTCGGCGTGACCGGGGCTCTGCTCGCTATGGCCGCGATCGGCTGGGCCGTCGTCCCCGAGCCCTTGCGCCGCGGACCCGTCCACGCCGAGACGCCGTCGGATCGGACCGGTGGTGAAAACCTGCCCACGCCTGCCGACCAGGCAGCTTCCGGCGCTCCGGTGGCGGCTTCGGTCGAGTCCGAAACGGCGGCGGGTGGCTCGTCGACGGATTCCTCGGGAGTGCCAGCGGGTGCTGCCGCCGCGGGGGCGGTCGATCCAGGACTGGTCGCCGCTGAGCCTGTGACACACGGGGCGCCGGTAGCTCGGCCGGGCGCCGCGGTTGGGCACTCCGCAGGAGTAGGGACAGCTGTCCATGCGGCAGCGGCCGTGCCGGGTACCGCAGTTGCCGAATCGGAGTCCTCACCCGCCACCGCACACTCGGCGACGTCCCGCCGCCGATATCAGCGGACCGCACACCGAATCCACCCCGATCGATGAACCCGCTGGCACGTCGGTGCCGGTGGGCTGTCGGCGCAGCCGCGCGCCGGGCCAGGACGTCACTGAGCTGCGGATGTAGGGTCCGCCGGTGGCTCGGATGAATCGGTGGGGCAGGGTGTCCCTGTGAGCGAATCGCGTTCGAACTACACGCCTCGGCCGATGTCGAGTACCACCACCTATGCATTGGGCGCCGTCGCACTTGCCTTGATCGTGTTGATCGTGATCGCGGCGGTCCGCTGGGGGCGCGACGAACCGACGGTCCGCAACGACGGCTACGGCCCGGTACGGGACCAGGCGGTGCACTCGATGCTCGAGCCGAGCGGCTCGATCCTGCTCGGCCGCCCGGACGCGAAGAAGACCATCGACCTCTTCGAGGACCCGCTGTGCCCGGGCTGCGGCAACCTCGAGCGCATCTACAGCCAGGAAATCGCCCAGCAGATCGATGTGGGCGCACTCGCGGTGCGCTATCGACTGGTGAATTTCCTCGATGCCCGCTCCCAGAGCAAGGACTACTCCACCCGCGCCGTCGCCGCGAATCAGTGTGTCGCCGAAGCAGGCTCGGGCCCGGTCTATGCCAAGTTCCATAGCGAGCTGTTCACCACGAAGCGTCCCAGCGAAGGCGGTCGCGACCTGAACAACGACGAACTCGCCGCCGTCGCCCGGGATGCCGGAGCCGCTGAATCGGCATTGCAGTGCATCACCACCGGCGCCAAGGTCGACTTCGCACGTACCACTGCGATGGCGCAGACCACCGCGCTCGGCGAGGCACTCGGCGGCTCCGCGGCCACGCCCGCCGTCTTCTACGGCACGACCAAGATCGACGCCAACGACGAGAACTGGGTGACCTCACTCACCAAGTGATCTTTCGGCGAGGGCCGGGACGTCGACTCCACCACATCGACGACCCGGCCCACTCGACGGAGCGGTCCGGCATCCCCAGCTCCCGCGGATCGCCACCCACCGAGCGTTCCGTTGGTCCATGGGCCGGGCGGCGGCTCAGTGAAAACGTCGCGCGTCCGTATGGAGAGGTCGCGGCCTTTCTGGCGGAGCCGCGGAACTATCCGCAGTGGGCGAGCGGGCTTTCCGCCGGCCTGGAACCGGGCTCCGGCGATCCCGGCGCAGAGCCCGGCGAGTGGGTCGCGGACGCGCCGGAAGGCAAGGCCTACGTCCTTTTCAGCCCGCCCAACGAGTTCGGCGTCGCTGATCACCGCGTGCGCTTCCCGACTGGCCCGACGCTGGACATCCCGCTGCGTGTGATCCGCAACGGCGACGGGGCAACGGTGACGCTCACGTTGTTGCGGCAGCCCGAGGTCGACGAGGCGCGATTCGATGCTGACACCGACTGGGTCCGACGTGACCTGGCGGCACTCAAGGCGTTACTGGAACAGGCGTTACCGGAACGCTGACCGCCCGAGCTCGAACAACGCTCATGTGGCTTCGCTAGGAAAATCCGGGTCGCAACCCACAACCAAAAGCGAAGGCAAGGAGATCGCTGACTCCCTGCCACTTTCAACATATAGCGCACCCGGGGTCTTGCGGCAAGACCCCGGTCGTGCTGCAGAATCTCCAGCCGAACCAGAAGCTGCGGGAATCAGGGATTCGCGAAGTCCATGTGCTCGGCGACGTACCAGGTCTCGTGGACGTCGAACCGCTTCGCGGGACTCGCGGCGGCAGGCGCTCGACGTGGATGTGCGCAGCGGCGGGCGAAACGTAATAGGGGTGTTCATGATTGATGTGATAGTTGCCGGCGGCGGGCCGACCGGTTTGATGTTGGCCTGTGAGGTACGGCTGCACGGCGTGGGTGTGCTCGTGCTGGAAAAGGAGGCGAAGCCGACGGGCGAGTCCCGCGGACAAGGCCTACACGCGCGAAGTGTCGAGCTGATGGACCAGCGCGGCCTGCTGGACCGATTTCTCGCGGTCAGCAAGAAGTTCCAGGCCGGCGGTCTCTTCGGCGGCATCATCAAGCCGTGGCCGGACCGATTGGACACGGCGCACCCGTACGGTGTCGCCACTCCGCAACCGGTCACCGAACGGCTGCTCAACGAGCACGCCCTCGAAATCGGTGTCGAGATTCGGCGCGGCTGCGCAGTGGTCGGGCTGAGCCAGGACGAAGACGGGGTGACCGTCGAGTTGGCGGACGGCACGCGGGTGCGCTCGCGCTACCTCGTCGGCTGCGACGGCGGCCGCAGCACGGTGCGCAAGCTGCTCGGCGTCGGCTTCCCCGGTGAGCCCGCCACGGTAGAGACGCTGCTGGGTGAGATGGAGATGACCGAGGACCCGGCGACCGTCGCCGCCGTCGTCGAGGAGGTCCACAAGACCCAGAAGCGGTTCGGTGCCGTCCGCGTCGGTGACGATGCGGATGGGTTGTACCGCGTCATCGTGCCCGCCGACGGGGTGGCCGCGGACCGTGCGGCCGCGCCGACTCTGGAGGAGTTCAAGCAGCGGCTGCGGACGTTCGCGGGCACCGACTTCGGCGTGCACTCACCGCGCTGGCTGTCCCGCTTCGGCGATGCCACTCGGCAGGCCGAGCGCTACCGGATCGGCCGGGTGCTGCTGGCCGGGGACGCGGCGCACATTCACCCGCCGACCGGCGGGCAGGGGCTCAACCTGGGCATCCAGGACGCGTTCAACCTCGGCTGGAAACTGACGGCAGAGGTCAACGGCTGGGCGCCGGAGGGACTGCTGGACAGCTACCACGCCGAACGGCACCCGGTGGGCGCCCGTGTGTTGGCGAACACCCGGGCGCAGATGACGCTGCTGGGCGCCGATCCGGGTGCGACCGCGCTGCGCGAGCTGTTCTCGACGCTGATGGACTTCGAGGAGGTGAACCGGTACATCACCGAGATCATCACCGCGGTAGGGGTCCGCTACGACTTCGGCGAGGGGCATGACCTGCTCGGCCGGCGAATGCGGGACGTGACGCTGAAGCGCGGGCGCCTCTACGAATTGATGCACGGCGGTCGCGGGCTACTGCTCGACCAGACCGGCCGGCTCTCGGTTGCGGGATGGGCCGATCGAGTCGACCACGTCGTCGACGTCAGCGAGGAACTGGAGGTGCCCGCAGTGCTGCTACGGCCGGACGGTCACGTGGCGTGGGTCGGTGAAGATCAGCAGGATCTGCTCAGCCAGCTGCGCAAATGGTTCGGTGCTGCCGCTAGCCGGCGCGCAGTCGTGGGCCGAGGGTAGTCCTTGTTCGATTCGCACATGCGCTGTTGTCCGTTGGTGCACGCCGGGAAGCGGTCGGTTCCCCGCATTCGCGAACACCCGCTCACACAGTCGATCGTCCACGGCCGAAGTGTGGCGCCGAACTGACGCAAGACGCACTCTCCTAGCCCCCGTCGCGGCCGAATGGAGGCGATTTGGTCGCTGACGCACCGTTGGTGTAACTTCATTCAAGCGCGGCGGGGAATACCGCAGCGCAACCCACCAGGGGCTATGGCGCAGCTGGTAGCGCACCACACTGGCAGTGTGGGGGTCAGGGGTTCGAGTCCCCTTAGCTCCACCAGGGGTTATATCCATTCGGTATGCCCGATTTGACGGGTTTACGACACCTTCTACGACAGTAGTGACCCTCACACCGAAGTTCTCGGTGTGAGGGTCCGTTTCCTGTCGGTGTAGTGGCCACCGGACCGGGGTCCAGCCGCTCATCTTGGCGACGCATCCTCGATTGGTGTATGACCGAAGTCACACATATCCTGTAAAGACGGATTGCGCTCGCTGGCCCGTGCGACAGCCTGCGGTGCTGCGGCGCGGTCATGTTCGGAGTGGAAAGTTGTCTCACCTGCCTCAAGAACGGCCTGGGCGGGGTTCTGTGAATCGGCTGTGACAATCCGAGCAGACGTGCACACTGAACGATCGGATCCGTCCGGTTCGTCAGGGTGTCGTGTCCGGTCCGGACGTTTGGTCGATTTCGGCTGTGAAGTGCGCGGACGACACGGTTTCCGCGTATTCCGGATTGCTGGGTGATCTCGTGTGCCTTTAGCGTTCGGGCACGAGTCCGATGATCGCCGGCAGGGCGGTGGATCGGTTGTTCTGCGAGAGGGTGGGGGTTCCCAGTGAAGGTCAAGTTCTGGTTCTCGGTGGCTGCAGTGCTGTCGGTGGTCGGATCGAGTGCGGGTACGGCGCGGGCGGAGATGCTGGTGTTGCCGTCGCATGAGCAGACGATTTCGACGCCGGATGGTTGGCGGGTGACGGTCGGCCATCAGGCGGAGACCGCTAACAGGGTGTTGCCGTTGAACAGTGTCGGCACGACCCGTGAAGTGTTCGTCACGAATCAGGCGTACGGGAAACTCGCTGGCGCGGGGTCGGCGATGCAGGGCGCGGTGGTCAAGACCGGGTATCACCTGGGCTGCGGTATGAACATCACCGATATCACGGTGGGTGCGACGGTGAGTGTGGGGATTTCGCCCGGGATCGTGATCGAACCGAGCATCCCGACGCCGACCGTGGGCGCGAACATCGGTCCGAACGCCTCGGTGGCACCGAGTTTCAGTGTGTCGCTGACACCGGGGCAAGTGGTGGATCTGCCGCTGGGTGAGAAGGCGATCCAGGGATCGGAGGCGTTCGTCACCCATCGGGACGCGCACGTCAAGATCGACGGATGCATCGCACCGGCCAGCATCCGCTCCTACACCATCGTCGCGGTCAAGAGTGACGTGGCCGATGATTCGGTGGCCGTGTACGGCGACCCCGTCGCGCTCTGATCGCGGGGCCGCAAGTGAGTGGGGGAGCTGTGCGTGCTTCGAGATGGGTGATCGGTGTCGCGGGCGTGCTGCTGGTACACCTCTGTGCCGCGCCCGCGTACGCGGACGTCGTGGAAGTCCGCCCGCACGAGCGCACCGTGACGGCCGCCGATGGCGCGACGTTGCAGGTCGGTCACCACGGTGAACACGTCGAGTTGGTGGGTTCCGGAAAGGCTGTGGAGCGAACGGCGTTGGTCAGCAACGAAGCGTATGCGCGTGTGACAGCCACGGATTCGGGGGCGCGCGAGGCGGAGCTGCGGATCGGGTATCACGTGGGGTGTGCGGTGGCGGTCGGCAAGATCGCCGCCGAGCTGGGGACGTTGTTGTCGGCGATCGGGGTAAGCGTGGACCAGAAGCCGTTCACCAGCCGGTCCACGATCGTGGTCACGCCCCGCCAGGGAGGGCCAGCGCGTAATCGCAGCCGGATCTATCCGGGCCTTCGAGTCGAACCCGAGGCCACCGTGAACCTCGAGGTCGGTACCGTCGCCGATATCCCGCTTGCGAGTGCGGACCTGCGCGATTCGCGTGCCCTGGCCGGAATCGACCGCACACGGATCACGGTCAACGGCTGCGTAGGTCCGGCGGCGATCCGCTCGTATGCGGTGCTGACCACCAAGTCGGCCCGTGCCGATGAGACCGTGGTGGTCTACGGCGATCCGATAGTGCTCTGATCTCCGTCCGTCGGAGTTTCTATCTCTCAATGGAACCCGATAGACCTTCACCGCGTCGAAGTCCATGTAGTCCTATGTTGGGGCCGGGCAGGCTGCCCGGCGAGGTCGACTTCTTCGATCTGCGCCAGCGCGGGGATGAGATCTGCCTCGCCAAGCAGACCCGATGAATCCGAGCACGATGGTAGGTTATGGCGAGATGCGGGCGGATCTGTTCCACGTGGCAGTGACTTGGGCTGAGTAGGATCCCATTCGCGGGGGCGTTGTGGGGCCGGTGCCGTAGGGGAGGAATCTGATGGGATATCCAGCAGACCTGGCAGGTAGTGGCCGGGAGCGACTCGGCGACGGCGGGGAGGCAGGGAACGCGGTTACCGTGCGTCCTGATGAGGAAAAGGTACGCCAGGTCGAGGATCGGGTGCGGCATCTGCTGCGGCAGTTGGATATTCGGGAGCAGTTCACCGTACGGCAGCTGATCGACAGGTATTCCGCTACCACGGGCACGACCTTGGTTCTCCAAGAACGCTTGTTGCCGGTGGATAGTTTCTTTGCCATTACCCTGAAGTTGTCGTCGCGACCGGACGTGTATCTGATCGCGTACCAGCAGGCCACCCCACGCTGGCATCAGGATCACGGGATCAGCCACGAGTTCGGGCATATCATCGCCGGTCACTACGAGGTGGACGGGATCCGTGGTCATTCGGCGATGTCGGCCGAGATGGAGTGGGAAGCCGAGTACACAGCCAATCTCCTGTCGCGGTGGTCGTATCAGATCGGTCGAGTGCTCGACCGGCAACGGGCGCTTCGCCCCCTGCACCCTGATCATTCGCTGCCGCTGCGGGAACGAATGGGGTGGCTGTGATCTACATCCCGCACAGATGGCTGATCGCGGTTTTCGCCGCAGCGGCGATCTGGAAGGCCGTGCAGTACCGGCGTACCAACGACGCAGCGCTCGGGGCTGTCGTCGGCGCGTTCATTTTTCTGGCGGTCGGCTACGCGGTCGGTGAGTACGCGGAAAAGCGAAGCGACCCGTGGATGCTGTCGGCCATGGGGTACGAACTCATCGGCACCGTTTCGCTCATGGCGGCCAAACTCTGCATCGTCGGCTTCTTCATGATCGCTGGTCAGCGCGCCGAGCAGAGCAAATGGGTTCTCGGCGCGTTGGGGACGGTGATGTGCACGGCTGTTCTGCTGATGCTGATATGCGTCATATCGGCGGGAACGGACGCCCAACCGTACGGTTTCTCCGATCGCGCGGTGGTCATGTTCTTCTTGGGCGAGAAGATGGTGACTTTGCCGCTCGGGGCGGCGATCCTGTTCTCTTGCATCGCGTATCTACGGCTGCTTACCGGCACTCCTGCGCACGGCATGGTCCTCGCTGCGATCGGCGCCTTTTTGATGCTCGCCGCGACCGTCACGTTCACAATCCAGCTGATCCAATACCTGATGGAGACAACTCCCGCCCGAGCGCTTGTCGCGTTGGGACGATGGCAGGTCTACATCGGGCAGTTCGTCTTCATTCTGGGAGTGTCTTGGTATGGCCTGGTCATGCGCACCCGCGCCATCGGGGCAGGGTTCGGCGCACTCGTTGACATCATCTTGCTCCGACGCCTATGGATCGTCGCCGCGGCAGTTATTGCTGAGTTTCTCCCCGTACGTCGGTTGCCCAGGTTCCGGACATGGCAACCACTGTCTTCACTGCTCGAGCGACGTCAGGCGATGATGGTGGATATTCGAGATGCGTTGCTGCTCCTCAGCCCCCAAGTTGATCCTGCTGCGGCTATCACCGTACCTGGTTACGCGCGAGAACTCCGGCGCGTGGCCGCAGCCAATTTCGACCGCCCGGTTCTCTACGGTGAACCAGCCCGGGCAGCGGTCGATACCGCTGACACCTTCGACTCCGACCGCAAACTGCTCGTCACGCTGGCTGCGCATCTCCGTGCTGAAGGCTTGCAGGATGCCGCGGCTCGAGTTTTCTGGCGGCGGGCGCGCGTTGCGGGGAGGATATGACCGTCGTGGCAGTTCGTGCGACGGTTGTCGGATGTGGTATCGGGGGTGCTTGTGCAGCACTGGCTTTGGATCGAATCGGTGCTCGCGTGCAGGCCTACGAGGCGGCTTCCCGTGCCGCCGATGCCGGTGGGTGGGTCACGCTCGGGCCGGCGGCGTTAACCGGCTTGGACCAACTGGATCTGGCCCACGCAGTGAGAGCGGCGGGGTTTCCTGTCCTCGAGGTCAGCACGACCGACACGGTCTCCGGTCGGACGAATTCGTTTGCTCGTACCGAGCCCGGCCATCGCTGGTCGAGCACCCATATCTGGCGACGTGATCTGTTGGCTCTACTGCGTGAGCGCCTCGACGAGTCCGGCATCGACTGCCACTACGGGTTTCGGGTCGACCCATGCGCCGTTGACGACCATGACGTGCTGGTCGGTGCGGACGGCGCCCGCTCTCTCACCCGGAGATCACTCGGCAATCAACGCGAACCCGCCTACACCAGCCAGCAGATCCGATACGGCCACTACCGGAAACCTATACCGGGCCTGCCGACGCGGATCCTGCACTTCTGGACCGACCCCGAGGGAGTCGTCGGCTATGTGGGCGACGACCGTGACGGTTCGTTCTGGTTCAGCAGGCGCAACGTGTCGACGCCCACCACAATGGCCGACAGCGAGCGCTTCCTCGGGCCACTTCGCGAGACTCCGGTCGCCGCGATCCTCGACGACTCCGAGGTGAGCGTGCCCATCGCGTTGTTCGAGCTCGATCCCGATGGCACCTGGCACAACGACAACACCGTGCTCATCGGCGACGCCGCGCACGCCGTATCCCCGGCGGCCGGCCGTGGTGCGACGTCCGCGATCGAGGACGCCATCATTCTGGCGAGGTGCCTCCGTGAAGCGGATTCCGTTGCTGCCGGACTCGATTCCTACACGGCGATCCGGCGCCCCGTGGCACAAGCCACCTATCGACCAGAAGGAGGTCGTCGGGCGCAGGCAGCGACCGCCGCCGAACTTCGGCTATAAGACCGTTCCTTGCCGCGCCGCTGGTTCAATGTCAGTGCACGTGGCTCGGCTACGGGGAATCGGGTGTGCGCCCGCCCGGACCTTCCGGCCTGGGCGGCTGGCGGTAGAGTTCATGCTCCTGCAGGTCGCGCAGAATATTCCCGACGATCGAGCCGAAGGTGGTTCGCCCGAGCGCATTCAGTTTGCTCAGCTCCGAGAGCCGGAAGCCGAGCGCTTCGACGCCAGCATCCTCCAATTGCGCCAGAAGACGCGACTCTTCCTCGGCCTGATGTGCGGCGGCGCCGTCGAGAAATTCCCGAACATCTACACCGAGCGCCACCGAGATCCCTTCGATCGTCCGGAAGCTCGGATTACGGACGCGACCCAGGCGGATATGCGAGACCTGGGCAGGGCTCAACGGGTAACCGAGTTCGGTTGAACGCTCCGCGATGTCCTTGTTGGAGTACGTCCGCGAGTCACGTTCTTGCGCAAGTGTGATCACACGGTTCAGGTGACACGCGATCGGGCCGAGCGCGCCCGACTGCTCGTCGGCAGCCTCGTCCGAGCGCCCAGGGTCAGCAGGCACAGGCCCCTCCCATCCGTCGTCAAGCCCATACCCATCGTATCGCTCCAGGCAAGGATCAGATCACCCGGAATAGGATGCTAACGAAATGCGATCTGATAAGATCGGCATGCGATAGGATCAGAGCCCTGATCGAGGCCGCTCCAATCGAAGTGCGTGAGCGCCGAACCGTGACAGATGTGAAATCTCGTGGACGTTCGTCGGATTGCAGCTTCGGCTATCGAAGGAGGTATCCAAACCGGGCTGTATGCCTCGCTCTCCCAGGTGCTCAGGTGCAAGTCGTGGTCTGCAGGGACGCGGTAGTGCTCCGACCTCGGCAATCGAAAAACGTTCTCTCTCAATGGAACCAGATAGATCTGAGCCGCGTCGAAGTCTATGTAGGTCGATATTGGAGCTGAGCACATCGCTCGGTGGGATTGAACCGGACGAGCTCCGGTGGGGTTACTTCATGACACATGCAGATCTGGCCCATCCGCTCAACGCGGGCGCGGTGTCGCCGCGGGAGTCGTTCGCGCAGCACTTGAATGTTCTGTATACGGCAGCGGGTTCTCCATCATTGCGGGCGCTGGCGATGAAGGCGCGATACAGGACACAGGCAGGTCGCGCACCAAGGGGTTCGGTTTCGGTGACAGCCCAGCGGATCAGTGACTGGAAAGCCGGCCGGAACGTGCCGGCACGGTTCGAGACGCTGCATCCGGTGCTGCTGACCCTCATCGACGCCGCACGTCTACGTGGCAATGTCACTGGTGTCGTACTGAACGTGCGAGAGTGGAAGCAACTGTGGGACCGGGTCCAGGCCGCTCGGATCAGCCCGTCGCGCGGCAGGCGGAAACAGCGTGCATCCGAGGTTGCGTCCCCTCATCTGGATGGTCTCGCGTTGTTCTCCGGTCGGGAAACGGCAATCAGGTCCTTGACCGAGATGGTGGGTGACGCGATCGGGGGAGGGCGAGAGAGCCGCGTGATCACGTTGACCGGTGCAAGCGGAGTCGGCAAGACCTCGTTGCTTACAGCCGGCCTGATGCCTGCTCTGGAGGAGAATGACGCACAGCCGATTTCGGTCCGTTCGACCGTTATCAGTCCGGATGCGGTGTCGATGCTTACCTCGATTCTCTCCGAGTCCCGGTGCGCGGACAGAGGTCAGCGGGGGCAGGTGCCGACGGTTCAGGTCCCGGCGGGCACCTCTGAATTGGTCATCGTCGACCAATTCGAGGCAATCTTCACTGCTTCGATTCCGGAGGCTGCCAGAGGAGAGATAGTTGCGGCGCTAGCAGAATTGGCCGAGGTTGCGGTCGTGCTGATCTGCTTGCGCAGCGGTTACATTCCCAATTGCGTCAGCTACCCACTGCTGTCCGATGCACTGGAAACCCGGCAGTACCAGCTCGAACCAATGTCCACAGCAGAGCTCCGCGCAGTCGTTCGGACGGGTATTGGCATGTGGAGCGGCGGAGACACCTCGGGCATCGAAGAGATGCTAATAGCGACAATTTGTGGAATACGAGGCGACACGGAGAAATTCGGACGCGAGCCGGGCGAAGTGTCGATCCTCGCTCGTGTTCTGGGCTCGATGGCTTCGGACCCGCACGGAGCGCAAAGTGATATGGATAGCTATCGCAAGTTGGGCGGAGTGGAGGGCGTGGTCCACGCCATGGCCGCGGCAGCCTGGGCAGCGATGTCCCATCGTGAACGTACCGAAGCGAAGCGAATTATGTTGCTGCTGATCGATGTACACACAGATATCGGGTACATCCGTCGGCGCATCCCGCTCCAGGGTGGACCGGTACCGTTCAAAGACGCAGCGGGAGTGCTCGATATATTGGTCGGAGCGCGACTGATCACCCTGGATCGTCATTGGATGCAGCTGAGCCACGATCTTGTGCTGACCTGGCCACCGCTCAGAACCTGGTTGGACGAATTGTTTTCCGCGCGGTGGACCGATCGAGAAAGCGATCGAACTGATCAGACCCGCGCGTGGAATTACGTATCGCTGAACCCGCGGCTGCTTCGTTGAACCGTAGAAGCCCTGGCGGCATCCCTTGATTCGGACTGGATACACGTCACCGCTGCGGCGCACGTGTATCCGGGATCAGCTGCACGAGTCAGGTCTATTCCCCATTCACCGAATCGTCGTCGATCCGGGTCATGTCGAGTTGTGTCCGGCCGTTGCGGCAGTGTCCGGTCGGTACCTCGAAGCACCATCCGTGCTGAGGGCACACCACCACATCACGCTCCGGGGCGTAGTCCTGCGCGGCCAGCTTGGTACCCAGGTGGGGGCAGGTGTCGGCGACGAGGAAAGTGCCGTGACGGGTGTCCAAGCGGAATGTGCCCGAACTTTCCGGGCTCCGCGACTCGACCTGGCGGAGGTATTCGGCGAGATCGTCGGGCGCACTGCATCGCAGTATCGACATCAGCGCCTCGTTGTAGCTCCCGATCGACGGCCGCCATGCCCGAAAACGGAAGGAGAAGAAGAACTCCTCCCAGCTCAGCTCGCCCCGAAGGATCGGTGGCAGGAACCGGGACGCCAGCGTGAACCGATAGTCGGGTGTGATCTCGTCCGGCTCGGCCGACCGGATGACGCGGAGTTCCCGGAAATCGACCAACCATGATCCGCCGCCGGCGCCGGTTATCTCGAAACCCACGACGGCGTCCACCTCGCGGCAGGCTTTCTCCGCGACGTCGAACAGCGCCTCGAAACCGGCGGCGAAATCGTCGAAAAGGTCGTGCTGCTGCTCCGGATAGAGCGCCAGCTCCCGCTCGAGGGCCACACCCCGGCGTTCGGCGTAGGCGAGCAGGTATTCGTCGACGCGATCCCAGCCGAACTGCTCCCTGATCCCGGCGTTGGGAATCGCTTCCGCCGTCGCCACGTCGAGCGCATCGCCCGGCAGCGGGGCGATGCACCGCGCGGCGAGATCGGGCTGTTCCCGACGCAGCCACTCCTGCAGCTCCACGGGCGTGGTGAACACCGACGAATCGCCGCGGAAGTAGGGGGCCAGCGTCGGGTCGAGCAGTGCGGGTGGGCCCGCAAAAGCCACCGCGGTACGCGGTTGCAGGCCGCGCATGTAGTGGGCCCAACGGCGCATCGAATTGAGCTTCTTCTGCGCGGCCGCCGCCGCACGTTCCGCGGCCGGGAAGGCATAGACGAACGGGAACCATGTTGCGCCCGAGAACTGCGCCAGCACCGCATCAATTCGTGGGTACCGCGCGGCGATGGCGCCGAGCTGATCCCGGCCGACCTGACAGTCGTTGAGGTTGACCACCACCTGGCCGGTCGATTCCTCTTCGACGAGTAGCGCCGAATCCTGGTGTCGGGGAGTCGGCGACACCATCAGTCGCAGTCGCAGTGCGCCCAGATTCAGCACGCCGTCGTCGTCGAGCAGGATTATCGTCGGATTCGGCAGGCTTGCGACGAGCCGATGCCAGCTCGGCAGCGGATAGTTCGGCATGATCAGCGGGACCGACGGGGGCAGACCGGCCAGCACGGCGAAATCGAAGTGGTCCTGATGGTCGTGCGACACGTACACATGGGTCGCCGTGTCGAGCACGGGAGCGAATGCGCTGTTGTCGGGCAGCTGATGCCAGCCGGAAAGGAACGCGCCGCGGTCGGAGAACCACGGGTCGCAGGCCAGCCGGATATCGCCGGACTCGATCAGGACACCTGCGTGGCCCAGGAAGGTGATCTTCATCGCGGCCGCCCGGCGAATGTGGGCTGCCCGAGCTTGCGGGCAACCACGGTGTGCCGGTTGAGGTTCGGGTCGTCCGTGGCCGGGAACGGGCGGCCCGCTGCGATCACCGTCAGCCCCGAACTCTCCAGCAGCGAACGGACCTCGCCCAGGCGGGGCACCCACAGGATGGAGTGGAAGACCTGTGGTCTGCCGGGTTCCGGCCCCAGCGCGATGAATCGGTGTCCCAGCGCCGCGCCGGTCCGGTGCACCAGGCCCTCGGACAGGAGATGGTGCGGGCCGTCGTGGAAGACCGAACCACGCGGCTCGAAGCGGGCCTGCCTGGCGTCGTCGAAGCCGGCCGCGCCGTCCTCGGCCACCAGGAGGTCGAGCAGCAACGTTCCCCCCTCCGGTAGGCGTGCTGCGAGCGGGGCCACCATGGCCTGTGTCGGGCGCCAGGGATGAAAGTTCATTGCGTCGTAGGACAGTAGGACGGTGTCGAAGACGTAGTCTGCTGGAAGGAATTCCGGGTCCGAGGCGTCTCCGAGCAGGAAGGCGATATCCGGGTCGTCCCGGAATCGTTGCTCGGCGTGCTGCATCACGGCCGGTCCGAGATCGACGCCGACGTAGCGCCGCACACCCGCCGATCGCCATTCCGCGGCGTAGGTTCCCGGTCCGCAGAACGGATGGTAGACGGCCCGGGGCCGCCAGTCCGAACGCAGTTGTGCCCGAATCCATTCCAGCTGGCGGGCCACCAGCGGCCGCGGCCGTGAGGAGTCGGTCGTGCCCGGATCGAGCTGCTGCCGCAGCAGGCGCCTGCTGAAATCGGGATCGGCGTAGGGCAGCCCGGGAAGGCGGGCAATCTGCTCGAGCGACAGCGTGCTCAGCTCGGGCGCGTGCGGAATCACCACCGACACACCGTGTTCGAGGAACAACTCGGCCAATTCGGCCGGTCCGGCCGGTGCGGTTTCTCGTATCTTCATATTCCCTCGGTAGCCGCCGATATCCGGACTTCTGCTCGTCTGGTGCCATCCTGTCGACGAGGGCGTTGCTCGGTCAACGCCGTTGCGTATTCACGCTGATGCCGTTGCGTATTCACGCTGATTTGTGGACTTCGGCCCGGATTCTCGTCATGATGCACACCATGTTCGACGTAGCGGCGGAGCTGATTCTCGATGTCGTGCCGCATTGTTCGAGCACCCCGCGCGAGGGGTGGAGCTCGGACGACGACGCCCGACCGCTCAGCGAACGTGGCCTGCGCCAAGCCGACACGCTGGCCCACGTGCTCGGCCTCGTCGCCGACGCCGTGTACAGCAGCCCCGCGCTGCGCTGCAGGCAGTCGGTGCAACCGTTGGCCCGGGTGGCGGGAAGGCCGGTGGTCGTCGTCGACAGACTCGGCGAGGCACGCGGCTTCGCCGAGCCCCGCGGCTGGATCGACGGCGTCTTCGGCCCGATCGGCGATCCGCTCGGCGGCTCCTGGGCCGCGGGCCGGGCGGTGGGCGCACTTGTGCCGTTGGCGGCCCGGCATGCGGGCGAACATATCGTCGCCTGCTCGCACGGCGACACCATCCCCGTGGTACTGGCCTATCTCGCCGCCGCTCACGCCGTCGAGCTGCCGACGCCGGTGGACCGTGGCGGCTGGTATCGCCTCGAGCTGAATCGGGGCGCGCTGTCCATATCGGCGCACACGCCGGAGCTACCGGGCGATATTCGCAAGCCCTGACAGATACGGCTGCACGGCCGCCACATGGTGGGTCATCCGCTCGACCTTCGCCTGCACGCTGCCGTCCTGCAGCGCCGTCTCCCGCGCGGCGGGGTCCATTGCCAGGAGTCCGGCCGCCGTCCGCACCATCGGCAGACCGTAGTGAAACGCTGCCGTCAGCAGGTAGTCGCGGTGTACGAACTCGGGCTCGATCATTGCGCCGCCGGCGGCCAGACCTTCGGCATGGGACGCCGCTGCCCGGGCGCCGAGCGCGTCGAGGTCCTCGGCGGACAGCGGCTGCGCGACCGCGGAAGCCAGGACCAGGGTGGCGAGATCCTCGCCTGCCGGACCGACCCCGACCTGGCCCCAGTCGAGCGCCACCGTGCCGCTCTCGCGCCGGAAGAGGTTGCCGGGGATAAGGTCTCGGTGTACCAGGGTGGTGGGACCTGCCCGCAGGGCCGCCACCGCGGCCGGATGGTGCCGCCACAGGCGTTCCAGTGCGGACACCGTGGCCGCGGGAAACAACTGCCGCAGCCGCCGATCGGCGTTCGTCGACGCCGCGGCGACCCGCTCGATCAGGGCGGCCCGGCTGCGCACGGCCGACTGCTCGAGGAACGGGCGGCAGAACCAGTCCCGGTGCGGCGGCGCGTTCCGGTACAGGGCGTGAAAACTGCCCAGGTCCGCGGCGGCCGACAGGAGATCCTTCCTGGTCCAGCGGTCGCCCGGGCGGCCGTCGGCCCGCTCCAGCCACAGGCGGATCCGGCCCCCGACCCGCTCGATCTCCAGACAGCGTGGGGTCGCGAACCGCTCATGCAGCCGGTCCAGCAGGCCGGACTCCCGCAGCAGCGGCTCACGACGCCAATAGCCCCAGTCGCCCGGCCCGTCGCCTCCGTCGTCGATCTGTCGACTCAGGTCGGCTTCGGTCGGTTGCCACCGACGGTGACGCAGCTCCTTGACGACCAGTTGCCAGTCGCGTTTCGCTCCCTCGCCGTCGTATGCCGCGCCGCGCACCACCGACAACCCGGCGCTGGACCTACTCCAGCTCGTGTAATCGATTGTGTCGACCGTGTATTCGTGGATACTGGCGCGCGGATCGTTCCAGAGCCGCCGCACGGCTCGCGTCACACTCTCGACGGCCGGCGGCGGCATTGCGTCCGTGCGGTAGGGTGGGCGGCACACGGTCGCTCAGCCTAGTCCACGGTCCCGGCTCGCCGGACGGCTTCCTCGAGGTAGGCGCGCAGCGGTTCGCTGCCGACCATCGCGAAACACCGATTCGCCGCTTCCCGGCCGATTTCCAGGGAGCGACGTTCGTCGGCGAGCCGTTGCCGCAGAACCGATGCCAGGTAGCTCGTGTCGGCGGCGGCGGGCTGGACCCGCGACAGGTAGTCGATCACCTTCGAGAAGGCAAGTGCCGCATGCACGATGCCGAAGACGGGGCGATCCTCGTTCCGCCACGGCGAGTAGTACGTCCGTCCCTCCGGGAATGTCACGCCCTCGGCGTCGAGACACTCGTTGAGCCAGGAGTGTGTGGCTTCGTGGACCAGCGTCTCGCCCAGCCGCAACGGTTGCTCGCTCCAGCTCAGCACCGCGGTGCCGGGCAGGAAGTCGAAGGTGTAGCTGCGGCAGACCTCGTGCAGCTCACGCGTCTCGGGCACGATGACGAACGCCGTCGAGGACGACAGGACCGCGCTCCCGGCGCCCAGTGCGGCCTCGACGGCCGAATCGAGTACCGCGGCGAGGCGGCCGGTGTCCCGTTCGTCGGCGGACGGCGGGTCGGCGAGCAGGTACATCCGGTTTCCGAGCCGGTCGTCGTCGACCGCGAGGCAGTCGGCCGCGGAGACCACGAATACCGGGCCCACCGCGGTGCGCAGCGCCCGCTCCCGGATCAGATCTCGCTCGAGCCAGAGCCGGAGCGCGCGCCGGACCAGCGCGGCGGCCCGGGTGTTCACGGCGAACTGGGCCAGTTGGAAGGCGTGATGCAACAGGGCGGTATCGAAGGCGTCCGGGCCCGATTCCGGGTCGTATTCCGGTACGGGCAGGTCGATTCCGGGCGCCAGCGAGCCGAGCGCGGCCAGTATTCGGCGGGTGCGATCCGCGCGCTTGCGCAGGATCCGGCCGGTGAGTTCGCTGTGCAGATCTGCACAGCGGGCGGTTGTCGCTGCCATGATGTCGTCCATTTCCTGTGGGCGGAGCGTGCGTTACCGCACGGCGTGCGGATCCGTCCACCGCCGCCGGTGGTCGGCCTTCTCGTCGTCGCTGAAGGGCCGCAGGCTACGCATGTAGTCGAACGGCGATTTCGTGGCGAACTGCCTGCGGTTCCATACCGGATACATCAGAGCCACCAGCTCGGAGACCACGCTGAAGCCGGTGGTGTCTCCCAGCCGCCGGGCCAGCACACCACGCAGCGCGGACAGCTCGTCGTAGCTCGCGCGGGCGCGCTCCCGCCACTCCTGCGTCGCCACGGGATTCGGCCCATCGGCCGCGGCCAGGCGGTCGAACAGCTGGTAGGCCAGACATTCCCCCAGCACCTCGGACAGCCACGCCGCTTCGACGCCGTCGGGCCGGTCCAGCCGGACCCGCGCGGCGGCCTCGGCCCGCAGCCACTGGTCGATCCACGCGCCGGCCGCCGCCCGCACCAGCGCCTCGGCCAGGTCCACGGCGCGTGCGGGGGGCTCGTGGATCCACACCGTGTACGGGGTGTCCGCGGCGGGCGTATGCGGGCGGTCGGTGAACACCACCACGCCGACCGCCAGGTGGACGAGGTAGCGCAGGCCCACTTCGTCCAGTACGTCCAGCGCGTCCAGGACGGTGCACGCCTGCGTGGGCGGGGCGGGGTCGAGGCGGATACTCGCGGCCGCGGCGTCTCCGGTGGACCGCGTGGCCAGCACCGCCAGCGCAGGCCCGTTCGGCACCGGTACCGATGCCTCGGACCAGTCGAAGGCCATCGGCCGCAGGCCGTTCGGGTGCCGCGCCACATGTTCGGTGAGGGCGCGCATGCCTCGGTGCAGCGGTGTGGACCTCGCGGCGTCCGCCGGGGACACTTCATCGGTGTCGCGGGAGTCGAGCAGCGGCTCGATCCACAACAGGAAAGAGTGGATCGCCCGGCCGTCCAGCGACGCGTTCCAGGAGCGGTTGTCGGTGTGGTCGAAGTCGATTCCGGAATCCGGCAGCAGAAACACGGTGCCTCCTCAGGCCGGAGCCGGCAGTGCGGCGGAAACATGGTCGATAACCTTGCGGCGGTAGTCGCAGTACGCGTCTTCGAAACCCGTTCCCTCGAACCGGAGCCGGTCGGGCAGCGCCCCGCCGCGGCAGCTCTGTTCGTGCGTGCAGCCGGCGCATTTGGCGAGCAGAGCGGTGAGGTTCGAGCGCAGCTCCGGATTGCTGTCCAGGGTGAGCAGGTCATCGATTGTTTCGGCGCTCTGCACGGTGCCGAGCAGGGCGGACGGCATGCCCAGTTCGTCCGAGCTTCCGATCCGGCCGTCGGGGTACAGCGTGACGACGAAGGGTTCCTTGCGCTCGCTGAAGCTGGTGTACTCGGTCGGCAGGCCGGAGATCGAGCGGATGATGCTGAAGAAGGGCTCAAGCACATACGAACGGTAGGCGTTCGTCCCACGCCAGTGCTGGAACGCTTCGATGAGAAACTCCGCGTATTCCTCGGGCGAGGTCGCCCATCCCGGCATCCCGACCCCGTCGGGATTCAGCACACGCAGTGACTGCCGGTTCGGTGTGCGGTAATCCTTGGTCCGGACATTGAAATCCAGGCACCCCGAAAGCTTGATGACCTTGACGGCCTCGAACCGCCCCAGAGCGTCGAGTACCTCGTCGGCGCGCCCGAGCAGCCGCCTGGTGACGACGGCGATGACGCCGACCTGCCGGCCGCGTGCGGCCAGCAATTCCAGTGCACGAACCACTTTCGGATAGGTCGGCCGATCGGCGAAGTCGACTCGATGGGTATTACCCGCTTCGTCGCCGTCGAGACTGACCCCGATCTCGATATCCGGCCACAGTTCGTCGAACAGGTCCAGCCACGAGTCGTCCAGCAGCAGGCCGTTGGTCTGCATTGCCAGGGTCATCGGGCCCGGGTATCCGCGCAGCGTCTTGAGAATGCCGCGCATTTTTCGCCGGCCGATCAGCAGCGGTTCCCCGCCGTGCAGTTCGACCGCCAGCGGGCGGTTGCCGCACAGATCCAGAAAGCGGTGCAGCACTTCCGGGTTCAGCATCACCGCGTTGGGGTAGGGCTTGCGCCTCTCGTAGCAGTAATGGCAATTGATATTGCACATCTCGCCCGGGAGTTTGAGAATGGCCAGAACGGTCTCTCCTGGAGCGGGTAGCCGCAACTCCATGGATGACTCCTCGATGTACGACGCGCTGCGGGAGGCAGCGGTGGGATCACTGTCACTATTTCCGGTCGCCGCGGGACGGGTCAATGCGGCACGGGATTGTTGCGCGAATCAGCACCTGTGGTGGCGGACTGTCGCTCCGCCGAGGACTTTCGCTCCGCCACCGCCTTGGCGACGATCGCCGCGGCGGGCAGCCATTCGGTCGGGCCGATGACGCTCGCGAGCCGGTCCTGCGCCGGAACGCGTCGGACGACATCGGTCCGGCCGGGGAACACCTGCTCGTACGGCACATGCGTGACGCCGCTCGCGCTGCCGGTTTCGGCCAGCACCAGTGCGGCCAGGTCGCCGATACCGGTTTCGACGTCGGCGCCGATGTTGTACACGTGTGTGCCCGCTTGCCAGGCGCCGGGACTTTCGATCAGCCGCCACAGGCGGCCGACGAACTGATCGATATCGGTGAAGCAGCGGCGCTGGGTGCCGTCGCCGTGCACCGTGAGCGGACGGCCCGCCAGCGCCTGTTCGACGAAGGTCGGCAAGACCATTCCGTATCGGCTCGACTGCCCCGGCCCGACGACGTTGAACGGCCGCACGACCAGTACCGGACGACGCGCGGCTGCTCGGGCGCCCAGCCGCTCGAGTTCCCATTTTCCGGTGGCATAGCCTTCCCGGCCGCCGTCGTAGCGGAGGGGCACGGATCGATCGACGGTCGCGTCGTCGCACATCGGTGCACCGCTGTCGGACATGCCGTAGACCGCCGAACTGGAAACCAGGACGATCGGCGTATCACCGGAGTGCCGCAGCAGGGTCGCGGTGCCCTCGGCGGCGACCCGGAAGGCGTGCCACGCCTGCGCGGTTGCCAGGCGCATGCCGACCACACCCGCCATGTGCACGATGAGACCGCAGCCGGCGGCTGCGTCGGTGACCACGTCGGCGTCGAGGACGCTGCCGGTGACGATCTCGACCCCGGGCAGTGCGGCCACCGTGTCGCGCGTTCCGGACGAAAAGTCGTCCAGCACCCGGACCCGGCACCCCGACCGCGACAGTGCCGAGGCCAGGTGACCACCGATGAACCCCGCGCCGCCGGTGATCAGGACCCTGCGGAATCGGGCGGCGTTGTCGAGAATTATATTGTCCAGCATGGCATCTCCAGGGTTGTGAGGGTCGGCGTTCAGCGGAGCTCCGCAATCCGGTCCGCGTTCGGCCCGCGCCGCCGCGCCCGGTCCGCGCGGCGTCGACGCGCCCGCAGAGCCTGGAATTCGCCCAGTTGCCAACCGAGGTTCCAGACGGTCTCGGACCGGCCCGCCGGGTCTCGGAACCGGCGGGCCGCGACCGCCACCCCGACCCAACCGCGCAGGTGGGACCGCCGGTCCACGGGATCGACCCCGTATGCGGCGAACTTGTCCCGCAGCGCCACGATGTCGCGACTTTGAAAGAGACCGCGGCGCAACCGCGCGCGGTGCGTGGCCCGCAGGCTGATCGCGACGACGGTGTCGGCCACCCCGATCCGTTCGCCGGCGATTTGCGCCCGCCACGAGAAGTCGATATCGGCAAGTGCCGGAAAGGCGTCGTCGAAACCGCCCAGCCGCATGAACAATTCCCGCGACACCCCCATCAGCCCGCCGAGCACATGCGGCCGGAACAGGCTCGGCGTCAGCACATCACACAGTTGGTCGGCGGGCGTGCTCCGCAGCACGGCGGCGGAATTGAGGCGGACGTAATCCACTCGGGCCGTGACGATGTCGGCTGTCGTCAAAGCCCACGCCATCGCGTCCAGGTAGCCGGCGTCGATCAGATCGTCGGCGTCCAGGAAGAGCAGGGTCGCCGCGTCCGTCGCGCCCGCGCCCGCGTTGCGGGCGGCCCCGGTGCCGCCGCGGTCGGCCATCGTGACGACAGTCACGGCGGGGAGATTCGATTCGTGGCGAGCGACGACGGTGCGCAGCTCGTCCGTCGAACCGTCGTCCACGATGACGAGTTCCCAGTCGAGAGACGTACGCTGGCGCGAGAGCGCCGCCAGCTGACGGCCCACACAGTGCGCCGCGTTGTGGCAGGGAATGATGACGGCGGCCTGTCTCATGAGAGCGCGGGCACCTCCGGCTGCGGCTGCGGCAGTACCGAATCGACATACTCGAGCAGGTCGGTCAACCGTTCGTCCTCGTGCGCGCCCGCGGTATTGCGGAAGATATGGACCGGCGGCAGGTAGTCCGGCGGCATCTCGAAGAACAGGCGACGGTAAGCCGCGCCGACCCGGTCGAGGGTGTAGCCGTTCTCGTAGTGGCGGGCCCCCTTGCCGCGCGTCACCACCCGGTCGACCGCCTCGTCGACGGGCACATCCAGATAGAGAATCGCATCGGGGAACAGAGTTCCCGCGGCGTGATGCCGGTCGAGGGTTTCGCGCGCCGGAATGCCGTACAGCACTTCGAGGTACACCGCGTCGCTGAAGATATAGCGATCACACAGGACGCTGCGGTCCCGTAGCAGATCCGTGACGACCTTCGACTGCAGCTGCTTGTCGTGGAAGTATGCCTCGGTGATCTCGCGGCTGCCGCGCCGGTGCCGCTCGTGCTCTCGGACGTCGATGATCACTCGCGCCGCCTCCGGGTCCAGCCAGGAGTGCTGGCCGATACGGTTCAACGGACGCCCTCGGGCGCGGACATGCGTCGCGATATGGCGCCCGGTGGTGGTCTTTCCGGCCCCGTCGACACCTTCGAGGACGATGAAGCCGTGCCGGTGTGCGTTCGGGTTCAGCATGGTGTGTTCCTGCGTTCTAGATATCGTTGGGACCAGGTGAGTGCCGACTCGATCACCTGCGACATCGAGGAGTAGGTCCACTCCCCGTAGCGACCGAGGGTCGTTATTCCGAAGCAGTCGAGCAGTTCGATGGCTCGGGCAGCCACGGCCCGGCTCGCGTCGGTGAACACGACATAGGCCGGGTCGGAGGTGAACACCCGGGTGGCGACGACCTCGCCGGCGTCGAGCAGTCCGACGGCGCGCAGTCCGCGGACGACCTGCGCCGTGAGCTCCGCGTCGGTCGGGCCGGCTGTTTCCGACGGCTCGACGACCTCGGCCAGCACCCCCCAGCCCAGAGGCGGCGCCATCGCGGCGTCGAATTCGGTCATGAACACGAGCCGGGTGAACGGCACGTCCTCACGGGTGTAGTACCGCCAATGCCCGGTGTCCGCGGGCCTGCCGCCCTCGATCGCCACGGCCACCGAGCGAACCCGATTGCGCGGCAGGGACTCGCACTGCGAGATCAAGTCCGCGGGGGCGGTGCTGCATGCGGCCAGCGTGTTCGGCAGGGGCAGCGTCGACACGCAGTGCCGGTACCGAAAACCGGTCAGGCCGACGGGGTTTCGGGCCCAGACGATGCGTGACTCCGGGTCGATGCGCTCCACGCGGTGCCGCAACCGCAGATCGGCGACCCGATCCGCGAGCGCGATCGAGAGGACTTCCATGCCGCGGTGGCCGGATTCCGCTTTCCGCGGGTACCAGCCCCGCGAGTTATAGGCGGCGGTGGGCGGTTGTTCCGGATCGGCTCCCCGCAGCACCTCGGCGATGCCGGGCCGCATCAGATTCCAGTGGAAGCCGTCGGCCGACAACTGCCGCAGCGGTCGCCGCCACAGCTTCCGGTTGTAGGGGAAGAAGAACAATTCGCACAACTCCGCGCCGAAGGCGTCGAGCAGCACCTGTTCGTAGTCGGTCGGCACGGAGCCCGATTCCGCGTGCCGGTGCGCGGCCATCAGATCGGCGACACACCTGTCACGCGCCTGCGCCTCGAGTCCGGCCAGATGCAGTTGCACGGGGAATCGGACGGTGCCCGCCGCGGTCTCGACCCATGCCGTCGGCGGGCACGGCTGCAAGTCGGTGCCGAGCACGCCGCGGACGTACTCCTCCACGGCGGGATGACTGAAATAGAGGAGATGGATGACCCGGTCGAACCAGAAGTCTCCGACGCGCTCGGTGCGCACCAGCCCGCCGGGCCGATCCAGCGCCTCCAGGACCGTGGCTCGATGCTCGAGCACGTCGCCCGCGGTGAGACCTGCCAGGCCGCCGCCGAGGATCAGCACCTCGGTTTCCACCAGGTCCGGCATGGGCGATGGCCCCTTCCACATCAGCGCCGACAGCGGCGGCGGACGGCCCGACGGGCGGCCGGTGAACGACCACCCGTCGAGCCGCGTTCGGGTCAGTTCTCGGTCGCGCCTTCTGCGGCGTGCTTCTCGACGTGCTGCCAGGGCTTGACGCTGACCGCCGACGAGTGGGCCGTGTCGCGCGCCCCTACCGCTTCGAGGTCGTAGGTCTGCACGGCGGTGACGAAGGCGTCGAACTCGAGTCCGCTGTCCTGATACATCGTGGTTCCTCTTTTCTTCTCTGTGAACGAGAGCAGAAAACTCTCCATCAAATAGCTATCAGCGATTGTGAAGGCCCTCAATGCTTTTGTGCCTCCACCTTTTCCGATATCCGCAATATCGCGGTGGTGTCACAGTCGAATTGCCCCGTCGCCGACGACCCGTCCGCTGGTGTCGAACAGCAGCGCGGCCGCGTCGGATATCGCTACGAGGTCGTAGGCCGAGTGGGGCTGCAACAGCACGACGATATCGGCGGCCCGCACCGATTCGTCCAGCCTAGGCACTCGCCGTAACACCCTGTCCCGCACGGTGATTTGCCGGACATAGGGATCATGGAACTCCGGGGCGGCGCCCAGTTCGATCAGCCCTTCGGCAATGGGCACGATGGCCGCGCCGCGATCGTCGGCGAGGTCGGGCTTGTAGGTGGCGCCGAGGAGCAGAATGCGCGCGTCGCGCACCGGGCGGCGGCCGTGGAGCAGTCCGACGATGCGGTCCACCACGAAGTGCGGCATCCGCTCGTTGATCTCCTGCGCCTGTTCCACCAGCCGAAAGCGGTGTCCCGCGCCGTAACCCGAGAATGTCAGGTACATGGGATCTACCGGGATGCAGTGCCCGCCCACACCGGGGCCGGGGCGGAAGGAATGGAACCCGAAGGGTTTCGTGCCCGCGGCCTCGACGACTTCCCACACGTCGATACCCCTGCGCGCGCAATACACCGCGAGATCGTTGACCAGCGCGATGTTGACCTGCCGATAGGTGTTCTCGAGCAACTTCGCCAACTCGGCGACCGCCGGGTTGCTGACGACGACCACCTTCTGCACCATCCGCCCGTAGAGTTCCGAGGCGGCGGCGGCGCATCGAGCCGTCACCCCGCCCACGATCTTGGGCGTGTTGGACAACTGCAGGCCGGGGTTGCCGGGGTCGATCCGTTCCGGCGAATAGGCGAGCAGGAAGTCGGCGCCGACCTGCCTGCCCGTGCCGGCCAGAATCGGCAGTACGACGTCGGTGGTGGTGCCCGGATACGTGGTCGATTCCAATACCACCAGTGCCCCGGGCCGCAGCCTGATCGCCGCCATGCGGACGGATTCGAGCACGGCCGAGAGGTCGGGCTCGGCGTTGCGCAACGGGGTCGGTACGCAGATCACGACCGCGTCGGCACGGGTCAGCACGGCGGGATCCACGGTGGCCACGAATCCGCGGGCGACGGCGAGCACGATCTCCTCGTCCCGGACGTCGTCGATATAACTGGTGCCCGCCCGCAGCTGTGCGACCCGGGCCGCGTCCTGATCCAGCCCTGCCACCCGCATTCCGGCGGCGGCGGCCGCCACGGCGAGCGGCAGGCCGACATAGCCAAGCCCCACCACGACAACGTCCCATTGTCCGTCCACGGCTGGAATCCTCTGTTTCTCGTTGATCTGCTCGGCCCTACGGCCCGGAAATTGGAATATCAGGTCGACCGCGGCGGAAGCCGGCACAGTGCGGAATTACGAACGCCGAACCGCCCGCCCGGCGGTGCGAGGTCTTCATAGATGCGGAAATCGGAAGCGAGACACGGCAATTGACCGACAGATTTCGGGCGCGGAACAGTAATGTGGACTCGGCAGGATCGAGGGAGGACAGTACCGTGCAGGCGACGTGCCGTATTATCGAATTTCGTTTGAGAACGCCCAATATCATGCCCGATGTCGGTGAATTCCTGATGCGCTGGAATCGCCCCGGAGCCACCCGCGTCGCGGCCCGGCTGCGGGTCAGCCGATACGGCAACATAAACACCGTCGGCCTGCCCGGAATCCACGAGGCCGACGATCTCGACCCCGCCCACCCCGACTGGGTGGCGGGCCTCGAAACCGGTGTCCGCCCGCTGGTCGTCCTCCTGACCTCCGATCCCTGGCAGCTCATCACCTACGACAGCTGCCAGGGCCACTTCTACGATGCGGACACCGCCCCGGAGCCCGCCCTTCGGCAGGTCGGCGTCCTGCCCCGCGATGCGGCCGAACACGGTGCCGCCGCGGCGGCACTGTGCCGGGCGCTCACCGCGGCCGAAGCTTCCATGCCGCAGCAGGTTCGGCTTGCCCTGCACGAAAGCCTGCTCTCCTGCGGCCGAACCGGCAGTGCGCACCGAGTGCTCGACATGAGTTTGGACCGGGCGCCCGGCGTGGCCTGGGACGGGTACTTTTCCGCGATCGACGAGGCGACGGAGGTTCTCGTGGCCGCCCTGGCACAACAACGGCCTACTCCTCAGCTGCCCTGCGCATGCGCGTCCGAGCGCGCCTGATCCGCACCCGGCCGGAGGAATCCGGGCTGATGCGCCTCGTGCGGCGTGGACCGGCGGATATCCATCCGCGCACCCAGCGCCACGCCGAGCTGGAATCTATTGTTGACCCCGAGGCGGTTCATCAACGACCGGATGATGTTGGTGACCGTGCGGGGGCTCACCCCCAGCCTGCGGGCCGCACTGGAATCGGTGTGGCCCGCGAGCAGCAGCGCGACCAGTGATCGTTGTCGCTCATCGAGCGCGAAACGGGGCGGTGCACCGTGGCGCGACGATATCGCACCGATACCCTCAAGCGTGGTCATCGAACAACTCCGGTGGGCACAGGATCGGGCAGATCATGCAGGAACAGCCGTCCGAAGCGACTGTCGTCGTCGCCGAACGGATTTGTTCGCTCACGGCCGGCGGAGCCGATGCACCGGACACCATGAGGAATCCGGCGGTGGTCGCGACGAACAACAAGGTGGCCGTCACTCGCTGCATTACTGTGTCCATCCTGTATTGCCCATCCTGAACTGTTGTCGCGGCGTGCTCGGGAAACTCGGGGCGGCATACGAAATCACCCCACTGTCAATATGATTCGCCGAACTCGGCGATACGACGATCGTAGCCCAGGGCGGAACGGCGGGAACTGCCGAAAAAGTTGATGTCATGCCATGTCACTGCTGTCGCAGCCTCTGCCATTCTTTGTCGGACGGCCGATTCGGCGTTGCGGCGTGGGTACAGTGACACGTCGAAAGCGCCTCGCGCATCGGGACTATCGAGGAGGCCGCCATCGATACTTTGTCGAGTTTGCTGGAAACCGCTCTCCATGAGAACTGCCGACGCGATCCGGACGGAATCGCGTGTTCGGACGGCGCAACGCAGATGACATATGCGCACCTGGCCCGCGCGGTGCACGCCGTCCGTCTCCGGCTCCGCCGCCGGATCGACTGTTCGGCACCCGGTTCGGTGGTCGTCGTCGCGGCCGAGTCCTCGTGCCGATTCATGACCATCGCCCTGGCGTGCCACCTCGAGCGGTTGGCAGTGGTGCCGGTCAGCTCGACCGCTCCGGCCGGCCACCTCCGTGCCGTGGCGGCACGATGCCGCGCCGTCGCCATGGTCAGCGCCGCGGACGCCGAACCGTCGTCGCCGACGGAAACGGAGCCGCCCCGCTGTCTCGATCCGGCCGACCTCACGGCGCCCTACGAGAGGCCGGACATCGCGATTGCCGGCCGCGGTACGGATCCGGCGGAGCCGGCCTTCGGCGTGTACACCTCGGGCTCGACGGGCGTGCCGAAGGGAATCGGGTTCTCGCAGCGTCAGATGGGCATGCTGGTGACCGATATCGAGCGGCGGCTCCGATACCGCGACAGCGATATCGTGTTGTGCGCACTGCCGCTCGCCTTCGACTACGGCTATTACCAGATCCTGCTGAGTGTCCTGGCCGGCAGTCATCTCGTGCTCGCCGCCGGAGGCGCGACCGCCGTCAACCCGAGACTGCTTGCCAGCAAGGGCGTTACAGTACTGCCGGTGGTGCCGACCCTGTTGCGGGCGTACCTGCTGGCCGCGCGGACAAGTCGATCGCTGCCACCGTTGCGCCTGGTGACCAACACCGGCGAGCGGATGCCCGCGCCGCTCCAGTCGCTGCTGGCCGAGGCACACCCCGACGTCGAGCTGGCGCTCATGTACGGGCTGAGCGAATGCAAGCGGGTCTCGATCGGCGTCTACACGGCCGCCGACCTGCCCCGGCCCGATGTCGGCACGCCGATTCCGAGTGCCCGCGTCGCGATTCACGGTCCGGGCGGTCCGGTGGCGCCGGGCGTATACGGCGAGATCGTCGTCCGCGGGCCCGCGATCTCGCGCCTGGACCTGGAACGGACAACGGCCACTTCGGCTCTCGACGACGTGCCGGAATTGCGAACCGGTGATTTCGGCCGGCTGGACGCCGAGGGTCTGCTGTACGTCGAGGGCCGGTCCGCGGAGCTGCTGAAGATCAACGGCGTGCGGGCGAGCCGAGCGGAGATCGAACGCGCCGCCGAACAGGCGCCCGGGGCCCTGCAGGCCTGCGTCGGCGTCGGCGCCGACGGTGAGGTGACCCTCTGGCTCGTCGGTTCCACCTCGCCGACCGAGCTGTTCGACACGCTCGCCCGCCACCTCGACTCGATGAAGATCCCCGCGTCGCGACGGATCGTCGACCGGCTGCCGGTCAATGCCAACGGCAAGGTCAGCCCGAACGGATCACCACGGTGACCGCCACCGGTCTCACCGTGACTCCGACCATGGTGCGGCGGCTCGCCCGCCATTTCGGCACACCGCTCTACGTGTACGACGCGGCGGCCATCGATCGGGCGGTCCGGGAGCTCGGCGCGCAACTGCCGGCCGGTGCCCGGCTCTACTATTCGGTCAAGGCCAACCCCTTGCCCGAGATCGCCGCGCGAATGCGCTCGCACGGCCTGCCTCTCGAGCTCAGCTCGACCGGCGAGGTGCAGACCGCCGCCGCGGCGGCGGCGCTCGACGGCGCGATGGTCACCGGGCCGGGAAAATCGCGGGCGGAGTACCGCGCCGCGATCGGCAGCGGGGTGCGGAAGTTCTCCGTCGAATCGGCGACCGATCACGGCAACCTCGAGCGCGCCGCGGCAGAGTGTGCCACCGCCGTCGACTATCTCGTTCGGGTCAACGCGCCCGCGCAGGGACGTGCGGCGATGCGAATGAGCGGTCGCCCCAGCCAATTCGGAGTCGACCCCGAGACGTTCGACAGCGACACGCCGCTGTTGCGGGGCGGCCGGTTCGCCCGTTTCCGGGGGCTGCATTTCTTTCCGGCGAGCAATGTCGTCGATGAGAGCGAGCTGCTGACGTCCTTTCGTGTCAGTGCCGCGGCCGCACGCGGGCTCGTGGACCGCTATCGCCTGACGATGCTCGAACTCGACCTCGGCGGCGGGTTCGCGGCGCCCTTCGGCACCGCGAGCCCGCGACACCACTACCCGCGACTGGCCGCGGAACTCACCCGGATCTTGAACGAGCAGCTGCCCGGCCCGCGCGACGGGAGACTGACGGTGTCCTTCGAATCGGGGCGCTACCTGGTGGGCGGCGCGGGCGTTCTGGTCACCGCGGTCCGCGATATCAAGCGTTCGCACGGAAAGTCTTTCGCCATCCTGGACGTGGGCATCAATCACCTCGGTGGCATGGCGGCAACGGGCCGGATCCTGCCCAGCCGATTCGAGCCGACCAGGGTCGGGTCGATATCCACGGCCCCGTCCGCCGGCTCCGCGGCGCCGTTCGCCGGGACCCTCGCCGGGCCGCTGTGCACGCCGGCCGATATTCTCGTCCCCGACGCCGCCTTCGACGAACTCGCCGTCGACGACCTGCTGGCCATCCCGAACGTCGGCGCCTACGGCCTGACCGCGGGGCTGACCGATTTCCTCGGTCACCCGGCGCCCGCGGAAATCCTGCTCGACGGCGACCGGATCGTTTCCGCGACGCGGAGATCCGCCACTCGTATCTCGCTGCCGCCACTTCCCCCGCGGCAGACCATGACAGATCCGGCAGCCGTTCCGGAGGAACTGCCAAGAATCGGCGAAAGTGACTGAGCCTCTTGTATTTCCGGAAAGCTCGTCCATAGTTTGACTCACGCCGATCGTCCGTTGGACCCGGCTCCCGCGACGTCCTTCCGGGACTGTCGCATATGCCGCAGTGGAGGAGAAATGGTGCAGAGATCGCCGGAGGTGCAATTCGTCCTCGAGTTGGCCACGGCGCGGAGCGCAGATGTCGATATCGCTCGGTGCCGGGACATCATGCGGGCCGACTCGTTCGACTGGGATCGGGTCGTCGCGCTCTGCTCGCGGCATCGGGTGCTTCCGCTCGTCGCGCGCACCATGTCCCGCCTGGGCCTCGAACGGCTGTCCCACTGTGTCCATGCGTCTTTCGACACCGCCATCGGCTCGTACTTCTATCACCGGGAGCGCAACCGAGCCCTCACGGCCGAGTTCGCCGACATACATCGGCACCTGTCGACGCATGTTCCGCGGGTGGCCGTCCGGAAAGGGATGTATCTGGCCAACTGCGTCTACCGCGACGCGGGGCTGCGGCCGATGGCCGACCTGGACCTGCTGATCGACCCGGCCGACTCCGCACAGGCGCTCAAGGCGATGGAGCAGCTCGGGTACCACGCCGGCCGTCCGACCGACGATCTTCGCCGCATCACGCCGATCTCCCGCGCCGAGCTTCGGTACTGGCAGATCAACACGAACAATCTGCCGCCGTTGCGACGGCCCACGAGCGATCCGCACGTGCGACTGTTCGTGGTGGATTTCTCCACCTCGATCACGCCCACCGCCGCGGCGGGGCGCGCCTCGACCGCGGACATCCTCGACCGCTCCGTGGCACTGGACATCGGCGGGACGACCGCGCTGGTGGAAGCTCCGGAGGATCTCGTACTCGACCTCTGCGCGCATATCTACAAGGAGTCCACCACCCTTCGGTATATCCACCGGCGCAAGCATCAGCGCCTGATCCAGTACTGCGACGTGCGCGAGGCGCTGCGCCATCACCGCGAGTCCTTCGACTGGGCCGCGTTTCGGAAGAATTGCGCGGCAGCCGATCTGGACGGTCCGTGCTACTTCGCACTGACGCATCTGAACCAGCTGTTCCCCGGCTCCGCTCCGGACGACGTCGTTGCGGAACTCGGCGCGGGGGTGAGCCGTGACTTTCTCGACCAGTACGGCGCATCGGAGGAACCCACGCCGCTGCGGTGGCGGATCCCGTTCCCGGAGCGGATGTTCTCGTCGGCATCACTGTCGGACGTGCCGACATCGAAGACCACGATCTAGCACCGGCCATGACAGGAGACGTCGAGTGATGCCCGAAATGACGCGCCCCGACTGGGAATCCGATCTCGAAGCCATGGTCGCCGACCATCTGCCCGATTTCGGCGGCGAAACGACACTGGATCCGGCGACCTCGCTGCCGAGCCTCGGACTGGACTCGCTGTCCACGGTGCGGCTCCTGGTGGCGATCGAGGATCGATTCCAGGTCGAGTTTCCGCCCGAAGACCTGGCGCCCGCAACCTTTCGAACGCTGGAAAGCCTTCGGACGGTTGTCGCCAGGGCGCTGGATCCATCCGAGTAGCGAAAGGAGGTGACAGCGATGCGAATCGATTTCCAGAAGATCGATATCGCCGGGATCGAGGATATCGAGCTCGACGATATCGTCGGCGGCACCAGTGTGCCCTGCCCGGTGATGTGATCCCGGTTACGCGGATATCCGTATCCGCTCGATCAGGGCTCTGGGGGTTCCGGAGCCTCCAGAGCTCTTCCGAGACGACAGGACACCACAGTGCGATATTCGGCCTTGGCGGGCCAGGAGGATCTACTGCTTGAGCAGGAACGGCCCGGGTGTTCGAGCAGCCATCTCGGTTTCACCGTCGCCTTTCCTGCCGATGTGCGACCGGAACATATCGTGTCGGGCGCCGACGCGGTCGTCCGCGGCTACGCGGCACTGCGGCTGCGCTTCTTCCGCCGCGCGGACGGGGGCTACGACCAGGAGGTCCAGGACATCGGCGAGCACCGCCTCGCCATCGAATTCCACGACGTCTCGGACGCGGATGCGGCCACCCTCACCCGTTACCTGGAGGTATTACAGCACCGGGACGCACAGGAATGGGACTGGGCGAATCGCGCCGTCTACCGGTTCGTCGTCGTGAAGGCCGCGGGCGGAATCCATCATCTGGTCATCTCCCTCCAGCAGGTGGCGATCGACCGGATGTCCATCCGGCTGCTGCTGCGCGGGCTCGTCGACGCGATACTGCAGGCGGCCGACGGTACCGCGCCCTCGCCCCCGTTCGACGACTACGAATCCGCGGTCGCCGAGGCGCTGCCCACACCCGAGACGGCGGCCGCCGCCCGACGGTACTGGGAGCGCGAATTCGCCGGTGCGGCAGAAGCTCTGGCCGAACACGAACAACTCCCGGCCGCTCCTCCGCACAGCGCGCACGCTGTCATCGAGTCCGCCGCGTACTCGGAGCTGACCGGATCGTCCGCCGGCCCCTGGCACAGCCCCGCTCTGTTCCTGGAACGGCTGCTCACCGAATGGGCGCGATACCACCCGGGTCCGAGCCTCGTCGACCTGCGACTGAGCTATCGCACAGACCGCCTGGCCCGCCAGATCGGGATGTTCGGCACGGTGCGACCGATGATCGTGGACCTCGGTGATCCGGCCTGGCGCCGGCGCGTCGGCGGCAAGCTCATGCGCACGGCCGCACACCAGCACGTCGACAGTTGCCGGCTCCGCGCACTCGAGCGCCGGCATGCCGTGCCGAACCGGCCGTTCCCGACCTTCAACTTCGTGCAGCGCGCCGAGGAACCACGATCGCACCACACCGCCACCGTGCAGACCCGAACATTCCGGCCGCGCCGGGCGACGGCCCGGCCGGTGGCGGTCCGAATCGACGACACCGGCCGGTCCTTCGAGGTCACCGTGCAGATGAACGTGGCCCGTCATACCGTAGCCGACGCCCACCGGATGCTGCACCGATTGGTGCACGGATGACCGGGAGCATCGCGTCCGAGGAGACCTCGCCCGGCCGATTCCGCAGGGCCGCTCGCGAAGCGCACGGACGCGCGGCCACGTTCGGCGCACCGACCTTCGTGGGCGGGCGCGACCCGATTCCCGGCCGGAACCCGTTGCGCCGCCGGTGGGCCGACGGTCATATTCCGTTCTACCCCCAGCTCGGCGCCGCCGACTGCGGCGCTGCCTGTTTGCGAATGGTATTGGTGCACCGGGGGATAGCGGTGGACGCTCAGGAACTGCGACACGAGACCGCCACCGGGCGGGACGGGGTCTCGGCGCTGGCCCTGTTGCGTGTCGCCCGCAGACACGGGCTGGACGGCAGGGGCGTGCGCACGAACTTGGCCGGTCTCACCCGGCTGACGCCCGGCGCCATCCTGTTCTGGCGCTTCGATCACTTCGTCGTGCTGGATCGGGCGTCCCGATCCGGGGTGTCGATCATCGACCCTGCCGTCGGTCGCCGCGTCCTCAGCTACGACGAAGCCGACCGTGATTTCACCGGGGTGGCAATAGAATTCGCTCCCGGCCGGACCGGGCAGCCGGTGGTGCCGGACCGCTCGTCCGCTCCGAACAGTCTCGCCGTGGCGCGGCGGTTCCTGCCCCGCACGCGGCGATGGTTCGCCGCGCTGGCGGTCTCCGCCCTGTTGCTCGGCTACGCGCTCGTCCTGCCCACGGCCCTCGGCCGCATGGCGGCGACGAGCGGCGCCGGCGGCGAGCCGTTCGCCGACCAGCCGGTGCGGTTCGGCGTACTGCTGGTTCTCGTCGTGGTCTCGTTCGGGGCGCTGCAGGTGGCACGGTCCCGGTTGATCGTGTCGATCCAAAGCCTGCTCGAACAGCGCGCCGGACACATGCTGATGGCGCGGCTGACCCGGCTGCCGCTGGACTTCTTTCTCGCGCGGCATCCGGGCGATCTCGCCCACCGGGTCCGGGCCGCGGCCCGGCTCAAGCAGGTCATCTCGGTGGCCACCCTGGGCGCGATGTTCGATGTGCTGCTGGTCGCCGGCTACCTGTCGATGATCGCCTACCGCCAACCGCTGCTGTCGCTGCTGATAGGCGGATTCATCGCACTCTTCGGCACCGCGATGGGCCTGTCGTGGCGCCGCGAACGGCAGTTGTCCGCGGATATGCTCGAGGCGCACATCAGGACCACCGGCGAGACACAGGAACTGCTCACGCGGATCACCACGGTGAAGGCGCTGGGCGCCGAGGGCGCCGCCCATCTGCGGTGGATGAACTCGTTTTCCAGGGAGCTGAGCGTAGGGACCCGGAAGCGACGCCACACCGGAATCCTGACGTCCTTCGTCGCCACTATTCAGTTCGCGGCGCCGCTCGCCGTGCTGTGGGGCTCGATCGCGGTCTCCGGCGGCGACCCGGCCGCCTTCCCCGCCGCCGTCACGCTCAGCGTGCTCACCGCGGGCCTGTTCGTCTCCCTGTCGAATGTGGCGACCGCCGCGACCACGATGGTCGAACTGGCCCCCGACCTGATGCGGATGAACGATATCCTGACCGCCGCGCCCGAACCCGCGGGCGCGGCGTCGACGTGGCTCGACGAACCGCCGTCGGTGGATATCCGCGGTGTGACCTACCGCTACCCCGGTGCTGCGTCCGACTCGATATCCGATATCTCCGCCGCCGTCCCGCCGGGCGGAACTCTCGTCGTGATCGGTCCCTCGGGCTCGGGCAAGTCGACGCTGGGCATGCTGCTCGGCGCCCTCATCCGGCCGGTATCCGGTGCGCTCACGATCGCCGGCCGCGATTACGCGAATCTCGATCCGAGTGAGCTGCGTCGACGCATCGGCTATGTCGACCAACACGCCGGCCTGATGGCGGGCAGCATCGTCGACAACATCAGGCTGGGCGCGCCCGACGCCTCCCTGGAACAGATTCGCGACGCGGCCGCACTCGCCGAAGCCGACGGGTTCATATCGAGCCTGCCCATGACATACGAGACCATCCTGGGCCCTGACGGCGCGGGATTGTCCGGCGGCCAGCGACAACGAATCGCGTTGGCGCGAGTGCTGGTCAAGAAGCCCCGGCTACTCATCATGGACGAGGCCACCAGCGCGGTCGATCCGGCCACCGAGCAGGCCATCTTCGGCAACATCCAACGGCTGGGAATCACCCTGATCGTGCTCGGCCACCGCGCCGCACTGACCGAACAGGCCACCGGCGTGCTGAGGATGGCGGCCGGGGCCGGGGAATTCCACACCCCCCGGCAATCCGAATCCACGGACCGACAGGAGATGTCGTGACAACAGCCACAGCCGGATCGAACGCTCTCGCGGCGGCCGCCGCGGTGGCCGCGGTCGCCCGCTCGGAGTCGGCCGAGGCCGACCGCCGCGGGGTGTTCGCCGCGGAGTCACTCGAAGCGATCAGGTCGACCGGCCTGCTCGCGACGTTCGCGCAGGACGATATCGGCGCAGCCGGAATCCCGGTCGCGTACTCGGCGGTTGCTCGTGTCCTGGGCCGGGCCTCGGCTTCGGTCGCGCTGATCTGGGTCATGCACAGCCAGCAGGTCTTGACGATTCGCCGATACGCCGCCGACGAGCTCCGGGACCGGGTCTTCGACTCGGTCCGCCGGGGCGCGAACTACATCGGCTCGGTGACGACCGAAACATCGACAGGCGGTGACCTGCACACCAGTGATGTCGCCCCGGTGCCGGACGGCGAGCGCATCGCCATCCGGCGTCACGCGCCCGTCGTCACCGGCGGATGTTTCGCCGACTCCTTCCTGATCAAGACGCAATCGACAGCGAGTCGTTCGCCGCGTGACACCGCGCTGGTATACGCGGACCGCGAGGACCTGACGGTGACCGTCGGCCCGAGCGTGGACATGATGGGCATGCGGTCGACCGGCAACGTCGCGCTGGACTTCGCCGGGTCGGTGCCGCGAGCCAACGAGCTCCGCACCCCGCTCCCCGAGCTGCTGCCCGCCTATTTCGCACCGCTGGCGCATATCGGCTGGGCATCGGCCTGGCTCGGATGCGCCGAAGATGCCCTCGCCAAGGTGCTGCGGTGGATTCGCCGGGGCGCCGGACGCCGGCTGGTCGAATCCGACGCGGCACTGGAAGATCTGGCGCGCATCCGAGCGGATATCGAGGTCGTTGCCGCCTGTCTGGGGGCCTGTGTGCGCCGGGCGGCCGACGACGCCGATCTGGCAGGCTCCACCGACCAGATCCACCTCAACGTGCTGAAAACCGTGGCAAGCCGGCACTGTTTCACCGCCGTGGACCGCATGGTGCGACTCGTCGGATGGGACGAAGGCTACCTGCGAGATTCGGAGCTGGGATTGGAACGCTCCCTGCGCGACCTGCGTGCCGCCGAACTGATGTTCCACGACCGCAGACTGCGCCGGTCTACCGGTGCACTACTACTGCAGACTCCGGACGCGGCGCTGATGGGCTGACCTGCGTCGTCACGCGGTGCCCGCGTTGAGATCCGTAGCGAAGCCGCCCATCGATCGACGCAGTTCGGCCCGGTCGTTGACGCCGAGCCTGCGATACAGCGCCCTGATGCGCCGGTACATCGAACGCTCGGAAATGAACGCGCGCCGGGCGATCTCCGCCACGGTCATCGAACCGAGCAGCATGCCGACGAGCTCCGACTCGGCCACCCCAAGGGACCGCCCGCGGATCATCGGATCGGGCGGGGAGATCTGGGATACCGACGCCCGAACCGGGGCTTCGCCCGACTGGGAGGAGCCACCGGCCGCGCGCGCGGGTAGGTTCCGGGTGCCGGTGGTGAACCAGCGGATGACGTCTTGCTGCCTCCGATTCGCAATCGCGAGGTTGACCACGAGATCGGCGCCGGACCGGATGGCGTAGTGGGTCGGATGCCCCGTGACATCGTTGGTCACCGCGACGATCACAGCGGCTGGCTGGCGCGACCGCACCTCGTGCACCCGATCGCCCTGCCGTTCGGTATGGACCGGGAGAAAGATGATCGGATCCGATATGTCGTCCAAGGCGTCGATTTTCCCATCGTCGACGAATTCCACCCTCCCTGAGCCTGATGTGCCGTCCCGACCGTTGTCCAGCGACGCGAAGACCTCCCGCAAACTCGCATGGACCAAGATCGCGGAATCCACTACCCCCCCTTTCCGCCGCGAACGCCTCGCTCGGGCGAACCGGCTGTGCCGTGCAGGAACGTCACCATCTTGGGTCAACTGCCCGAAGGCCGCCCCCCTGGACCAAAACAACTGCAGGTCAGCGACGTCGAATCGTTGTCCGGTCCGGACGTGTCCGCATTCCCACCGGAGGTCGTATCGCTATGCCGACATGCGAAGCGACTATCGCACGGACCAGTTCGTATTCACAGCGATTGCAGGCCCGACAGTCGATCACCCTGGCGTGCCGAACAACATGTCCCCGGCCCGGCGGATCGAGCCCATCGGTCCGAGTGTAGGACGAATTGATATCCCATCGATCGCGATCAGACCGGAGAGATTGGTGAGTGTTGCTCGCTCCGCGGATTACCGCCAGCGGATGCAACGGCTGACGGAAATCGACCTGCAGACCGTCGAGATCGGCTTGTACTTGTGGGAATATCGTCCTGGCGACTGGCTCGCGCCCCATGTGGGCAAGAAGAACAAGATTGTCACGCAGATCGTGTACCTGACCGAGCAATGGTGCACACCCGACGCCAGCCGTTTGCTGATCCTCAATTCCGCTGATCCCGCAGACCTGCACCGGGCCCTGCCACCGATCTGCGGCAGCAGCGTGATCCTGGTGCACTCGGAGTGGTCATGGCATAGCGTCGAGAAGCTCGCACCCACCAGTGCTCCATGACGATCGCTGACCATCACCTTTCGCCGAGCATGGGAGACACGATGACATCGGTGCAGCCACCGTCGGACTCGACGACATGACCGTACGGCTGTCCGATCGGCGCTTCCTCACCGCACTCGCCGCCGACGCCGCACTGCCCGAGGCCAGCTGGGACCGCTTCTTCATCATCCTGGACAAAACTCGACAAGATCGGCTGGGACGGCGTCCGCACCGAACTCGACAGCCTGGGCCTGCCCGCCATTGCGACCACCCGTGCACTCGAGATCATCGACCGACTCCAGGAAGTCCCGGCGGGCAAGCTCATTGACACCGTCGCCGACGCGCTGCCGTGCCTCGACATCGCCGTGCTGGATGATCTCGCCGCTACGATGGGCAGCCTGGATCGGCTCGGCGAACAGCGCCGCGCGGGTTGGTGTTTCGATCCGACGCTGGTGCGAGGGATGGGTTATTACACCGGTCAGATCTTCGAGATCTCGCATTCAGGAATGTCGAGCTCGGTCGCCGCCGGCGGCCCCTACGACAACCTGATCGGCCGCACCGTCGGCCGGGACGCTCCTGCTTGTGGGTTCTCGATCGGATTCGAACGCATCATCGGGCTCGTCCAGGACACCGGCACACGCTCCGCAGTCGCTGTGCTGGCCGAAGCCGATGTTCCTGTCGCCGACGTCCTCGCTGTTGCCCGGGGCCTCCGGTCCTCGGACCGGATCGTAGAGATCGTCCCGCGCAGCGGAAAACTAGCCGCCCAGCTGAAACGCCTGGAAGCAGCGCAATTCGGATCCTACGTTGCGGTCCGTACCGATGGCGGCAACCTCGCAATCGAGGACGAACGTCACTTGGGAGGCCCTCGGCCGGGCAGGGCATGAAGTGTTGCGGAACCTGTCCGGTGAGCGCTCCTGCCGGAATAGCTGGAGATCGGGCGGCCGGTGCACACCGATTTCATGAATCCGTCGATAGCAGCATGAGATAGCCCATTGCACCGCTGTTCGGACGCTGGCGGGTTCCGCGGATCGCACTGCCATAGTCGGGCACAATCGTGGCGATCGAGATCGATGCAGACTGAGAAGCTGAGCCGAGACCGGGACAGGTGGGGATATGGACGAACACAACGGTGGCACAACAGGATCCAGCGCGGGCAATGGTCCAGAGGAGCAGTTGCGCCAGCTTCTGGCGCCCAGAGTGCGAACGCATCTGGGCGAAACGACGGCGCGGGTCGTGTACTTCACAGTCCGTGCGGCGATCCTCTACGCGGTGCTGGCCGGCGGGTTCGCGCTCTCGTCCACCCTGCCGAACACACCGCTATCGCGGATAGACATTCAGCTCGTGATCGACCACAACGAGGGGACTGCCCTCCTGGGACTGTTCGTCACCGTAGTGATCGCGCTCCATGTAGTTGCGTGGTGGCTGCGCACGGCAAATCCCCAACCCCAGCCGGCCACCGGCCTCTCCCCGGAAGAATACGATGCGCGAGCTGCTCTCTATGCTCGTCATCTTGTCATGTCACAAGCCGCCAGTTTGTGCGGGGTGGGTGCGATCGTGGTCGGGCTCTCGTCCTTCGTCGATGCCGTGGCGTTGAAGGGCAAGCTTCTCACCGGAGTCGCCATCTTGCTGGTTGCGATAGTGATCGCGATATTCAGCCTCGATGCGGAGGCCGGCCTGCGTGACGGCAAGGACCTTGAAGCCGAGGTTCGGCGCGACCGCAATGCGGCCGAGCTCAGGCGGCTACGCCGCCTCGTGGGTTCCCCCGCCGACGGTTCCCCTGGCCCTGAGGATCCATCTGCGCGCTGGTCGGATGCGAGGACGGCGGCACCCTACCCGAATGCCTGGAAATGGTTGTGGTGGGTCCGCGAGATCGCCGGGATCCTCCTGATGACGCTGGCGATCCCGACTGCTGCCCTGACCTACGCCAGCCGCAGCAGCGGAACCTCCTGGGGTGAAATTCTCTCATCGATGGTTTCGACCCTTGGACTGGTGCTGCTGATCGACGCCTTGTTCGTCACGATGATCGTCGCCACGATGGCCGCGCTCATCTTTCAGCATCGCGTCATCGCAGCTGCCTACGCGCTGAGCGTGACAGCTCTGCTCGCTACGCTGACCGTAGCCATGGTATCGATGTTCTTCGACGGAACAGCGATAACGGCAGACCGCGTGATCACCGTGGTGTCCGGTCTGGGGCTGTTCTGGGCACCGGTGGTGATTACGCTGCGGGCCTTTGCCATCAATCCGGTTCGGAGTGGACGGTTTGTCGGTGGCGCAGTGCGCCGACTGATCCGAGTGACGATCCTATGCCCGCATAGATACGCTGAATCTCGTTGGTGCACCGGAGTCATCGTCGTCGGTGCCGGTTGGGCAGCCGACAGGTTGGCGACTGCTGCTTCGGCCTTGGAGATGGCCCGCGGCGTTCGCTAGCCTCGATCTTTCGTGAGGGTGGGAGTTGGCCCGAAGGGGTTCGAGGTGGTTGTTTTCGCTGGTCGGGGCGGCGTGAGCCGCCCCGACCAGCGGGTGGGCTGCCGGGTTCCACGAGCCCGGAGGGTGTCTTTCTTGATTCGCAGGGACGGGTTGATACTGGTCAGGGAGCTGCGAGGCGGGTGAAAGCGGTGAGCGCGAGACCGGTCCACGGGTGGTGGGCCGCCAGGCGCAGGTGGACCCGGCAGGCGTGACGGGCCAGGCGCGCCGGGATCGAGAACAGTCGCAGTCGTAGTGTTTTCGGTTCCCATCGGCGTGCGTGATGGCCGGCGAAGGCCAGTGTCTGTGTCCAGGCGGTCAGGTCCATGGCGAGTGCGACGATCGCTGTCCAGATGCGGTTGGCGTTGTAGTTGTGGAACGGGAGATTGCGCAGGCCGGTGTCCTTCGCGGCGCGGATCCGGTCCTCGCACCGGGCGCGGCGGCGGTGCCGCAACTCCAGCTCCGGTAGCGCCCCGGCCGTGGTGTTGGTGACGAATGCGGTCAACCGGAGACCGTCATGGTCGGTGAACCGCAACTGCGCACCAGGGTGCGGTCGTTCCTTGCGCACCACAAGCCGCATCCCGGGCGGCCAACCCGACAGATTCAGCAGGCCGGTGACCTCGGCAACCCATGCACCGGGCCGGACTTTCCCGTCGGCATCGCAGGCGGGGATCCAGTTGCCGCCGCCGAGTTCGTCGAGGGCAGCCACGATGTCGTCGGTGAGGACGAACCCGATCGAATACTGGACTCGGCGGCGGTGGCAGTAGTCGAGGAATTCGTGGGTGCCGCCACCGGAATCGGCGCGGACCAGCAGTTTGCGGCCGACTCGCCACCGGTTGACCTGCGGTATCTGCGCCAAAGCATCAGCCAGTAGTTGCTTGTGGTCATGGGCGGTGTTCGAGCCGGCGTTACCGGGGCGCAGCATCACCGCGGCCGGTTCCCCGGTCCCGGCTTCGCCGTGGTCGATGAACGCCCACAACGGGTGGAAACCGAAACCGCGTTTGAACGTCGGTGCCGCGTGTTGTTTCTCTGAGTGCGCCTCGGTCAAAGTGGCATCGAGATCGATCACCAACGGCGCCGCCGCGTCGACCCCGTAATCAGGGGCAGCCGTTCCCGCCGATTCCCACGCCTGGGCTCGCGCCTGCGCGCGAGCTGAAGCAATCCCCGCCAACGCTTTGCGCGGATCACCGGCCAACTCTGTGATCAACCGGGACACCGTCGGATCCGAAGCCACTACACCGAACACACCGGGCTCGGCCCGCAGCAACGCCAGATCCGAGACACAATCCCCACCGAGCGCGAGCATCACCGCCAGATCACCCACGATCTTGCCCGGATCATGCACCGCACCCGATCTACGCCACGGCGACAACCTCTCGGACAACTCCCTGCTCAGCCCGGTCTTCTCCATCGTCCGCAGCAGCAATCCCGCCCCCGCCTGCGACACGACCGGCGACCCGCCGTCCTCGATTTTCACCGACGGATACCACGACATA